>DATIXH010000001.1:0-2312 GCA_035518775.1 Candidatus Acidiferrum sp.
CGTCAGGACATAACCGGCCGCCACCGCCAGGGCCGCGAAGCCGCCGCCGATGATGAGCCAGCGCAGGAGGCGAGCCCTCTGCCGCCGGCCCTCATGGGCCTCGAGCCAGGGCTCGAGCTCGCTCTTGTAGAAGCCGCCGAGTGCCAGGAACTCCGGCCTAGGTGGGGCCTCGGCGGTGGTGTCCATGGTCACGGTCGGAGAGGACTCCTTCAGGCTGCGATGCCCGTTATCGCATAGCACGGCGGCGGGCCGAATGGCAGGCCGCGCGCGCCGACGAAGGTTCCAGCCGCGGCTCGACATCGACCCGTTCATGAATTGTGCGCGGGGCGAGAATCAGGTTCCATAGAGATCCCTCCTCGCCCAGGGGCCGACCACCTGGAGTCGCCCCCGGGTCCTGATTCTCAGAGAGCGTCAGGCATGCGCAGGGCCCGGTTCACGGCGCTGGTCACCGCCTGCAGCGAGGCGGTCACGATGTTGGGGCTGATGCCGACGCCGAAGAGGGGCCTGGCGCCGTCGAGGCGGAGTTCGACGTAAGCCGCGGCGCTGGCGGCGGCGCCCACTTCGCTGGTCGTGCCGGTGATGGCGTGCTCGCTGTAGTCGGCGAGGCGGATGTCGAGGCCGAAGGTCGTGCGGAGGGCGTCGACATAGGCGTCGATCGGGCCGTTGCCGACGCCGTCGATCGCGCGCGAGCGGCCGCCGTCCTCGATGACGGCGGCGAGGCGGCGGACGTCGCTGGCGTTGACGTTGGGCGCGGTCCGGTGCTCGACGAAGCGGAAGCGGCCGTTGCCGTCGAGATATTCGCGCTCGAAGGCCTGCCAGATGTCGGCGGGCTGCAGCTCCTTGCCGGTCTCGTCGGCGATGCGCTGGATGACCTGGCCGAATTCGATCTGTAGCCGGCGCGGCAGCCGCAGGCCGTGGCCCTGCTCGAGGATGTAGGAGACGCCGCCCTTGCCGGACTGGCTGTTGATGCGGATTACGGCCTCGTAACTGCGGCCGAGATCGGCGGGATCGATCGGCAGGTACGGCACCTCCCAGAGGCCGGTGTTGCTCTTGGCCTGGGCCGCGAAGCCCTTCTTGATGGCGTCCTGGTGCGAGCCGGAGAAGGCCGTGAACACGAGCTCGCCGGCATAGGGATGGCGCGGATCGACGGGCAGTTGGTTGCAGTGCTCAAAGGTCTTCACGATCTCGTCGATGTCGTGGATCTCCAGCGCGGGATCGATGCCTTGCGTGAACATATTGAGGGCCAGAGTGACGACGTCGACATTGCCGGTGCGCTCGCCGTTGCCCAGCAGGGTGCCCTCGATGCGCTCGGCGCCGGCCATCAGCGCCAGCTCGGCGGCGGCCACACCGGTGCCGCGGTCGTTGTGGGGGTGAACGCTGAGCACGAAGCTGTCGCGATTCCTGATCTTGCGGCCGAACCACTCGATCTGGTCGGCGAAGATGTTGGGCGTCGCCATCTCGACGGTCGAGGGCAGGTTGAAGATCATCTTGCGCTGCGGGGTCGGCTGCCAGACGTCCATCACCGCCTCGCAGATCTCGATGGCGTAGGGCAACTCCGTGCCGGTGAAGCTCTCTGGCGAATATTGCAGCACGATCTCGGTCTCCGGCACGGTCGGCACCAGCTCCTTGATGAGCTTCACGCCGTTGACGGCGATGGCGGTGATGCCGGCCTCGTCGAGGCCGAAGACGGCGCGGCGCTGCAGGGTCGAGGTCGAGTTGTAGACGTGAACGATGGCGCGGCGGCTGCCGCGGATGGCCTCGAAGGTGCGGCGGATGAGGTCCTCGCGCGCCTGCGTCAGCACCTGGATGGTGACGTCGGCGGGGATGCGCCGCCCCTCGATGATCTCGCGCACGAAATCGAAATCGGTCTGCGAGGCCGCGGGGAAGCCGACCTCGATCTCCTTGAAGCCCAATTTCACCAGCAGGTCGAACATGCGGCGCTTGCGCTCGGGCCCCATGGGATCGATGAGCGCTTGGTTGCCGTCGCGCAGGTCGACGCTGCACCAGATCGGCGCCTTGTCGATGACGCGCGCCGGCCAGCGGCGGTCGGGCAGGTCGATGGGCGGGAAAGCGCGGTATTTGTGGATGGGCATCGTGGTCATGGTCTCTCTCCTGCGGCGCCCGCGGCGCGGGACGCTATGTTTCTGCGGATCAGGGATGGCGGCCTGCGCAGGGCCGTCGAGCGGCCGGATCAGACTCGACGGCCGCCGATAAGTCGCAGGAGGGAGAGGAACGAACGCGAACGGTCGCGCGAAACCGGCGCGTTAGAAACGATCAGCGAATGTGAGGAATGAGATCGGTCGGGACTACAC
>DATIXH010000002.1:0-12695 GCA_035518775.1 Candidatus Acidiferrum sp.
GACGTCATGCTATGTGGCCCCTATGCCTGGCGACGAGCGGCTCCAGCACCCCTTGCGTCGCGCCTTGACCGTGGCGAGCGTGCCCGCCTCGTCGGCTTCCATTAGCCGTCTATGGCCGACAACATCGGCGGCAAGGATGGCAGCGAGGCGACGTTCGGTGGCCGGCTGCCCTGGCAAGATCGCTACGACCGCCAAATCCTAGGTCCGGGGCGATCGAATGGCGAGTCCGGTAAGGGTCAAAAGTGCCGGTCGGGACGACGTCCACACAACGTCAGCTTGGCCTTCGAGAGCTGTCGTACCTAGCCCCGTTGATCACTTCGAGGTGGTGGGTTTGTAGAGACGGGGAGCAACTGCGAGCCGCGCCTCTTTCTCACGTCTTTGGATGAGAATGCCCCCTAAAGATCGAAGTTAGTAGGCAGCATGACCACGTCGCGAATTGTCGTGCCGCGTGGCCGCGTCAGCATGAACATCACCACGTTCGCCACTTCGCTGGCCTCCAGCAGACTTCCCGACTCCTTGGCTTCCTTCAGCTTCTCCGGCGGCCAGCCCGCGAGCAGTGCGCTGATGACGGGGCCGGGTGAGATTGAGCCCACGCGAATGCCATACTTAAAGACTTGGCGTCGGACCGTCTGAACAAAGCAGTTGATTGCCCACTTGGACGATGCATAGACCGGCTCCCACGGCGTCGGAAAATGGGCCGCCAAGGAACTCGTGACGATGATGTCGCCCGTCCGACGCTCGATCATGTGAGGCAGCACGTCGTGCACATTCTTCATCACGACGTTGATATTCAAGTTCAGCATCCGGTCGATAGCCCCAGTGTCGGCATCGACTAAGTCGCCGCCGACATACGTGCCCGCATTTGCATGCAAGATGTCGAGTTGACCTGCCTTCTCTAGGACTCTCGCCAGCAGTGTGGCGCAGTCCTTTGGGTCGAGCAGGTCGACGACGAGCGGGATTACTGCGTCGCCGTGCTTGTTGCAGAGCGCTTTCAGTGCTGCCTCATCGCGGTCGACCATCACCACGCGCGAGCCTGCGGCCAACATCGCCTCGGTACTAGCCAATCCGATGCCCGAAGCAGCCCCGGTCACGGCGGCAACCTTGCCTTCTAATTCTCTCGCCATAGGTCACACCTTGCTGAGTCATCACAACACGTACCGCAATATAGCAACACCAAGCTGGTTGTCGGGGGCGAAGGACGGCCTGGCCACGCGGTGTTCCAACCACCTTGGCTATTTGCGCCCGAACCCGACAGCGCGAGGTCCGTTTCGGGTCAGCCTCTGCCCTCGCCGCTATTTGCTTTAAGCAGGGTTGCGTTGAAGGTGCCACATTTGAGTTTGTCACCCCCGCGAAAGCGGGGGTCCAGGGCAAGCGATGGAGCGGTCGCCCTGGATTCCCGCTTTCGCGGGAATGACAATGCCAGTGTGTCGTGATGAATGAATCCCTGCATAGGTTCCGCCGTTGGTGCCTTGCGGACGGGCAGGTGAACAGCGGCGGCCGTTTGTGAGTAGATGCCCTACGGCTCGCGGATGCTCTCGTCGAAGCCGCGCATGAGCGGGTAGAGGAAGTAGGAGATGACGCTGCGCGATCCGACCTTGATCTCGGCCGTCAGCGTCATGCCGGGAATCAGCCGCGTACCCTCCGGCAGATCGTGGAGCTGGGTGTCGCTCAGCGCCACCTGGCTGCGATGGACGACGCCGGGCACCGGCAGCGCCGCGCTCGACGCGACGGCGCCCGCGTTGGTCGAAATGGAGTCCTCGCCGACCGCCCGCAGGCGGCCTTCCAGCAGGCCGTGCCGCTGATAGGGGAAGGCATCGACCTTCATGACGACCTCGTCACCCAGCTTGGTATAGCCGACGTCCGAGGAATTGATCATGACCTCGGCGATCAGCGGCGTGCCGGTCGGCACCATCGTCACGAGCGGCTCGGCCTCCTGCAGCACCGAGCCGACGGAGCGCTTCGCCACCTCCAGCACAATGCCGTCCTCGGGCGCGGTCAGCACGACGAGGTCGTTCATCCGCACGGCCTTGGCCAGGCTCTCCGCCACCATCGTGGCGTCGGTGCGGGCCTTGGCCAGCTCCTCCACCGCCGCGCGGCGCCAGCCGTCGATATAGGCCTGCCGGTCCGCCTGCGTCGAGTTCAGCAGGTGCTGGGCCTCGTTGAAGCGGTTGTTGGCGTCCTGGTAGTCGCGCTCGGTCCGCATGCGCGTCACCTGCGCGTCCATGTAGTTCAGCTCGGAGCCGTATTGCTGCTTGTAGAGCTTGGCCCGCATGGCCTCGATCTTGCGCGCGATCTCCAGCTGCGCGACGAGCGAATCGCGGCTCTCCTGCGCGGCCGCCATGGCGCTCTGGTAGCGGAGCATGTCCTCGTCGAAGGCGTGCAGGCGCGAGTTGTACTCGGCCTGCCGCTGGCGATAGAGCGCCATTTCGATCTGCTGGTCCGGGCCGACGTCCTCCAGCTGCAGAGCCCCGCCGTTCGACTCCGCTTCCAGCCGGGCGACGCGGGCCAGCAGCGCGTTCTGCTGCGCCGTGAGCACGGCCTTGTCGGCCTGGGTGAAGGTCGGATCCAGCTTGGCCAGCACGTCGCCCTTGTGGACGGCGTCGCCGGCCTTCACCCGCACCTCGCGCACGATGGAGATCTGCAGCGGCTGCACGACGATGGTCGGCGAATCCGCCACCAGACGACCCGGCGCCGCCACGATCATGTCCACCTTGACCAGCGACGCGATCGCGGTGAGCGCGACGAACAGCCCGACGGCCGTATAGTGGGTATTGCGCAGAAAGCGCGGCGGCGTCTCCGCCAGCGTGTCCTCGAGATCCGGCTCGGGCGGCAGGAAATCCTGCTGCGGCCAGGGCTGCGCGACGGCGCCCTGCCTGCGCCACAGGCGCAGGCGCCGCGGCAGGGCCGGCAGGAGGCCGCGGGCGGGTGGTGGCGGCAGGCTCTTCATTGCACGCTCGCCGTCTGCTGCCGCCACAGCCGCTGATAGGTCTCGCAGCGCTGCAGCAGCACGGGATGGGGCGCGCAGTCGATCACCTTGCCGCGCTCCAGCACCAGGATGGCGTCGGCATGGGCGAGGGAGGTCAGGCGATGCGACACGATCAGCAAGGTCCGGCCGTGGGCGATCTCGCCCAGATGCTCCTGGACGATGGCCTCGCTCTCGGGATCGAGCGCGCTGGTCGCCTCGTCGAAGATCAGCAGCCGCGGCCGCGTCAGCAGCGCGCGGGCAATGGCGATGCGCTGGCGCTGGCCGCCGGAGAAGTTGGCGCCGTTCTCCTCGACCACGGTCTCGTAGGAGAGCGGCAGCCGGTCGATGAACTCGTCGGCGCCGGCCATGCGCGCGGCCTCCACGACCTCGGCCAGCGCCGCGTCGGGACGAGCGGCGGCGATGTTCTCGCGGATGGTTCCGCGGAACAGGAAGTTCTCCTGCAGCACGACGCCGATGTGGCGCCGCAGATGGGCGAGGTTGATGTGGCGGATGTCGATGCCGTCGAGCTTGATCACGCCGTCCTGCGCCGTCTGGATGCCCTGGATCAGGCGCGTCACCGTGGTCTTGCCGGAGCCGGAGCGCCCGACGACGCCGACGACCTGGCCTTGGCCGACCTGGAACGACACGCGATCCAGCACCGGCGCGGCCGCGCCGGGATAGCGGAAGCTCACGTCGGCGAATTCGATGTTGCCGGCGATGACAGGCGACATGCCCACATGCTTGGGATCGCGCTCCGGCGCATGCTGCATGACCGTGCCCAGCATCTTCACCGCCAGCGCGGTCTCCTGATACTCGTTGATCAGCCCGACGATCTGCACCAGCGGCCCGGTGACGCGGCCGGAGATCATGTTGAAGGCCACGAGCGCGCCGATGCTGAGCGTGCCGTCGAACACGGCGACCGCGCCGAGGCCGAGCACCGAGATCTGCATGATCTTGTCGAGCCCCTGCGTCAGCACGCTCGCCAGCGCCGACATGCGGCCGACCGTGGCGCGCCGCTGCACGCCGCGCGCCACCTTCTCGTCCCAGGCGGTCATCCGCACCGGCTCGAGCGCGATCGACTTGACCGTGCGCATGCCGTGGATGGTCTCGACCAGGTGCGCCTGCCGGCTGCCTTCGGCCTGATAGAGCTGCTCGAGGCGGCGGCGGAAGGTCGGCACCATGACGGCGATGATCGCCGCGATCACGAGCGAAAAGCCCAGCACGACGAGCGTGAGCTTGGCGCTGTAGAGCAGCAGTATGCCCAGCATCAGCGGCAGCGTCATGGCGTCGAGCATCGTCTGGAACAGCCGCCCGGTGAGGAACTGCCGGATCGTCTCGGTCTGCTGCATGTGGCGCGCCAGCACGCCGGCGGTCGTCGCCTCGAAGAAGGAGAGGGGAAGGCTCAGCAGGTGGCGGAAGGTGCGCGAGGCCAGCCGCCCGTCGATCTTGCTGGTGATGAACAGCATGAGGTAGTGGCGCGTGTAGTTGAACACGCCGTCGAACAAGGTCAGCACGCCGAAGATCAGCATCAGCGCGG
Organism: Candidatus Acidiferrum sp.; assembly: GCA_035518775.1. Classification (GTDB taxonomy): domain Bacteria; phylum Pseudomonadota; class Alphaproteobacteria; order Dongiales; family Dongiaceae; genus JBGPEQ01. The sequence continues at coordinate 4,503 of DATIXH010000002.1, forward strand.
CCAGCGTCTGATAGCTGCGGTGGGTGATGACCTTGTCGATCAGGATCTGGAACATGAGCGGCGTCGCGAAGGCGATCACCGCCGACATCGTCGCCGCCACCGCCACGTCGCGGAACAGCCGCTTGTGGCGCAGCAGCTCCGGCAGGAACCAGCGCAAGCCGAACGGCTGGTGCTCGTCGCTCGGCTGGCGCGCGCGCTTGCACAGGATCAGCGCGCCCGACCAGCTCTCGGCGAACGCCGCACGCGACATCACGGTCGCGCGCTCGTCGGCGCTCACGGGGTCGAGGACCGTGACGGCCGTCCCGTCCTCGCCCTTGACCGTGTTGAGCAGGACGACCCAGTTGCCGCCCTTCAGCTGCGCCATCATCGGGAACGCGTAGCCGAGCCCGATCAGCTTCTTCCACTTGCAGCGCGGCAGCACGCGGCCGCGCAAGCCCACCTTCTGCATGACCCGCAGCACCGAGCCGAGCGTGTCCGACTCCTTCACCTCCGTGAAGTTCTCGGGCTTCAGCTGCACGCCGCGGTGCAGGCACACCACGAACAGGCAGCGCAGCGCCGTGTAGTGCGGCGAGCGGGCGTGCGGTACGGAGCTGTTCACGGCGCCGCCTTCGCTCCCGGTCCTCAGGCGGCCTTGCTGTCGCGCGGCGCCCGCAGGCGCGAGAGGTAGGTGGGGCCGAGCTGCGTGCCGGCGCGCGCGTCATGCTCGAGCAGCAGGCGCAGCACCAGGTCGAACGAGCGGTAGCAGTCGTGCATGATCGCGGCCATGCTCAGCATCTGCCGGTCGGTCAGCAGCTCCGGCCGCGTGAAGTCCTTCACGAAGATCGCGTCCGCCCACAGCAGCTGGCTCATGCCGGCATAGACGTCGTTGTTGATCAGCATCGGCGCGATCACGCGGCTGACCGTCGGCTCGAAGCGATGGAAGACGAAGCCGTGCTGGCGCAGGAACAGGTCGATATCGCCGAAGAGGGGCTGGTCGAGATACATCGGCAGGAACTCGACCTCGGTATGGATCACGAGCAGGTCGCGCAGCCGCGCCTCGGCGTGGCGCATCGCCATCAGCTCGCCGCCCTGGATGTCGATCTTGAGCAGCTCGGCGCCCGCCGTTTCCGTGATGTCGTCGAGCCGCACGGTGTCGACCGTCTCGGTCGACAGGATCTCGCCCCATTGGGGAAAGGCGTGGAAGAGCTTGAGCACCGCCGGATTGGGCTTCAGCAGCGACGTCATGCCCGGCGCGAAGCAGAGGTTGAGCGTATGCCGCGCGCCGTCGCCGATCGCGTAGGGCAGGTAGGTCTCGCACGGACCCTTGCGCGCGTTGAGCTCGGCCAGCGCCTTCAGGTTCGGCTCGAAGCCCACGACGTCCACGTCGCCCGCCGCCAGCAGCCCCGCGTAGGGCGGCGCATGCCCGTCGTTGTCGTTGGCGCCGATGTTGAGAGCCTTGATCCGCACGCGCCTGTCGGTCAGCGCCCGGAACGACGGGATGGTGGGAGCAGGGGTCATCGGTCGGCCTAAGTCATTGTGAAATCGGCAGGAGGAGCGCCGGCGCTCATGGTTAACAGTCCGCTAACCGCGCCGCCGGACTCGGTAAACAACCCCTGCAAGATGACCGACCGGCATTACGCCGACGTTGTCATTCCGCCGGCGCTAAGTGCGGCCAATAAAAGACTTTCCCCTCCCGCAAGGGAGGGGAAGAAGTAGTGACATGGCGCTGTGCGCAGATCCTACGCCGTCGCGCGCCGCGTCGCCGCCGGTGCCGGAACGAAGGTCTGGCGCGGCTTCATGCCGTCGATCGCGGGCCGCCGGTTGCGGTTGTCGGGCACGGCGAGCAGGCGCGGGGGCGCCTTCGCTTGCGCCGGCGGCGCCACCTCCTCCTTGAGCCAGCGCAGGAAGACGCCGACCTTGGGCGTCAGCGTCTTCGACTCGGGATAGACGACGTAGTAGGCGAGCGAGAGCGGCAGCGACAGCTCGAACGGCGTCACCACGCGCCCGGCGGCGAGGTCGGCCGCCGCGATCGTCGACTTCGCGAGCGCGATGCCCTGGCCCAGGACGGCTGCTTCCAGCACCAGGCTCGACTGGTTGAAGCGCGGCCCCCGTGTCGCATCGATGCCCTCGGCGCCCGCCGCCTTCAGCCACATCTCCCAGGTCGGGCAGGAGGCGTCGTCGTCGGGGCTGTCGTCATGCAGCAGCGTGTGGAAGCGCACGTCCGCCGGCGTGCGCGGCGCATTCGGCCCCTCCAGCAGCTTCGGGCTGCAGACGGGAACCACGGCCTCGCTGATCAGGCGCTCCGATCTGAGTCCGGGATAGCGGCCCGCGCCGTAGCGGATGGCGACGTCGACCTCGCCGCCGGCGAAGTCGACCAGCTGCATCGAGGCGGAGACGCGCACGTCGATGTCGGGATGCATGGCCTTGAAGCGCTCGAGCCGCGGCAGCAGCCATTTGCTGGCGAAGGACGGCGCCACGCTCACGGTCAGCACGCCGCTGCGGCCGGCGACGCTGATGGTGTCGATGGCCGCCGACAGGCCCTCGAACGCCGTGCGGATGCCGGGCAGGCAGGCCGCGCCCGCCTCGGTCAGCACGAGCTGCCGGTTGATGCGCTGGAACAGCGCGACGCCGAGATGGTCCTCGAGCATCTTCACCTGATGGCTGACGGCGGCGGGCGTGACCATCAGCTCTCCGGCGGCCTTGGTGAAGCTCAGATGGCGCGCGGCGGCTTCGTAGCTGCGCAGCGCGTTGAGCGGAGGCAGGCGGCGAAAGGATTTCATGGGCGACTTCTCCTTGCGGCAGGGGGCGGCAGCAAGATCGTCAGCGACGGCTGGAAAGGACACGCGCGGCGGCGCGCGTCGATGACAGAAATATGGCCTCGGACGGCCGTCCGAAGCCACGACGCGAGGCCCGATCGACCGAGATGTCGATTCGTCGTCGCAGTCGAAGGGTATGCGGAGTGATGTTCACTTTGGCCCTCATTCCATCCCGGCGCGAGGGCAACAAAATACCCCGGCGCATTCGTGAAATGCCAAAGACCGGGGTTCCGACTCCCGACCTTTTAGCAACTTGTTTAACGTGGCTGCAAGCCGGTCGGCTCAAATGACCACGGCAGCACATTTACGATTGGCGCCGCCGAAAGTCAAGCCTTGCCGGACGCCAGCACGTTCGAGTCGCGTTCCCGCTGCTCATCTTTTGATCAGGCGCGAAAGAAAGGGCGGGACCGCCGTGTGTCGGCGACGGTCCCGCCCCGAGGACGAGGCGCAGCAAAGGGAGGTTTTCTGGCCTCGGCGATTGCGCGCCGTGGATATGGGGTCAATGTCGCGCGCGCCGCAAACGAGAAAAGCTTGAAAGCCGTTCAAGCGATTGTCGTCGTGGAGGGGCAGCTGCACCGCGTCTGGCGCGTCCGCCTCTGGCACCCGGCTCCGAGGGAAATCGCATGATCTGTGTCAATTCCGCGCCATTCCGGATTGGGTAGTCTCGTCTGGCACGGCATTTTCCCGGTGAGGCACATGGCCATCAAGGACCTCGTCGTCAGCATTGATCCCTCTCGTCCAGGCCGGCAGCGCCTGGACCTGGCGATCGGCTTGGCGTGCCGTTTCGGCGCGTATGTTGTCGGCTACTATGTGGCGCCGACGGTCGGCGAACTGGTCGATGCCGCCGGCGGCGAGACGGCGTCGGCCGAGGACGTCGCGGCCAGCACGGAGCAGAGGTTCGAGGCGAACCTGAAGCGCCACGGCCTCGGCGGCCGATGGCTGCTGAGCGGCGAGCCCGTCGCAGCGGACATCGCCGCGCAGATTGCCACGGTCGACCTCGCCGTTCTCGGACTGGGAAATCCCGACACCGGGGTTCCGGACGAACAGGGCTTCCGGGCGCAGGAGGTGATCGTGGCCTGCGGGCGCCCGGTGCTCGGCTTGCCGATCGCGAACCTGCCGAAGGAGATCGGCCGGACCGTCCTGGTGGCGTGGGACGGGAGTCCCGGCGCCGGCCGCGCGATGAACGACGCTCTGCCGCTGCTCGCCGGCGGCGCCTCCGTGACCGTCCTGTCCGTGGACCCGGGCGAGCTGGTGCGACAATCGGCGGAATCGGCGGCGGCGCATCTCCGGCGCCATGGTATCGCGGCGGAGGCGCGGGCCATCGCGAGCGCGGGCATGGCGATCGGCGACGTCGTGCTCGCGCATTGCGAGCATATCCGCGCCGATCTCGTAGTGGCCGGCGCTTTCGGCCATTCGCGCCTGCGGGAGTCGATCGTGGGCGGGGTCAGCCGCACCCTGCTGCATCAGATGATGGTTCCCGTCCTGATGTCTCATTGACGCGGCCGTGAAAGGGCGACGGCATGACCCACAGACCAATGATCGTCTCGCTGCTCGTCGGGCTGGGCCTCGCGGCCCCGCTCGCTGCCCGGGCTTCCGACAACCTCGTCGCGGGCCGCGAGTTGGCGACGGCGTATTGCGCGCGCTGTCATGCGATCAGCGGGGAGGGGCCGAGCCCGGTGGCCAAGGCGCCGCCGTTCGCGCGGCTGCACAAGACCCAGCCGCCGGAGGACCTGACCATGGTGTTCGAGGGCGGCCATCTGAAGCAGCACGAGGCTGTCGAGATGCCGCAGTTCGCGCTCACCCAGGAGCAGATCGACGACCTGCTGGCCTACATCCGCTCGCTGCCGTAGTGCCTAAGCAGCATTTGCTTGAAGGTCCACATTCACGCTTGTCACCCCCGCGAAAGCGGGGGTCCAGGCGAGCAATGGAACGGTTGCCCTGGATTCCCGCTTTCGCGGGAATGACAAGTTAGAGTGTGTCGCGTCGCAACGAATCCCTGCTTAGTGCACCGCCGCGTACATGATCTTCTCCTCGGTCGCGTCCTCCGGGGAGAGCTCCTCGACGATGCGGCCCTGGCGGCAGACGAGGATGCGGTCGGAGAGGTTCATGATCTCCGGCAGGTAGGAGGAGATCACCACCACGGCGAGGCCGTCGTCGGCCAGCTGGTTGATGAAGTGGTGGATCTCGGCGATGGCGCCGACGTCGACGCCGCGCGTCGGCTCGTCGAAGATCACCACGCGCGGCTTCTGCACCAGGCCCTTGCCGATCACCACCTTCTGCTGGTTGCCGCCGGAGAGCTCGATCACCTTGGCGTTGTCGGTGATGGCGCGGATGTTGAGCTTGCCGCGCCACTCGGCTGCGAGCGCCCGCATCTCGCGGCGGCTGACGAGGGCGGCCTTGTTGAGCCCCGCGGCCAGCAGGCCGGAATAGAGGTTCTCCGCGATCGACATGGTCTCGAAGAAGCCTTCGGTCTTGCGGTCCTCGGTCACGTACACGATCCCGTCCTTCACCGCCGGCGCCGGCACGCGGTAGCGCACCGGGCGTCCCCGCAGCTCGACCGCGCCGCCGTGCAGGAAGTCGCGCTTGTAGATGCCGGCGACGATCTTGAAGGTCTCGGTGCGGCCGGAGCCGATGAGGCCGAATACGCCCGTGATCTGCCCGTCATAGATCGAGAAGGAGTTGTTGCGCACGACGTTGGACATGGAGATGTCCTGCACGCTCAGCGCCATCTCGCCGCGCGGGCGCAGCTGGTTGGCGGTGCGCCGCGCCTTGTAGATCTCGGTCGAGAGCGAGCGCCCGACCATGGCGCGGATCACGCTGTCGCGGTCGAAGCGCGCGGTGTCGTCGGTGACCACCCGCTCGCCGTCGCGCAGAATGGTGATGCGGTCGGAGTGGGCGAGCGCCTCCTCGAGCGCATGCGAGATGAAGACGATGGAGACGCCACGCTGCTTCAGGCGCCCCATGAGCGCGAAGAAATGCCGCTTCTCCTCCGGCGTCAGCGACGATGTCGGCTCGTCGAAGATGATGACGGCGGCGTTGTGCTTCACCGCGCGCGCGATCTCCACCATCTGCCGCTTGGCGGTGCCGAGGCTGGCGACGGTGGCGGTCGGATCGACGGGGAAGTTCAGCGACTGCAGGAACTGCTGCGCCGAGATGTAGACGCCGCGCAGGCGGTTGAGGAAGCTCTCGCTGCCGAGATAGAGGTTCTGCGCCACCGTCATCGAGGGCACCAGGCTGGTTTCCTGGAACACCATGGCGATGCCGGCCGCCAGCGCCTGCGACGGGGTCGCGAACTGCACGGGCTGGCCGCGATAGAGCATGCGCCCCGCCGTCGGCTCCACCACGCCGGCCATGATCTTGGTGAGCGTCGACTTGCCGGCGCCGTTCTCGCCCAGCAGCGCGTGGATCTCCCCCGGCCGCAGGTCGAAGTCGATGTCGCGGATCGCGGGCGCGCCGTGATAGGCCTTGGTGACCTTCTGCATCTCGATGATCGGCGTCACGGCAGCACCGCCAGGCCGAGGATGGCGTTGCCGCCCTTCGACGTCACGAGCACGCGCCCGTCGCGCTCGAGCGCGCTGGTGATGCCGTGCCGCCGCCCGTTGGCGCGGCTGTGGAAGCTGGCGACCGGCCGCAAGTTGCGGTCGAGCCGCACCAGCAGGCCGTAGGAGCGCGTCGGCGACCACGGCTTGTGGATGCCCATGGTCTTGACGCCGCCGCATTGCAGCGGCTCCAGGAACTGCGCGCCCGAGGACAGTGCCGGCGCGATCCAGTAGTCCCGCACCACGTCCCGCATCATGTCGGCGCGATAGGCATCCTCTTCGAGGACGAACTCGATGAGCCGGTTGCGCGGCACGAACAGGCAGAGCCAGGCACCGCCGTCGGCCGCCGGCGCCAGCCGCGCCGGATAGCCCGGCAGCTTCGTCAGGACCGGCTCGATGCCACCCGGCTTGAGGCGCAGGAGACGATGTCGCCAGCTCTCGGCCACCAGCACGCCGCCCGCCGCATCCGGGAGGACGCCATAGGGAAAGGCGAGGTCTCCGGCCAGCCGCTCGCAGCGCCCCGCGGCGAGGTCGACGCGCCAGACCGAGCCGTGGGCATTCTTGCTCATGAGATCCACGACCCAGTCGGACGGGCGATGGGCCGACGACCCCTGGCAGACGAAGAGGGCATTGGCGTCGGCGAAAGCGAGCGCCGTCGGACAGGCGAGCCCGCCGAAATCCGCGGGTCCCAAGGCCTGCCCGTCACGCGCTCCACCCTTGAACAGGATGCGCCCGTCATCGAGGCCGACCGCTGTCGTGCCATCGGGTCCACAGGTCAGCGCGGAGATGGCCGTGTCGAACGATCCGAGGACACCGCCGCCAAGGGCATGCAGCTCTCGGCCGCTCGAGAACAGGACCGCCCGTCCGTCGAATGCGAGGTTGTCCGGTTGGGCCGTCTCCAACAGCAGCGCGGCCTGATCGTCGAGCGCCGTGTTGGGCCGGAGTGCGCCGTCCATCGGCGGGATGGTGACCGCCTGGCCGCGGAACCAGTCGAGCAGGGAGTCGAGCCTCATGTGCCCGCGCCCCAGTAAGAGGTCGGTCCCGTCCAGGCCGGGTCAGCCCCGGGAATGCGGTAGCGGCCGACGCGGTTGTTGAGGATGCCGCCGACATAGAGCCAGCCCTTATGCTCGCGCATCGACGTGACCATGGGATGGCTGACGCCCGTGAGATCGCCGAGCGTCTCCACGATGCGCCCGCTCTCGTCGAACTTCACCACGCCCCCGGTATTGATGTTGGGGAACAGCCACTCGTCTTGCGGCAGCTGGCGGGTCATGCGCTTGCGCATGCCGGGGTGGCGCAGCGCCAGGTCGAAGCTCGGCGTGCGCATGCCGAGCCAGGCCATCCAGTAGTTGCCGTCGGAGGCGCGGTTGATGTTGTCGGGGTAGCCCGGCATGTCCCGGATCACGCACTCGAAGGTGCCGGCCTTCGGCCCGTCGAACCAGTAGCGGTGCACGCGGCAGGCCCAGGACTCCGCCAGGAACAGCGATTTGCCGTCATGCGCCAGGCAGACGCCGTTGGCGTAGCGCAGGTTGCCGAGCACGGTCGTGGTCTTGCCCGTCTTCGGGTCGTAGCAAAGCAGCCGCCCCGTCGGCCGGCTCTCGATCGAATCGACCGCCCATTCGTGGGCGTCGTAGCGCGTCGTCGAATCGGTGAAGAAGATCCGTCCGTCGGGCGCGATGTCGCAGTCGTTGGGGTCGCGCAGCCGCGCATCGTCGACGATCGAGGTCCAGGAGCGCTGGGTCTCGGCCGACAGCTTGGTTACCTCGCCCGTCTTCGATATCGAATAGAGTCCCATCGCGCCGACGCAGGAGATGAGATTGCCGGCGCGGTCGAAGGCGAGGCCGAGCGGGAAGCCGCCG
>DATIXH010000003.1:0-7497 GCA_035518775.1 Candidatus Acidiferrum sp.
CGGCATCGGCGGCAAGACCTGGGTGCCGCCGCTCCTCGGCAAGAACTTCAAGGCGCCCATCCACTACCGCTGGCCGGAATATGTGAGCACGCCGCGCGGGCGGGAGTGGTGGATACCCGTCGGGGCGTGAAGAACGCGGGCAGTCGACTGCATTTAGGCGGATGGACCCCATGGCCAGCGGAGATCGACCCGAGCGGACAGGCCTGTAGCGGTCGCCCGGTGGTGGGCGGGCACGCGGGCCTGCCCCCACCTGTCCAAGAACGAGCGAAGGACCCCATGCCCAGCGGAGAGTGTGCTCTTGCGTCCGAAGGTTCACCGCGGGGACAAGGTTCATCGCAGGGACGCCGAGGAAGGAAGAACCGGCACCACCTTGCCGCAAGGAAAGGGCGGCCACGTGGGCCGCCCCTACAGGCGTCTGTACAACAATCCGAGCGATGGACCCCATGCCAAGCGGTGATCTGACATCGGGCCAAGGGTCGGGCGAGGCCCTTTTGTTCACAGGCCCTCGACCGATCGCCTCGCCCGACCTCGGAAAAAGGCGCATTTCAAACCAGACTGATCCACGATGCCAAAGACCGAGCGGCAACGAGGTTGCCACAGATTTAGAACATTATAGGAACATTCGGTATCCGTCAACTCTAATCGGACTCCGCCTATGCCGCGCGTATCATGCGAATGCCAGAGTGATTTGCCGAAAGGGCGGCTCTTCCGAGGCAGGGGTCCGCAGCAGCATGCACAAGGACAATATTGCCGCGCGACAGCAGCTGAGAGCCTGTGCGGATGAGCTCGACCGTGAGCACAGTGTCTACAGGCACGACATCTCCTACCGTCAGATGCTCGGCGATGTTGCCAGGCTGTTGAACGAGCGTGAGATCGACGCCCGCATCCAGCGACTATGGATGGGCATCCGCGATGAGCGCCGCGTAGGACGCCTAATGATCTCAGACGTCGTTCCGCAATGCTTGAAGGCCGCGCCGTCGGCGACCATGCAATTAGAAGATCTGTATCCGCTCTACAGCGAAGATGTGATCATGCACCGAGTCCGCAGCCGTGCCGCATCGGCGCCGCATATCGCGCTATGGCTTGATGGCTGCCTCGAAGAGGCGCGTTCCGCCGCCGCCACTGTGCGGGCGCGAGAGGAGCTGGGAGCCATATCTGCCGTTCTCGGCAGATTCGATGCCGCACGAGAGATTGCGCGCGACACTGCGCCGTTGATCTACCGGCGCTTGAGTATCCCGCTCGTCCTCGCTATCGAGCGGTTTCGGCGCGGAGAAGAGGCCGCTGAGGCGGTGCGCGAGCTGGAGGGAGCAGAGATGACTCTCTGGGACCGTATCGCCTTGGCTCTCGGCTTCGCCGGACGGGAGCCGTGGGATGGCTACCCCTTCGCGGATTGGTACTATGGTGTGCCGTCGGCAGCGCCGTGAAGCAGCGTACCCTCCCTGATTTTCTCGCGCCGGGTCTCGACATCGTTTCGATCGGCATCAATCCGTCGCTCTATTCGGTCGAGCGCGGGTTCTACTTCGCGCGGCCGGGCAACCGGTTCTGGCCGGCGCTCAATGGGTCTGGGCTGGTCGAGCCGCCGGTGGCACCGTCACGGGAGGGGGTCGAGTTGCTGTTCCGCAAGCACCGTATCGGTTTCACGGACCTGGTGAAGCGGGCGACCGCACGCGCCGCCGACCTCACCGAGGCGGACTACCGACGCGGCGCCGCCGCGCTGCAGGAGAAGCTGCTGCGCCATGCGCCCCTCATCGCCTGGTTCCACGGCACGAGCGGCTATCGCCTGTTCCTGGCGCATGCGGACAGGCCGCGCGCCAAGATCGCCGTCGGCCTGCAGCCCGAACGGCTGGGGCCGACCCGCATCTTCGTGACGCCGAACCCGAGCGGCGCCAACCCGGCGGCGAACCCGAAGCTGCTCTTGCCGATCTATCGCGAGCTGGCGGCGCTACGCCAGCGACTGAAAGCGGAGTGAGCCAAACCTCCGCCTCAGCCCGGGGGCAGGTCGGCGTTGGTCGCGTCCTTGTTCTTCTTGTAGACCGCAGCGGCGGCGCGCTTCTGGGCGTCGGTCATGCCGCGTACGATGATGTCGCCGAGCGCGAACACCTCGCAGGGCTCGGTGATCGCCAGATACTTCCGGCTTTTGTCACATTGCTCCATGGCCGCCGCGATGGCCTCCTCGGGCGTGTCATAGTGGGACGCCCAGCCGCGCGCGCTCCGGAACTTCGCGAGGTCGGTGGTCGCGAACGCCTTGAAATCCTGGTAGAAGCCGAATCGCCGGAAATCCTTGCATGGCGCGGGCCGCAGGGGCGCCATGAGCACGGCGCCCGGCGAGCTGGGCGCGAAGCTGTCGATCGTGCAGGGCGCGGTCGCCGCAGGCGCCATGGCCGTGGGGTCACCCACCCGGTATTCGACCTGCACCTTGTCGGCGACGGCGAAGATCACGCACTCCGTGCCGCCCTCATCCGCGCAGTTCGCAAGGACGTCGCGCCGATAGGTCTGGCCTGCCTGGCAGTTGTAGTCGATGCAGTAGGTGTACCAGGAAAACAGGCCGTCCTTGGAAACGGCGAAGTAGAGCGGCTTCCTGAGCGCCTTGTATTGCGCGAAATCGGCCATCACGTCCGGCGAAATGACCAGGGGCTCGTCGGCCCGCGTCTGCAAGGGCGGCGACGCGAGAACGGCCAGCATTGTGATCACCCCGGCAAGCAACAACGGCAGAGGCGAGCGCATAGGTCCTCCAGCGTCCGATACGGCATGATTGCGACTCGTCTATCCTGCCCGGACTCGACGAAGGCGACAACATCCGTGGCGGTAGCGTCAGGATAATTTTCCCTTCCTAACCGTCACTTTGGGAATGTCGGTATCTCTGCGTGACCTGACCGGCGGCGCGCATGCTACGAGTCCATGTTCTCCATCCGACCTTCGAGATAGGATATCTTCACAAGAGGGGACTGGGTTCTCTTCCTTCTTGCACATCGGGGAACGCTTCGATGGACGTGAGCGGCCGACTCTGTCGCAGCATCTTCCTCCTGCTCGCAGCAATGCCCATCGTCGCGGCGTGGGCGATCGGCGACGCCGCGGCAGACGAGGTCGAGATCTCGCGCGATGCGCTCGCCGCGTTCCAACACTATCAGACGCTGGAGCAGCCGCAGTTCTTCGCGCTGTCGGCGGACGGCAAGCGGTATGGCTACAGCTATTGCCCCGGTGGTCTGTGTCCGCAGCGGACGCCGCCACGGCAACTGGCGCTCGACGCCTGCCGGGAGGCCGGCGGCCGCGACTGCCGGATCATTGCCGCGGGCAAGCAGGCCACGGGAACATTCTCGCCCTTCGGAAAGCTGACGGAGGATCCGCTGGCGGAGCACATCTTCCGGGCGATGCGCGACCTCGTGCCCAGGGAGCAGTTCTCGGACGAGCAGATTCGGGCGATGATCGCCGCGGCGATGTACTCGCGCCACGGCGCCCTCGCCTACTCGCCGACGCTCGACAAGTGGGGCCTGGCGAGCGACATGGAGAACCGGCCGATGGCGCGGGAAACTGCGCTGCAGCGCTGCGACGCCGCCGACTGCGCCGTTCTCGTGGATATGGGGCCGGAGACGGTATGCGTCGCCTATGGCAGCGGCAGCGGAAGTCCCACCTATGCCACCGGCAAGACCGATTTCTCGGCGCGCAAGGCCGTCGAACGCCAATGCGCCGCGACGACAAAGGGTTGCTCGACGATCGCAGCGGCTTGCAGCGGAGGCGTACTCGAGAGATGAACGGGTCCGACATGGAGGACGGCGTGCGACGGTGCAGATGGTCCTGACCCAATCGGAGCCGCGCGGGCCGCAGCGGCTGCCGTTCGGCGGCGACGCTCCTCCCATCGCGCGCACCTTCGGACGACTGCCGCCGACGGCCTTGCTGCTGCTGGCGATGCTGGGGGTGCAGCTCGGCTCGGCGCTGGCGACTGTCCTGTTCTCAAGCCTCGGGCCGGCGGGGACAGCCTTCGCCAGCACCGTCTTCTCGGCCGCGGTGCTGACCGCACTCGCGCGGCCGAAGCTCGACCGCCGCTGGCGTGCGCACGCGCTGCTCATCCTGCTGTTCGGTGTCGCGGACGCCGCGATGGTGCTGCCGTTCTTCCTGGCGCTGCAGAGCATTCCGCTCGGCATCGCCTCGGCCATCACCTTCCTGGGGCCGCTCGGCGTCGCGGTGGCGACCTCGCATCGCCCGCTGCACTTCCTCTGGATCGGCATCGGCGCGCTCGGCATCGGGCTGCTGACGCCGGTGGTGGGCGGCGATCTCGATCCGCTCGGCCTCGGCCTTGCCGCGCTGGCCGCCGCCGGCTGGGCGGCCTTCGTTCCGCTCACCAAACGGGCGGGCCGCGCCTTCGACGGCATCGACGGCTTGACGCTCGGCCTGTGGGCGGCGACGACCATGCTGCTGCCGTTCGCCGTCGCCGAGGGAACGATGCTGCGCGCCGGCGCCTTCGACGTCGGCGGCGCGCTCGCGGTCGCGCTGCTAAGCGCCGTGCTGCCGATGGCGCTCGAGTATCAGGCGCTGCAGCGCATGTCGGCGCGGGCCTACGGCATCCTCGTGACGCTCGAGCCGGCGATCGGCGCGCTGGTCGGCGCCGTCTGCCTGGGTCAGGCGATCGGCCTGCGGCTGTCACTCGCCGTCGCCTGGGTCACCATCGCCGCCTTGGGCGTCACGCTCTCCGAGCGGCCAGGGGATTGACGCTCGGGCAGGCCGGCCTGCTAACCATATTGGCGGCAGGCTCTTTTTGCCGACGCCGGCCGACCCCACATGATATGGTAGACGCAAGACATGGCCGCGAATCCTTCGCGGCGCGGTCGCGCGCGGTGGAGCGTTCGATGACTCTGTTTCGCCTGACGACGGTCCGGCTGGCCGGCGTCGCGGGCACGTTCGCCCTGCCCCTGCTGGCAGGGTGCGCGTATGACGATGGTTACGGCTATGGTGGCGGCTATGGAAGCTATGGCGGATACTATGGAGACTCCTGCTGGCCCTATAGCTGCTACAACTATCACCACCATCATCACCATTGGGACGATGACAACGACCACGACCAGGGCGACCATCCTCCTCGCGGCAGTGGTGTAACCGACGGCGCGCCGCCCCGCCCGCCGATCGCGGGCAATCAGCCACCGAGCCAACCGGGACCTGGTTCGGGATCCGGTCGGAAGCCGCCGCCCTACCCGATGTGGTATCAGCAGCAGAAAGATTCGAAGAACTGAGCGGCGATTGCCGCTAGTCCGCGACGCAGACGAAGGTGACTTCGCCGTTCGTCGAGGGCCACCGCTCGGCTGGGCGCGCGCTCCCGCCGTAGCGGTCCGAGCACCAATCGTCTGCCTTGTCCTTGGCGTCGCGCAGCTCGGCCGCGTTGCGATAGGAATAGGTCACGGTCGGCGCCGTCGCGCCGACTTGCCGCGGCTCGCTCGAGCAAGCCGAGAGTATGCCGATAGCGCTTACGAGCGCGAGGACTCCGTGCACTCGCATCGTCCGCTCCGTCCCGTCGTTGCGTTGCTACAACACACAAGCGACCCGCGAGTTCCATCGCAGGGGAGACGCGCGGACGACGGCGCCGCGTGGCTAGTGGGGCGGAAGGAACGCGCTGGTAACGGCGCCGCGCAAGATTTCGTTGCTGCGCGCCGACTTGTTCCACCAGTAGACATCGCTGCCGTTCGCCCTAACGCGATAGCAGGCGTTCGCCAGGGCCGTGGTGCCGTGCCAGCTCACGCAGACATCGCCGACGCGGTCCAGCCGCCAGCCGCCGTTGATATGGTGACCGAGCGCGTCGCTGTAGGTGGCCGCGCCGCCCGGCAGGAAATAGAGATTATAGGTCGTACCGGCGTCGGTCTTGCCGGACACGGTGTTGTCCTTCATCGCGGTGATGAACCGATCGCCCTGCAGGATCTCGGCGCGCGCCGGCAAGGCCGGCGCGAGCGCGACGCCGAAGGCCAGGGCAAGCATGGGGATTCTCATGTTGGCTCTCCAAGAGAGCGCGCCTCAGGGCGAATGTGTGATCGACAGTGCGCTGCAGCAAGAGCCGCGATCGGCGGTCACGTCGCACGAGCCATCATCTTTTCGCAGAGCTGCTGCAAGCTCCGGTAGATTCCCTCGGCCGCTTGACGCAAGCTGCTTTCGGAGCAAACGAGGGGAAGAGTGGCATGCCAGCCGATCCGATCTATCTGAGCTACGACCGCGCCGCGCTCGACCTGCAATACAACAACCAGCTGCGCGTGCCCGATTTCGCCGACCATGTCGCGCGCTGGCAGAAGGAGAGCGCGCGCGTACGGACCACTCTGCCGGGCGAGCGCGACGTCGCCTTCGGGCCGTCGGCCGACGAGGTGCTCGACATCTATACGCCGGTGCGGGCCGGAAGGCCGGCGCCGGTGCAGGTCTTCTATCACGGCGGCTACTGGCGCTCGTTCAAGGCCGCCGACTTCGCGTTCGTGGCCGAGCGCTTCGTCGAGGCCGGCGTGCTGACGATCGTCGTCAACTACGCGCTGGTGCCGTCGGTGCGGATCGGCGAGCTGGTGCGGCAGTGCCGCGCCGCGCTCGCCTGGGTGCATGCGAACAGCGCGCGCTACGGCGGCGATCCCAACCGCATCTTCGTCTCCGGCCACTCGGCCGGCGGCCATCTGGTGGCGGCGATGGCGGCGATGGCGGGAGAGCCGGATACGCGCGCGCTGCTGCAGGGCGGCGTCGCGCTCAGCGGGCTCTTCGACCTCGAGCCGATCCGGCTCTGCTACCTGCAGGAGACGCTGCAGCTGACGCCGGCGGAGGTCGAAGCGAACAGCCCGGCGCGGCACCTGCCGGCGACCAGCAAGCCGCTGATCCTGGCCTACGGCGCCGAGGAATCGGCGGAGTACGCGCGCCATTCCGGCGAATATGGCCAGGCGCTCGGCGCGCGCGGCATTCCCTGCAGCGTGCGCGGGCTGGCGGGCCACAACCATATGAGCATCTGCAGCGCCCTGGCCGACCGCAAGAGCGAGCCGATGCGGCTGATCCTGGGGCAAATGGGCCTCTCCTGAGTCGGGCATTTGTGACGGCTGTCACAGATGCGGGGCGCCGATCGGACTAACAATCGGCCCGCCATTCGTTCGCGGGAAACGCCCCATGCCGCAGAGAATGATGAAGAGCTGCATCGCCGGCGCCATCGCCGCCGGCCTGGCCTTCAGCGTCGTCCCCGCCACGGCCCAAGACTACTACACCATCAACGGCCAGCCGGCGCCCTATGACGTGCAGATCTACATGGCGCAGAACGGCCTGCCGCCCGGGAACTACTGGCTCGACGGCCAGGGCTATTGGGGCGTGATGGGCAATCCGCAGCCGGTCGGCAACATCTACGCGGGCAGCTCTGTCTCTCGCTATGGCAGCGGCGAGCAGGGTTCGAACGGCTGGAGCCACTACGACAACATGTCCGGCTCGTGGGTGGGCGGGGACAGCAACGGCTGCTACTACGCCGGCGATTGGTCCAATTGCTGAGGAGCGCGGCAGCAGCCTGAC
>DATIXH010000004.1:0-10800 GCA_035518775.1 Candidatus Acidiferrum sp.
TGGTGGAGCCAAGCGGGATCGAACCGCTGACCTCTACAATGCCATTGTAGCGCTCTCCCAGCTGAGCTATGGCCCCGAAAACTGCGCGCCGCGTCGTGCTTGGGCAGACGGACGAAATTCCGGCCTGGAACCTAGGAACCCCGGCGCGGCGATTCAAGCGGAAAATGCCGCGCCAAGCTTAAGCAAGCGTGAAGGCCGGGCGGTCAGCGCTCCTCTTCGTCGACGTTCTCGATGACCTCGCTGACCTCGTCGGCGTCCTCCGGCAGGTCCTCGGTATCCTCGATCACGTCCTCGCCCTCGGCTTCGCCCTCTTCGGCGGCGATCTCCAGGCCGGCCTCCTCCAGCTCGGGAGCCTCGCTGGGTGTCTCAACGACCTCAGGCACCGGCGCCCGCGGGGCGGGCTTGGGTGCAGGGCTCGAGCGACCGCGACGGGTGCGCGAGACCGCTTCGGGGTCGTAGACGGTGGCGCATTTCGGGCAGATGATCGGGTCCTTCTGCATGTCGTAGAAGTGCGCCCCGCAGCCCTGGCAAGTGCGCTTCATACCCCAGGCCGGTTTTACCACGGCGGTTCTCCATCGGAACAAACGGTGTCGGAAGGGCAGGCGTTTGCCACTTTGCCCGGCCCCTGTCAAAACATTAATTCGGCCCGATCCTCCGGATTGAGCGGGCCGTGCGCGGGCCGGACGGATGTGCTAGAGAGCCGCCGTCAACCCGCCACCCGCCCTTGCTTTCGGAGGTTCCTTGCAACCGCTGCGGTCCCGACCGACCGGCGCCCTGTCTGGGGTCGCGCGCGTGCCCGGCGACAAGTCGATCTCGCACCGCTCGCTGATGCTGGGCACCCTGGCGGTCGGCGAGACCGTCATCGAGGGCCTGCTCGAGGGCGAGGACGTGCTGCGCACCGCGGCCGCCATGCGGGCGCTCGGCGCCAGCGCCGTGCGCGACGCCGACGGCACCTGGCGGGTCCGCGGCCGCGGCATCGGCGGGCTGCAGGAGCCGGCGGACGTGCTCGACCTCGGCAATGCCGGCACCGGCGCACGGCTGCTGCTGGGGCTGCTCGCCACCCACCACCTGACGGCTTTCCTCACCGGCGACGCCTCGCTGCGGGGGCGGCCGATGGCGCGGGTGGCCAAGCCGCTGCAGGAGATCGGCGCGCGCATCATCGCGCGCGACGGCTGCCGCCTGCCGCTGGCCATTACCGGCGCGACCGAGCCGGTGCCCATCAGCTATCGCCTGCCGGTGGCCTCGGCGCAGGTGAAATCCGCGGTGCTGCTGGCCGGCCTGAACACGCCCGGCGAGACCACCGTGATCGAGCCGGAGCCAACGCGCGACCATACCGAGCTGATGCTGCGCCACTTCGGGGTGGAGGTGCGCGTGGAGATGACCGGCGAGGGCCGCCGCACGACCATCGTCGGTCAGCCGGAGATCACCGGGCGGCGCGTCATCGTGCCGGCCGATCCGTCTTCGGCGGCATTCCCGCTCGTGGCGGCGCTGCTGCTGCCGGGCTCGGACGTGACCCTGTCCCATGTCGGGATCAACCCGCATCGCATCGGCCTGATCGAGACATTGCGCGAGATGGGCGGCGACATCAGCTTCACGAACCAGCGCCAGGAGGCGGGCGAGCCGGTGGCGGACATCCGCGTGCGCGCCTCGCCCCTGACCGGCGTCACCGTGCCGGCGGCGCGGGCGCCCTCGATGATCGACGAATATCCGGTGCTGGCGGTGGCGGCGGCCTGCGCCGGCGGGACGACGATCATGCAGGGGCTGGGCGAGCTGCGGGTCAAGGAGAGCGACCGCCTCGCTGCCGTCGCTCAGGGACTCAGGGCCTGCGGCGCGACCGCGGAGGATGGACCCGACAGCCTGACCGTGCGCGGCGGCAACGCCAGGCCGCGCGGCGGCGCGACGATCGCGGCCAATCTCGATCACCGCATCGCCATGGCATTCCTGGTCATGGGCATGGTGGCGGACCGGCCGGTGGAGGTTGATGACGGCTCGCCGATCGAGACCAGCTTCCCCGGCTTTGCCGACCTGATGAACCGGCTGGGCGCCCAGATCGCGCCGCATGACGGGTCCCCCTGATGGCGGGGTCGGCCGCGCCGCGCACGCTGCTGGTCGTCGCGGTCGACGGCCCGTCGGCGGCCGGCAAGGGAACTCTCGGCCGCGGCATTGCCCGCCATTTCGGCCTGGCCTTCCTGGATACCGGCCTGCTCTACCGGGCGGTGGGGGCGCGGCTGCTGGCGGCCGGCCAGGACCCTGCCGATCCGCGGGCGGCCGAGGCGGCGGCCAAAGCCCTGGAATTCTCGGAGCTAGACTCCCCGGCCCTACGCGACGACCGGGTGGCCCAGGCGGCCTCCAAGGTGGCGGCGATACCGGGTGTCCGGCAGGCCCTGCTCGGCCTGCAACGGCAGTTTGCCGCCACTCCGCCGCCCGGGCCGGACGGCCAGGTCCGGGGCGCCGTCCTCGACGGGCGGGATATCGGGACGGTGGTCTGCCCGGACGCAACCGTGAAACTGTTCGTGACCGCCAGCCTGGAGGCGCGGGCCCAACGGCGGCACCAGGAGTTGCTTGGCCGCAGCGGCGAGAGTATATATGCGCGCGTTCTGCAGGACATGAAAGAGCGTGACGCCCGGGATTCGTCCCGCGCCGTTGCGCCCTTGACCCCGGCGCCGGATGCGATGGTCCTGGATACCACCGCATTGAGCACGGAAGCGGCCTTGGCCGCGGCCGTGACGTTCATCGGCCGGCGCTGGCGGGGCGAGAAAGTATCCTCGCTGGCATAGCGATCCGGCGTCTGGGCGCCGGAGCGAGCCAGCCCTGGAGAACTGGAACGAGAGACTACCGTCCGGCCGCCGCTTTCGGGGCCGGAAGGGCCTGGGATGTTTTTCAAGACCGGCGGAAACAACCGCCCGGCCGGAATAGGAAAGAAAGGACGTTCACCGAGCTATGCAGAAGACCACAGCCAGTACCCCACCCGCGAAAGAGAATTTCGCCGCGCTGCTGCAGGAATCGTTCGGCGGCAGCGGCGGCCTCGAGGGCAGTGTCCTCAAGGGCACTGTCGTCTCCATCGAAGGCGACACCGCCCTCATCGATGTCGGCCTCAAATCCGAAGGTCGCGTCCAGCTGAAAGAATTCGCCGCGCCCGGCCAGAGATCGGAGATCAAGGTCGGCGACCAGGTCGAGGTCTACCTGGAGCGCATGGAGGACAAGAACGGCGAGGCCGTGCTGAGCCGCGAGAAGGCGCGCCGCGAGGAGGCCTGGACGCTGCTCGAGAAGAGCTTCAAGGACAACCAGCGGGTGAGCGGCGTGATCTTCGGCCGCGTGAAGGGCGGCTTCACCGTCGACCTCTCGGGCGCCGTGGCCTTTTTGCCGGGCAGTCAGGTCGACATCCGGCCGGTGCGCGACGTCGGCCCGCTCATGGGCACGCCGCAGCCGTTCCAGATCCTGAAGATGGACCGCTCGCGCGGCAACATCGTGGTGTCGCGCCGCGCCGTGCTCGAGGAGAGCCGGGCCGAGCAGCGCTCCGACCTGATCGCCAGCCTGAAGGAAGGCCAGGTGCTGCAGGGCGTGGTGAAGAATCTCACGGACTACGGCGCCTTCGTCGATCTCGGCGGCGTCGACGGCCTGCTGCACGTGACGGACATCGCCTGGCGGCGCATCAACCATCCGTCGGAGGCGCTGCATATCGGACAGACCGTGAAAGTGCAGGTGATCCGCTTCAATCCGGAGACTCAGCGCATCTCCCTCGGCATGAAGCAGCTCGAGGCCGATCCCTGGGAGGGCGTCGAGGTCAAGTATCCGGTCGGCGCCAAATACACGGGTCGCGTCACCAACATCACGGACTACGGCGCCTTCGTGGAGCTGGAGCCGGGCATCGAGGGCTTGGTGCACGTGTCCGAGATGAGCTGGACCAAGAAGAACGTACACCCCGGCAAGATCGTCTCGACCAGCCAGGAGGTCGAGGTGATGGTGCTCGACGTCGATCCGCAGAAGCGTCGCATCAGCCTCGGCCTGAAGCAGTGCCTCGACAACCCCTGGCAGAGCTTCGTCGAGAAGCAGCCGGTCGGCACCGAGCTCGAGGGCGAGGTCAAGAACATCACGGAGTTCGGCCTGTTCGTCGGCCTGCCCGGCGAGATCGACGGCATGGTACATCTCTCCGACCTCGACTGGCAGAAGTCCGGCGAGGAAGCCATCAAGGGCTTCAAGAAGGGCGATGTCGTGAAGGTGAAGATTCTCGACGTCGACGTCGAGAAGGAGCGCATCAGCCTCGGCATCAAGCAGCTGTCGGACGACCCGTTCGCGACCGCGACCAGCCAGCACAAGAAGGGCGACGTGGTCACCTGCACGGTGACGCAGGTGCAGGACAACGGCATCGAGGTGTCGCTCGGCGACGGCGTCACCGGCTTCATCCGCAAAGCCGACCTGTCGCGCGAGCGCAGCGACCAGCGGCCCGACCGCTTCGCCGTCGGCGAGAAGGTCGATGCCAAGATCACGGCGATCGACGCCAAGACCCGCAAGCTGTCGCTGTCCATCAAGGCCCGCGAGCTCGACGAGGACAAGCAGGCGATGGCCGAGTACGGCTCGTCCGACTCGGGCGCCAGCCTCGGCGACATCCTCGGCGCCGCGCTTTCGAAGGCGCAGAAAACCAAGGTCGAGGCCGGCGACGGCAAGGCCAAGGGCAAGGCCGGCGGCAAGGGCAAGGGCGATGAGGCCGGCGAGGAAGCCAAGACCTGAGCCGTCCCCGGCGGTGAACGACGACGAGGGGTCCGCCTGCCTGGCGGGCCCCTCCGTCGTTTTGGGGGTGTCGCGGAAAACAGTTGATATTTGAGAGGGTTATCCTTGACGCTGGGTGCCAGGTTTGGCACTTTGGGCATCGATTCTTGAAATATTCGCGGGCTTCCAGGGGGATCGCCCATCATGACCAAGTCGGAGCTGATCCTGCGCATCGGCGAGTTGAATCCGCATTTGTACCATCGCGATGTCGAGCGCATCGTCAGCACCATCTTCGATGAGATTTCGGCGGCGCTGGCCCGCGGCGACCGCGTGGAATTGCGGGGCTTCGGCGCTTTTTCCATCAAGAAGCGCGAGGCGCGGCTGGGCCGGAACCCGCGCACCGGCGCGCCGGTGCCGGTCTCGCAGAAGACCATCCCGTTCTTCAAGACCGGCAAGCAGCTCCGCGATCGGCTCAACGGCAAAGAGACCGATGGCGAGGATTCGACGGAATCCTGATTCCCCGGTGCGTGTCGCGCGCCCGCTCCTGCCGCCCGCGAGGCGGCCATGAGGCGATTGGGCTGGTGGATCGCGTTCGCGGTCCTGACCGCGGCGGCGGTCCTGTTCACGGTGTTCAACCGCGGGGCTGCCGATATCGATATCGGGCTGTGGTCGGGGACGGTGCCGGTCTTCGCGGTCGTGCTCGTCAGCCTGCTCGCGGGATTCATCGCGGGGATCTGTGTCGCCTGGAGCACCGGGCATCGGCGGCGCCGGCAGCTGCGCGAGCATGCCAACCGGAACGCGGCGCTCGTGCGCCAGATCGACGAGCTGCGGCGCGATCAGGTGGCGCAGCCCCATAAGACCATCGACGGCGGTCAGGCCCACCGCACGAAGCTCGTGGCCGGCGGCTAGCGCCGGCCGGGGAGAACAAGGGGTCAGAGTGCCCAAGGGTCAGGAGGCGCGATGCGCGTGCTCGTCGTCGGCGGAGGCATCGTCGGGCTGAGCACCGCCTGGGCGCTGGCGCGCGCCGAGCACAAGGTGGAGGTGTTCGACCAGGCCAGCTTGCCGAACCCGGCCGGCGCCTCCAACGATCAGCACCGGCTGATCCGCTATTTCTATCCCGACAGGATCGGCTACTGCCGGATGGTCGAGGACGCCTTCGCCGCCTGGGAGCGGCTGTGGACGGCGCTCGGCCGCCGCCACTACGCGGAGACCGGCGCGCTCGCCATCTCCGCCCGCGCCGACGACTGGACCGACCGCGCCCGCCGCACCATGGACCTGGTCGGCCTGCCCTATGAGCGCTTCGAAGGCGCCGACGTGGCGCGCCGCTGGCCGTTCCTGCTGACGCCCGCGACCTACGCCATCCGCACCCGGCGCGGCGGCGTGCTGTTCGCCGAACGGATCATGACCGACCTGATCGCGCTGCTGGCCGGCCTGCAGGTGCAGCGCCATGCCAACGCCCCCGTGACGGCGATCGATCCGGAGCGGGGCACCATCACGCTCAAGGACGGAACAACGCGTAGCGCCGACGCCCTGGTGGTCGCCGCCGGCGCCTGGATCGGACGGCTCCTTCCGGAATACCGCGACCGCGTGACGCCGGTGCGCAACGCCCTGCTCTATCTCGACCCGCCGCCGCGCCTGATCGCCACCTGGGCGACGGCGCCCAGCATCATCGACTGCGGCGTTCCCGCCGAGGTGTATGCGGTGCCGCCGGTCGGCGGGACCAACCTCAAGTTCGGCGTCGCCGCGCATCGCCGCCCCGGCGATCCCGACCGCGACCGCGGCCTGGCCGGCGATGAGGCCAGCCAGATCATGAACCACCTGCGCAGCGTGATCGCCGACCTCGGCACCTACCGCCTGAAGGGCGTGCGCAGCTGCTTCTATACGATGACGGGCGACGACCGCTTCCTGCTGGAGCGACGGGACAGACTGTGGATCGTCAGCGCGTGCTCCGGCCACGGCTTCAAGTTCGGCGCGCTGATCGGCGAAATGGTGGCCGATGCCGTCACGGGGGCGGCGGAGACCGAGGCGCTCGCCCGCCTGCTCGCGGGCTACTGACGAAGGCGGCCGGGTGCTGTAGAAAGCCGCCACGAATCGGAAAGGCGGCATCCATGGCCACGCAGATCCTTCTCGCCATCGACACGATCGACATGGCCATCGCCGGCGCGCAGGCCGCGGCCACGCGCGGGGCGGTCGACGGGATCAAGCTCGGCCTGGAGTTCTTCGCCGCCAACGGCCCAGCCGGGGTGCGGGCGGTGGCGGCGCCCGGCGGGCCGCTGTTCCTCGATCTCAAGCTGCACGACATTCCCAACACCGTGGCCGGCGCCGTGCGCGCGGCGACGCCGCTGCGGCCGACGCTGCTGACGGTTCACGCAGCCGGCGGCAGCGCCATGCTACGGGCCGCGGCCGACGCCGCCGGCGAGGCTTCCGCCAAGGCCGGCGTCCCGCGCCCGCGGATCATCGGCGTCACCGTGCTGACGAGTCTCGGCGAGTCCGACATCGAGGCCGTGGGGCAGCGAGGGCCGATCGCAGACCAAGCGCGACGCCTGGCCGCGCTGGCGCAGAGCTGCGGCCTCGACGGCGTGGTCTGCTCGCCGCATGAGATCGCCGCGCT
Source organism: Candidatus Acidiferrum sp. (assembly GCA_035518775.1). GTDB lineage: Bacteria > Pseudomonadota > Alphaproteobacteria > Dongiales > Dongiaceae > JBGPEQ01. The sequence continues at coordinate 7,319 of DATIXH010000004.1, forward strand.
GCGCGCCGACCGCGGCGCGGGCTTCCTGCTGGTCGTGCCGGGCATCCGGCCGGCCTGGGCGGCCGCCGGCGACCAGAAGCGCGTGATGACGCCGGCCGAGGCGGCGCGGCTCGGCGCCGACTATCTCGTCATCGGCCGGCCGATCACGGCGGCCGAGGATCCGGCGGCGGCGGCGCGCCGCATCGCGGCGGAAGTGGTCGCCGCGGCGCCGGCCGCCTAGACAACGAACGACCATGCCTCTGCGCACGAAGATCTGCGGCGTGAACAGCCGGCCGGCGCTCGATGCGGCGATCGCGGGCGGGGCCGGCTTCGTCGGCTTCAACTTCTATCCGCCGAGCCCGCGCGCACTGACGGCGGAGGCCGCGGCCGCGCTCGCCGCCGCCGTCCCGCCCGTCATCGCCAAGGTCGCCGTGCTGGTCGACGAGTCCGACGAGCGCATCGCCGAGATCCTGGCGCGCGTGCCGCTGGACATGCTGCAGCTGCACGGCAAGGAGACGCCGACGCGGGTCGACGACGTCCGGCACCGCTTCGGCCTGCCGGTCATGAAGGCGGTCAGCGTCGCCGAGGCCGCGGACATGGCCGTGGCCGATCGCTACATCGGCCACGCCGACTGGCTGATGTTCGACGCCAAGCCGCCGGCGCGGATGACGGAAGCGCTGCCCGGCGGCAACGCCCTCTCGTTCGACTGGCAGCTGCTGGCCGGCCGCTCCTGGCCGTCGCCCTGGATGCTGTCGGGCGGCCTCAGCAGCGACAACCTCGCCGAGGCCGTGCGCATCTCGGGCGCGCGCGTGGTCGACGTCTCCTCCGGCGTCGAGAGCGAGCGCGGGCAGAAGGATCCGGCGAAGATCGCGGCTTTCCTGGCCGAGGCGCAGCGGCTCTGACCTACTCCCACGCGGGGAAGTTGCCCTCGGCGGCGAGGGCGCTGATGCGGCGGCCGAGGTCGGCCATGAACGAGGCCCGGTCGCCGGTCCAACGCATCGCCTCGCCGACGAAGACGTCGACGAAGAACGGCACCGGCAGGATCTCGCCGCGCGGCAGCACCTTGCCGAGGCCGTGCAGAAACACTGGCACGATCGGCACTTCGGGATGCCGGCGCGCCAGATGCGCGATGCCGGTCTTGAAGGCGGCGGGCTTCTCCGGCTCGCCGCGCTGCCCCTCCGGGAACAGGATGAGGATGGCGTTCTCGCCAAGCGCCTTGTCGCAGCCGGCCAGCGGGTCGCTGTGGCTGGCGCGGACCTCGCGGATGAGCGGGATGATGCCGATGATCTCGAGCGCGAACCAGGCGAGGTCGCGCCGTTTCAGAAAGTAGTCGGCCGCGGCCACGGGCCGCAGCTGCTTCAGCAGGCGCTGCGGGAACAGGCTCATCAGGACGAGCGTGTCGAGGTGGCTGTTGTGGTTGGCGACGACGATCGCGGGGCCGGCGGCGGGCAGCCGCTCGCCATGCCGCAGGTTCACGCCGAGCCCCAGCAGCATGGCCGGACGCACGATCAAGAGGAAGAAGAGGTAGCGCAGCGCCGCCGTCACAACCGTCACGCGTCGCTCCGTCAGTAGTAGAAATAGCGCAGGTAGTGGAAGAACAGCGGCGCCGTATAGGTGAGGCTGTCCAGCCGATCGAGGATGCCGCCGTGACCGGGCAGCATCGTGCCGCTATCCTTGATGCCGAGGTCGCGCTTGATGGCGGAGATGGTGATGTCGCCGACGAAGCCGGCCGCGCCCAGCAGCAGGCCGACGATGAGGGAGTGGGTGAGCGAGAGCGGTGTGAGCCACGGCGCCAGCGCGCAGGAGAGTGCCGTCGTCGTCAGCACGCCGCCGGCCAAGCCCTCCCAGGTCTTTCCCGGACTTACCTTGGGGATGACTTTGTGGCGTCCGAACAGCTTGCCCCAGACGTACTGGGCGACGTCGTTCGATTCAGTCAGGATCAGCAGGAAGAGCAGCAGGCCGGCGCCTCCGCCGATCGGGTTGCCTGACGCCGGCAGCACCAGCAGGTAGGCGGCGTGGCTGACCGAGAACACGGTCGCCATCAGGCCCCAATGCAACGTGCCGATCGCCTTCAGGAAGCCGCCGGTCTCGCCGATGATCAGCATGGGCAGCGGCAGCAGCAGAAACATGTAGATGGGGATGAAGATGACGAACATGCCGTACCATTCGGCGCCGACCCAGTAGTACTGCACGGGAATTGCCAGATAGGCCCACAGCAGCACGCGGCGGTCGGCGCGCCGCGTCGGGATGACCGAGAGGTACTCCTTCAGCGCCAGGAAGCTGACGAAGCCGAGGAAGATCAGCATGGCCAGGCGCCCGAGCAACAGCGCGATCGCGAACACGCCGACCATCAGCCACCAGGTCCAGACCCGCGCCAGTAGCTCGCGGTAGTCGCGCTGCGGCCGCCAGCTGGCGAGCGTCGAGGCCCCGGCGGTGGCGACCGCCAGCACCGCGAAGATGCCGGCCGACGCCCACATGACGGTGACGGTGAGATGGGGGGTGATCACGCAGCGCGGACTTTCTTATGCTTGCCGCACGAGGATAGCATTGCAGGTGGAATTTCTCTCGTGGAATCAAGCGGCAAGCCCTGTCGCCGCAGCGGACGGCAGCGGCCGTGCCATTGCAGCCCCACCTAAACCCCTCTATATCCTTCCTCCGGCGTCGGCGGCGTTGGTTCGGTCGTGCCGGTGAGCCTTTTGAGCGAGCGATGACCCAGGTCAACACCTATCGCGCCGGACCCGACGAGCGCGGCCATTTCGGCCTCTATGGCGGCCGCTTCGTGGCGGAAACGCTGATGCCGTTGATCCTGGAGGTCGAGCGCGCCTATGAGGCGGCGAAGACCGACAAGGGCTTCGCGGCCGAGCTCGGCTACTACCACGAGCACTATGTCGGCCGTCCCAGCCCGCTCTATTTCGCCGAGCGTCTCACGCGGCATTTCGGCGGCGCCAAGGTCTACTTAAAGCGCGACGAGCTGAACCACACTGGCGCGCACAAGATCAACAACTGCATGGGCCAGATCCAGCTGGCCATGCGCATGGGGCGCACCCGCATCATCGCCGAGACCGGCGCGGGCCAGCACGGGGTGGCCACCGCCACGGTCTGCGCCAAGTACGGCCTGCCCTGCGTGGTCTACATGGGCGCCGTCGACGTCGAGCGGCAGGCGCCCAACGTCCAGCGCATGCAGCTGCTCGGCGCCGAGGTGCGGCCGGTGACCTCGGGGTCGTCGACCCTGAAGGACGCCATGAACGAGGCCATGCGCGACTGGGTCACCAACGTCCACGACACCTACTACCTGATCGGCACCGCCGCCGGCCCGCACCCCTATCCGGTGATGGTCCGCGACTTCCAGAGCGTGATCGGCGCGGAGGCGCGCGAGCAGATGCTGGAGATGGAAGGACGGCTGCCCGATGCGCTGGTCGCCTGCATCGGCGGCGGGTCGAACGCCATCGGCCTGTTCCATCCCTTCCTCGACGACCGCGACGTTGCGATCTACGGCGTGGAAG
>DATIXH010000005.1:0-57137 GCA_035518775.1 Candidatus Acidiferrum sp.
GATGGAAATCGTGCCGATCGAGGACACCCTCCTGGTGGAGGCGCAGGTGCGCACCTCCGACCGCGGCTTCATCAAGGTCGGCCAGGCAGCGACGGTGAAGTTCGATACCTACGACTACAGCATCTATGGCGGCCTGAAGGCTACGGTCGAATACATCAGCACGGACGCCATCGAGGACCAGAGCTCGGGCAAGAAGGAGCGCTACTTCCGCGTCCGGCTGCGGACCGAGCGGAACTACCTGGGCACCGAGGCCAAGCCGCTGCCGATCGGCCCCGGCTACACTGCCACAGCCGAGATCCTGACCGACAAGAAGACCGTCCTGGCCTACCTGATGAAACCCATCCTGAAGGCCCGGGATACCGCAATGCGGGAGCGCTAGGCGGCCGATCCGGCGGGGTCTGGAGCGATCCTACTTAGTTAACGAATATCAAGAAGTTGCTACAACTTGATCCAACGATGTATCAAAAGCATGACAAGCGACGGTCGCTCTGTTAAAATGCTTTAACGTAGCGGTTGGTATCTAACGCTGCGCAGCGTGAATGGGGGCAACATGAAACGGAAGTTTCGCGGGATCCTGCTGGCGACAGCGGCGGCCGGTCTCGCTGTAATTGTCGATGGAGCGGCGGCGCCGACCAGCGCCATGTCGCTGCAAGAAGCTGTTTCAATGGCGATTTCGACCAACCCGAAGGTCGGTCAGGTGTCGAACGATCGCCGCGCGATTGATCAGGAGCTGCGGCAAGGGCGGGCTCTGTACTATCCGCAGATCGATCTGCGGGCCGCAAGCGGGGTTGAGTACTCCGACAACTCCAACACCCGGGGTGCGGGATCCGGCAGCAACGACACCCGGACGCTTTGGCGCAAGGAGGGGTCGCTGACCCTGAGCCAGCTGATCTTCGACGGCTTCTTCGCCGAAAGCGAAGTGGAACGCCAGACCTCGCGCGTCAAATCGGCTGCCTATCGCGTCCAGGAGAGTGCGGAGTTCACGGGCCTCGACGCCGTGGAGGCCTATCTCGACGTCTTGCGCCACCGCGAGCGCGTGCAGCTCGCGGAGAACAACGTGGCCATTCACCGGCAGCGGTTGGGTCAGGTGCAACAGAAGGCGCAGGCCGGCGGCGGCAATATCGCGGACGTGCGCCAGGCGGAAGCCCGTTTGGCAAATGCCGAATCATCGCTGGTCGAGGTTCAGGGCAACCTGAAGGACGCCGAGTCGAATTTCATCAAGGTCGTGGGTCAGGCTCCGGATACGCTTGACGAGGTGGCGATTCCGGCCGATGTCCTGCCGGCGGATGTCGACACTGCGGTCGGACAGGCGGTCGAGGCGAGCCCAACCGTGGCCTTCTCGCGCCAGGACGTGAAGACGGCCGAAGCCGATATCAAGCAGCAGGAGGCCAGCCTCTATCCGGATATCCGTCTGGAGCTGAGCGGTGAGGCCGACGACAACGTCGACGGCATCAAGCAGCACGGAATCGGGGCCTCCGCCCTGGTCGTGCTCCGCTACAATCTCTATCGGGGCGGCGCCGACACCGCGCGCATCCGCGAGTTCAAATGGCGGCTGGCCGAGGCGATCGACGCCATGCACACGAACGAGCGCAAGGTCTCCGACGACGCGCGCGTTTCCTGGAACGCGATCGAGGTCTCGCACAGCAACGTCGATATCCTGGGCCGCCAGGTGCAGGCCGACATCCGGACGCGCGACGTCTACAAGCAGCAGTTCGAGATCGGCCAGCGCGGCCTGCTCGACCTGCTGGACGCCGACAACGAACTGTACTTGGCCAACGACAACCTGATCACCGCCAAGTATGCCGAGGTCTTCGCCAACTTCCGACTACTGGCGACCATGGGCGAACTGCAGAAGACGCTCGCCATCACGCCGCTCGATTCGGCAACACAGCTCAAGGACGAAAACTAAACGATCTTCGGAATCGGCTAAGCCGAGCCCCCGCAGTCTCGCTGCGGGGGCTTTTGCTTTTCGGCGCGCGCGCCGGCCGGGCTCAGCCCATCCGCACCAGAATCGCTTGGGACAGGCTCGAGCGGAGCCCGCTGGCACTGCCTCGGTCGTCTTGAGGTATTCCCCGAATTGACCGCTGGCACGGCGAGGGCGACGATTGGGCGTTGATCATTTCCCTCGGCTATTTGGCACGCGCCGGTTTCTTATTCCCCCGATTCTGACCGCGCGTGGAGCAAGCCCCGCCGATACCGACCGGTGGGGCTTCCTTTTTCGGCGCCCGGAACAATCCCCATCGCGGACATTGAGACAGTCGGCCGAACTTTCCCTTGCCGGGGCGAGAACAACGGCTTGAGCGTAATGGAACTTGCCTATGGCGGGCACGCCGCTCATTTGTCCCCATTGCAGAAATCAGTCGTTCCGCGTGCTGCGACGGCCGCGCACGCTCGAATGCCTGGCGTGCGGCAGGGCGTGCACGTTCGACGAGGCGGCGCGCACAGCGGCCTCGCTGCAAGACCCACCGAGCCGGAAGTCCCCGGAGGCGGACTAAGCCTGCCCCGGCTTGCGGTCGCCGGCGAGGGCCGCGGCCGGTTCCTCAAGTTCAACGATATTAACGAATTCTTAACCATGGCCCTGCTGGATTCATGGGCGCGTGGTTGGGTGCTTCAAATGCGCGGCCCAGATTGCCGCTGAGGTGATCGAGGTCCTTGATTGTCAGGCGGAACTGGTGCGCCAGATGGAATCGCGACCACCGGATGAACGCGGGCATGATCGGCACTTCTTCGTCACGACCAGCCGCCCGCAACGGAGGCTGGCCAGCTTGCTCGAAGAAGCCGGAGTGCCGGAGGCCAGCCGGCGCAAGTGAGGGACGCATTCTGCAGCGCCGGCGCCCTGATCCCAGTGAGTTGATTTCATGGAGGCCCGGGCCGGAATCGAACCGACGTACGCGGATTTGCAATCCGCTGCATGGCCACTCTGCCACCGGGCCGATCGGCGGCGGGCGCCGGTCGAGGCATAGGAAGGCCGTGTTATAGGCAGGCCGGTGAACGGGGGTCAAGGCAAGGCGCCAAACGTTCGCCAATCGATTGTCTTCGGCTGCCTGTGCCAGTATAACGCCGCCCGACGGTAGGGGAGAGGATGCGGATGGATTACGCTGCGGCGCGCCGCAATATGGTGGAGAGCCAGCTCCGCCCCAACAGAGTGACGGATCCCGCCCTGCTCGACGCCATGGGGATGGTGCCGCGCGAGTCGTTCGTGCCGCCGGCCCTGCGCAGCGTGGCCTATGTCGACGAGGATATTCCGCTTGGGCGGGGGCGCTTCCTGATGGAGCCCATGATCCTCGGCCGACTGCTGAGTCTGGCGGCGGTGCGGCCGTCCGACATCGCGCTGGTGGTCGGCGCCGGCCTCGGCTACAGCGCCGCCGTGCTGGCCTGCATCGCCAGCCGTGTCGTCGCGATCGAGAGCGACCGCGACTTTGCCGAACAGGCGGCGCAGGCCCTGCGCGCCGCCGGCACCGCCAATGTCACGCTCGTTCAGGGCTCCCTGGCCGAAGGCGCCCCCGGCTTGGCCCCGTTCGATGTGATCCTGTTCGAGGGCGCCGTCGATCGCGTCCCCGCTGCCATCCAGGATCAATTGGCCGAGGGCGGGCGCCTCGCGGTTGTCGTCAGGACCGCGGGCGTCGGTCAAGCCACGCTGATGACGCACCAAGCCGGCATCAGCGCCAGCCGCGCCGCGTTCGACGCCGCGGTTCCGCTTCTGCCCGGCTTCGAGCGCGCGCCGGCCTTCGTCTTTTGAAGGCGCACGCTTTCGTGCGCCGCATTCGGCTGGACCCGAGTTGACGTATCCAGAGGCTGGCTCTAGTGGTAGCATGCCAGGCGATTGGGGCAGCTGGGACGGAGTTCGATGAGCCAGTCCCGAACTGAAGCCGGACAGTCCATGGAGGAGATCCTGGCCTCCATTCGGCGCATCATTGCCGAGGGAGAACGGGACGCGCAGGAGTCCGCCGGCCAGCCCGAGCGCGCCGAGCCAGGCTCTCCCGCGCCCTCGCAGCCGCCGGCCGCGGACAAGCCCGAGGAGGTCGCTCAGGCCGAAGTGCTGGTGCTCACGGAAATGCTCCAGGAGGACGGCAGCGTCGTGAGCCTGCAGTCTGCTGCCTCGGCGCCGCCAGCGCCCGACGAAGCCGCGGTCGACAGCCTGCTGCGCAAGACCCTGCTCGCCGACACCGGCTTGAGTTCGATGGTTTCGGTTTCGATCGAGACCGCGCCGGCGCCCGCAGAGGTCGCCGTAGCACCCACGCCGCAGCCCGCGCCCGAGCCGCCTGCGGCGAGGCCGAGCGCGCCGATCGAGACCGCTGCGCCGGCCAAACCCGCCGAGGCGGCGCCCGAGAAGTTGCCCGCCTGGTTATCACCGACACCATCACCGCCACCACCGAAGGAAGAGAGGATACCCGTGTCATCCGAAGGACTGAAGAAACCCGAACTGGTTTCCGAGGAGGCACTGGCCGCCTCCACTGCCGCCCTGGCCCAGCTGGCGCAGAGCGTGACCCGCACGCGCGAGCCCGCGCCCGGCGCCTCCAAGACCGTGGAAGAGGTCGTGCGCGAGGCGGTCGAGCCCCTGCTGAAGCAGTGGCTGGACCAGCACCTGCCGCGGATCGTCGAGCGCATGGTGCGCGAGGCCATCGACCGCGTCGTTCGACGGGTCGAGTAGTCGCAAACGCCGCGTCGCAGCAGCGCAGGGGCCTGACGGCCAAGGGACGTTGACGCGTCCCGGACCAGACGCAACTATCCGGACATGATGGAAACGAAGTTTCGACCTGCCGAGGTCGAGGCCAAGCACTATGCGCGTTGGGAGCAGTCGGGCGCGTTCGCCGCGCACGCCGATTCGCGCGCGCGGCCCTACACCATCATGATGCCGCCGCCGAACGTGACCGGCAGTCTGCACATGGGCCACGCGCTGACGTTCACGTTGCAGGACATCCTCATCCGCTATCACCGCATGCGCGGCTTCGACACGCTCTGGCAGCCCGGCACCGATCATGCGGGCATCGCGACCCAGGCCGTCGTCGAGCGCCAGCTGGCGGAGAAGGGGGTGGTGCTCGACCGCCCCGGCGCCGCCAAGCGCGGCGCCAACATGACGACGATCGGCCGCGAGGCGTTCGTCGAGAAGGTGTGGGAGTGGAAGGCGCAATCCGGCGGCACCATCACGCGCCAGCTGCGCCGGCTCGGCGCCTCGCCCGACTGGCCGCGCGAGCGTTTCACCATGGACGAGGGCCTCTCCCACGCCGTCCGCAAGGTGTTCGTCGACCTGCACAAGAAGGGCCTGATCTATCGCGACCAGCGGCTCGTGAACTGGGATCCGAAGCTGCAGACGGCGATCTCCGATCTCGAGGTGCAGAACCCCGAACTGAAGGGCCATCTCTGGCACATCCGCTATCCGATCAAGGGCGAGCCGGAGCGCCATATCGTGATCGCCACCACCCGGCCCGAAACGCTGCTCGGCGATACCGCCGTCGCGGTTCACCCTGACGATCCGCGCTACAAGGATCTGGTCGGCAAGACGGTGGTCCTGCCGCTGGTCGGCCGCGAAATCCGGATCATCGCCGACGACTACGCCGATCCCGAGACCGGCTCGGGCGCCCTCAAGATCACGCCGGCCCACGACTTCAACGATTTCGAGGTCGGGCGCCGGCACAACCTGCCGCGCATCAACATCTTCGACCGCTTCGCCTCGATCAACGAGAACGCGCCGGAGGCCTATCGCGGCCTCGACCGCTTCGAGGCCCGCAAGCGCGTGGTCGCCGACCTGGAGGCGCAGGGCCTGATCGAGAAGATCGAGGACCACGTCCACAAGGTGCCGCACGGCGACCGCGGCAACGTGCCGCTCGAGCCCTGGCTGACCGACCAGTGGTACGTCGACGCCAAGACCCTCGCCGCGCCGGCGATCGCGGCGGTGGAGGAGGGGCGCACCCGCTTCGTGCCGGAGCAGTGGACCAAGACCTACTTCGAGTGGATGCGCAACATCCAGCCCTGGTGCATCTCGCGCCAGCTCTGGTGGGGCCACCAGGTGCCGGCCTGGTACGGCCCCGACGGCGCCATCTTCGTGGAGATGAGCGAGGAGGTGGCCGCCGCCGCCGCGCGCCAGCACTACGGCAAGGACGTGCCGCTGCGCCGCGACGAGGACGTGCTGGACACCTGGTTCTCCTCGGCGCTCTGGCCGTTCTCGACCCTCGGCTGGCCGGAAGAGACGCCGTTCCTCAAGCGCTACTATCCCGGCGACGTGCTGGTCACCGGCTTCGACATCATCTTCTTCTGGGTCGCCCGCATGATGATGATGGGGATCCAGTTCACGGGCGACGTACCCTTCCGCACGGTCTACATCCACGCCCTCGTGCGCGACGAGCGCGGCCAGAAGATGTCGAAGTTCAAGGGCAACGTGCTCGACCCGCTCGACCTGATCGACGAGTACGGCAGCGACGCTCTGCGCTTCGCTCTGACCTCCCAGGCGGCGCAAGGGCGCGACATCAAGTTCTCGGAGAACCGCGTCGAGAGCAGCCGCAACTTCGCCACCAAGCTGTGGAACGCAACGCGCTATTGCCTCGGGAAGGACTGCGCGCTCGATCCGCAGTTCGACCCGAATGCGTGCCGTCAGAAGCTTAATCGCTGGATCGTAGGCCGCACGCGGTTGGTCAATCAGCAGGTTCAGGACGCCCTCGCCGGGTATAGGTTCAACGATGCCGCGAACGCGCTCTATCACTTCACCTGGGGAGAGTTCTGCGACTGGTATATCGAGTTCACGAAGCCGATCTTCGAAGGATCTGACGAGGACGCGAAGAAGGAGACACGCGCCGCCGCCGCGTGGACTCTGGCGCAGCTGCTCCACATGCTGCACCCGATCATGCCCTTCTTGACCGAGGAGCTCTGGGAGCAGGTCGGCGGCGCCGGGAAACCGCTGATCACGTCGGCTTGGCCGGACCTCGAGCGCGTGACCGTGGATGAGCGCGCGGCCGCCGAGATGGATTGGGTGATCCGCCTGATTTCGGAGATCCGCGGCGTGCGCTCGGAAATGAACGTCCCGCCGGCGGCGGAGCTCACGATGCTCATGCGCGACGCCGCGCCGGCGAGCCGGGAACGACTGGCGACACATCTGGATCTGATCCGCAGGCTGGCGCGCCTCGATCAGGTCGTGGTCGACGGCGCCGCAGCGCCCAAGGGCGCCGTCCAACTCGTCATCGACGAAGCCACAGTCATGCTGCCGCTCGCCGACGTCATCGATGTCGCCAAGGAGCATGCGCGTCTGACCAAGGACATCGCGAAGCTCTCGAGCGAGGCCGGCAAGATCGAGAGCAAGCTCGCCAACGAGCAGTTCGTCGCCAAGGCGCCGCCCGAGGTGATCGAGGAGCAGCGCGAGCGCCTGGCCGAGGCGCGGCAGGCCCTGCAGAAGCTCACCGCCGCCCGCGATCGCCTGCTGTCGTCCTAGCCGATCGCCGCTTTACCCTGCCGTTGGCATGGGCGAATAATGGCCGCCAGATGCGCGCGCGGCTTCCCCTCTCGCTGATCGCCTGCGTGCTCGCCACGGCCGCCCTCAGCGGGAGCGCCGCGGCGGCGCCCCAGTCGGCATCCGGAATCACCTTCAGCGACGAGCTCGGCGGGTTCACGGTGATCAGCGCCTCGGGCAGCGGCACGCTGGCCGATCCGTTCGTCGTGGTCGAGGAGATCACCGGCCCGCAGGAGCCCGTGCTGGTGATCCGAGGCAATTCGCCCTTGTTCGGCAATCGCATCGGCAGCCACCACCTCACCGGTTTCGCGCTGAAGAAGATCGTCATCAACAAGACCGAGGACGATTGGAACCTGTTCGAGATGGAGCTGCGGGAAACGCTGCAGCATTCGAGTCCCTATGGCGACGGCCTGTCCTTCGGCCAGGGCTCGCCGGCGGGCCACCCCTTCGGCTCCGACAAGTTCCCCACCGTCAACGAGACCGACGAACCGACCGACTCCGTGTCGTTCCGCGACGGCACGGTCCATCCGGGTGAATCTGCCACCTTCAACCTCGTCATCACCGACACCTCGCCGGTGTCGCCCTTCCTATTGCTCCAGCAGCCCACGCGGATCGTGGCAGGGGTGCCGGGTCCCGCGCTCGCCATGCGGCCTGCACGTCACCTGCAATAACACTCGAACAATCGCCCGAAACTGCTTGATATTTGGTCCAGAACCCAGTTGACTTAAGGAAAAGCGGCGGCTCTGGGCGGACCCACACGCGATGAACACGCGACCAACGGCTCTGCGCGTCTCGGCGGGCTGGAGCAGCAAGCCCTGGCTGTCCGTCGCCGTCCTGGTCGCAGCGATGGCCTTGCGGATCGTCGATCCCTCGACGATGGAGCGGCTGCGCCTGGCCTATTTCGATTTCGAGCAGTCGGCCTGGCCGCGCGCGCTGCAGGACCGCCACGTCGTCGTCGTCGATATCGACCAGGCCAGCCTGACCGCCGTCGGACAATGGCCCTGGCCGCGCAGCACGGTCGCCCGCTTGACGAGCGCCATCGCCGACATGCAGCCGGCCGTGATCGGGTTCGACATCCTGCTGCCGCTCCCGGATCGCCTCTCGCCGCAGGAGATTCTCCGGGCGCTGCCGATCATCAGCGAGGCGGCCCGCAACCGTCTGCTGTCCTTGCCCTCGAACGACGCGCTCCTCGCCGCCAGCTTCGCCAAGGTCCCGGTCGTGCTGGGCATCGCCGCGCTGCCGGCGATGGCCGCTATCGGCAACGGGTCCGCCGACACGCCGGTGTCGGTCGTGGCCGAGGCCGGCGCCGATGCCGGCGCGTATCTCCTGCGCTCCGCCAGCCTGATCGCGAACGTCGCGGAGCTGGACGCCGCCGCCAGCGGCCGCGGCATGGTGACGCTGGTGCCCGACGACGACGGCGTCCTCCGGCGCAATCCGGCGGCCGTCGTCGTGCGCGACCGCGTCTTTCCGAGTCTCGCGGTCGAGATGGCCCGCGTGGCCGCGCATGCGAGCGACGTCACGCTCGTCGCCGACGGCGGCGGCATCGACAGCGTGCGCATCGGCGAGCGCCGGCTGCCGGCCGACCGCGCCGGCAACCTCAGGCTCCACTACGCCAGCCCGCACTCATTCCAGATCGTGTCGGCGGCCGACATCTTCGCCGGCCGCATCTCGCCGACCATCCTCCGCGGCAAGCTCGTCCTCCTCGGCACGACCGCGCTCGCGATAGCCGATCATCACGCGACGCCGCTGGGCGACCGCCGGTCGGGCGTCGAGATCCACGCCCAGCTGCTGCAGAATATCCTCGACGGCGACCTCCTCGACCGGCCGGACTACGTGGCGACCGGCGAACTGCTGCTGCTGCTCCTGGCCGGCGTCCTCTTCATCGCCGCGGCCTGGCGCTGGCGCGGCTGGCGGCTGCTGCCGCTGTTCGTCGGCCTGCCCCTGCTCGTGTTCGGCCTTGCCGTCCTCGCCTATCTGCGGATGCGGCTGCTGGTCGATCCGACCCTGGTCGCGGCGCTCGCCGTCCTGCTCTACATGAGCGCCGCCACCGAGGGGATCATCGCCGAAGAGCGCGCCCGCCGCCGCACCGAGGAGCAGCTGCGCGCGGCGCTGCTGCGGGCCGAGAGCGCCAGCCAGGCGAAGACCGATTTCCTCGCCAACATGAGCCACGAGCTGCGCACGCCCCTGACCGCCATCCTCGGCTTCTCCGAGAGCATCAAGAACCAGCTGTTCGGGCCGATCTCGCCGTCGAAATACGGCGACTACGTCGAGCAGATCCACGCCAGCGGCGGCCACCTCCTGGCCATCGTCAACGACGTGCTGGACATGTCGCGGATCGCGGCCGGCGAGGTCAGGCTCGACGAGACCGCGGTCGACCTGCGCCCCCTCGCCGACGAATGCCTGGCCATGCTGCAGCCGCGCGCCGAGAAGAAGCGCCTGCAGCTGGGCGCGGACCTCGGCGCCGCGTTGCCGCAGCTGCGCGCCGACCGGCGGATGGTGAAGCAGATGCTGCTCAACCTGCTGAGCAACGCCGTCACCTACACGCCCGACGGCGGGCGCGTGCGCGTGACCGCCGGCCTGGGGCGCGACCGCGCGCTCACCATCACCGTCGACGACACCGGCATCGGCATCGCGGAGGCGGACCTGGAGCGCATCATGGAGCCCTTCCAGATCGTCGAGAATCCGCAGTCGCGCTCCTACCAGGGCATCGGCCTGGGGCTGCCGCTGGCGCGCTCGCTCGTCGAGCTGCACGGCGGCAGCCTGACCCTGCACAGCGAGATCGGCGTCGGCACCGCCGCCACGCTCGCCTTTCCACCCGCGCGCACGATCGACGCCGCGCTCCCGCAGAGCGCCTAGTCGCCGCCCGTTCGAGGGCCTGGAGCCGTGCGGACGGCGTGGCTATGCTGGCCCGGCAGGAAATCGCTGACGTCGAGGGGAATCTCCGCATGTCCGCCAAGTCGAAATTCGACAAGTCCAAGCTGCCGAGCCGCTACGTCTCGGTCGGAGTGACGAGCGCCCCGCACCGCTCCTTCTACTACGCCATGGGCATGACGGCGGCCGAGATCGCGCAGCCCTTCGTCGGCGTCGCCACTACCTGGAACGAGGCGGCGCCCTGCAACATCGCCCTCGGCCGCCAAGCTCAGGCGGTGAAAAAAGGGGTCAAAGCCGCCGGCGGCACGCCGCGCGAGTTCACCACCATCACCGTCACCGACGGCATCGCCATGGGCCATGCCGGCATGAAATCCTCGCTCATCAGCCGCGAGATCATCGCCGACTCGGTCGAGCTCACCATGCGCGGCCACTGCTATGACGCGCTCGTCGGCCTCGCCGGCTGCGACAAGTCGCTGCCCGGCCTGATGATGGCCATGGTCCGCCTCAACGTGCCGAGCGTGTTCATCTATGGCGGCTCGATCCTGCCGGGCCGCCTCGCCGGCCGCGACATCACGATACAGGATGTGTTCGAGGCCGTGGGCTCGTACTCCGCCGGCAAGATCAGCGACGACGAGCTGCGCGAGATCGAGAGCGTGGCCTGCCCCTCGGCCGGCTCCTGCGGCGGCCAGTTCACCGCCAACACCATGGCCTGCGTCTCCGAGGCCCTCGGCCTGGCCCTGCCGGGCTCGGCCGGCGCGCCGGCACCCTACGAATCGCGCGACGCCTTCTGCGAGCAGTCCGGCGAAGTCGTGATGACCCTGCTGAAGCAGAAGATCCGCCCGCGCGACATCGTCACCCGCAAGGCGCTGGAGAACGCCGCGATGGTGGTGGCGGCCTCCGGCGGCTCCACCAACGCCGGCCTGCACCTGCCGGCGATCGCGCACGAGGCCGGCATCGATTTCGACCTGCACGACGTCTGCGCCATCTTCAAACGCACGCCCTATATCGCCGACCTGAAACCGGGCGGCAAGTACGTCGCCAAGGACCTGTTCGAGGTCGGCGGCGTGCCCGTGCTGATGCGCGCGCTGCTCGAGGGCGGCTACCTGCACGGCGACTGCCTCACCGTCACCGGCAGGACGATCGCGGAGAACCTGCGCAAGGTCCGCCTCCCGAAGAACCAGGACGTCGTGCGCCCCACCAAGGACCCGATCTCGCCGACCGGCGGCGTCGTCGGCCTCAAAGGCAACCTGGCGCCGCAGGGCGCGATCGTGAAGGTCGCCGGCATGAAGAACCAGGTCTTCACGGGGCGCGCCCGCTGCTTCGACTGCGAGGAAGACGCCTACAAGGCCGTGCGCCGCCGCAAGTACGAACCCGGCGACATCATCGTCATCCGCTACGAGGGCCCGCGCGGCGGCCCGGGCATGCGCGAGATGCTCGCCACGACCGCCGCCATCTACGGCCAGGGCATGGGCGACAAGGTCGCGCTCATCACCGACGGCCGCTTCTCCGGCGCCACGCGCGGCTTCTGCGTCGGCCATGTCGGCCCGGAGGCCGCCGTCGGCGGTCCCATCGGCCTGCTCCGCGACGGCGACGTGATCCACATCGACGCGATCAAGGGCATCCTGCGCGTCGATCTTTCCAAGGCCGAGCTGGAGAAGCGCCGCAAGGCCTGGAAGCCGCGCCGCACCGACTACCAGTCCGGCGCCCTCTGGCGCTACGCCCAGACCGTCAGCGACGCCGAGACCGGCGCCGTCTGCCACCCCGGCGGCAAGGCCGAGGTGAAGGCCTTCGCCGACATCTGACGGGCGGGGTCGGAGTAGCCGCCGCTACCCCAGCGCGAAGCGCACGGAGGCGATCGGGGGCAGGCGCGCCTCTGGCATCGTCCAGCTGTCGCCACCGTCTTCGGAGATCCACAGGCCGCCACTGGTCGAGCCGAAGACGAGGCGCTCGCCGCTCTCGTCCACGTCGAGCGCGTGGCGCCACACCAGGTCGTAGGCGTGGCGCTGCGGCAGACCGTTGGTCAGCACCTCGAAGCTGCGGCCGCCGTCGCGCGTGCGCGCCACCACCACCTTGCCGTCGACGGGAATGCGCTTCTCGTCCTTGGTCGCCGGCACGTACCAGGCCGTGTTCGGGTCGCGCGGATGTGCCGCCACGGCAAAGCCGAACTTCGCCGGCCGGATCGCCGTCACCTCCCGCCAGGTGGCGCCGGCGTCCTCCGAGCGGAACACGCCGTTGTGGTGCTGGCACCACACCACCTCCGGCCGCGCGGCGCAGCGCGAGAGGCGGTGCACGTCCTGCGAGATCGGATCCTCGCGGAGCTCCGGCGGCATGTATTCGGCATACATGCCGCGGTTGATCAGCTTCCAGGAGGCGCCTTCGTCGCTGGTCGCCCAGACGCCCGCGGTCGAGACGCCGACGCGGACGTCGCGGGGATTGCGCGGGTCGACCAGCACGGAGCCGATGCCCGGCTGCTCGCCGCCGGCGACGCCGCTCCACTTGCGGCGGTCGGGCATGCGCCAGAGCGGCTCGTTCAACACCCAGGTCTCGCCGCTGTCGTCGGAGCGGAAGAGCCCGCCGGGCATGGTGCCGGCCCACAGCCGGCCGGGCACGCCGCCGGGCTCGAGTACCCAGATCTTGCCGAGCGACCAGGGATGCGGATCCTCCGCGCTGTCGTCCGGCTTGGCCGGAAACATCGGCGCCGGCACCTCGCTCCAGGCCCCGGCACGGTCGCGACGCCACAGTTTGGCCCCGAAATGGCCAAGGTCGAGGGCGGCGTAGACGAAGCCGTCATGCGCCAGCACGGCGGAGAGGGGATCGCCGAGGAACTGCGCGTCCACGACCTCCCACGCCCCGTTGCGGCGCGCGATCTCGAACAAACCCTTGCGCGTGCCGACATGAATCCGATCCGCCATTCCCTCCTCCCTCACATGAGTTTCATACGTGTGTCTCGCTGCCCCCGGCATTAGCCGCCCGTGAGCGCCTGGAAGACATAGATCTCGTCACGCGGGCCGACGGGGTCGGTCAGCCCCACGCGATCGCGCACGGGCTCACCGTTGAGGTAGACGATGACGTGCCGGCGCAGTGCGCCCTGATCGTCCAGCACGTAACCGCGCAAGGTCGAGCGCGACACGAACACGGCCCGCAGCGCCTCGCCGACCGTGGCCGCCTCCACGGTCGCGAACGGCGCCAGGAGAAAACGCGCCAGCGCGCGGGTGAACGAGACTGTAGCCATGGTGTCACTCCCTCAGCAGTCCATCGTGGTAAGCGTATACTTACGTTGGTTGTTGCTTACCAATCTGTCAATCGCACCCCTTCGGCTCAAAGATGCCGGGTCTCCGCCGGCGGCGCCGTGAAGTTGTCATGGCGCCCATCGACATAGGTCACCGGAGCGGCCGCAAGCTCCGCCGGGTCGACGCCGTCGAGGGCGGCGATGGCGACGGCATAGAAGGCGCCGCCGTTCTGGCCGTCGGCATGTCCGAAGGGGCGAACCCCGCAGATCCGGCAGAAGCGGTGATGGATGCGCCGCGGCCCGAACTGGTAGTCCGCCAGCTCGGCTTCGCCGGCGAGCAGGCGGACATCGGACGGGCCGACGGCCGCGAGCCACGCCCGCTGCTTCGCGCAGATCGAGCAGTTGCACTTCACGGTGCCGGCACCGAGGTCGAGGTCGGCCTCGAAGCGGACTTTGCCGCAGTGACAGCTGCCCTTGTATGTCTTCTTCATCGCTGTATCTCCGCAGTGGTTTCCTGCTCATCGTCATCGCAAGGGCAGGGGAGGTCGTTCGCCTCGCCGTCCCCCTTATGCCGAAGCGTGCGCATGATGAGGGCGGTGATGCCGCCCGTCGAGGATGCGCCGGCGGCGATCAGAGCCACGGTCGTCAGGCAGGCAGGACACATCGCGCATCTCCTCCCGTGCTAGGCCGCGGTCAGCTCGCGGATCGGCCGCACCTCGACCGGCCACCTATGTCAGATAGTCGTGCGGGGGTGGCCGGATTCGACAAGTCGTTTCCTCTTCGACTTTTCCACCGTCACCCCCGCGCAAGCGGGGTCCAGGGCAAGCGACCGAGCAGTTGCCGGGGATTCCCGCTTTCGCGGGGATGACAATCGAAAGGCGAGAGCACGCACCAGTTCTTGGCCGGCCGCAGCCCGGCCTCAGCCCCGCAGCTCCTCGAGCCGTCGCTCCAAGAAGCGCCGCTCCGGCTCCAGCCGCGTGAGCGCGAGCGCCCGTTCGTAGGACGTTCGGGCCTCCGCCGTCCGGCCGAGCCGGCGACAGAGATCGGCGCGCGCGGAGTGGGCGAGGTGGTAGTCGTCGAGGTCGCCGCGCGCCAGGATGGCGTCGATCAGCGTCAGGCCGGCGGCCGGGCCGTCGCGCATCGCCACCGCCACCGCGCGGTTCAGCTCGATCACCGGCGATGGGTCGGCCCGCGCCAGGGCGTCGTAGAGCCCGACGATCTGCGCCCAGTCGGTCGCGGCCGGGGCGGGCGCCTGGGCATGCACGGCCGCGATGGCGGCCTGCAGCGTGTAGGGCCCGAACCGGCGCGAGGCGAGGGCGCGCTGCACCAGCGCCACGCCCTCCGCGATCTGCTCGCGCCGCCAGAGCGAGCGGTCCTGCTGGTCGAGCAGGATCAGCTCGCCGGTGGGCGAACTGCGTGCCGCGCGCCGCGACTCCTGCAGCAGCATCAGGGCCAGCAGTCCCATCGCCTCGGGCTCCGGCAGCAGCTCGACCAGCAGGCGCCCCAAGCGGATCGCCTCGCCGGAAAGATCGTGGCGCGTCAGCGCTTCGCCGGCGGAGGCCGAATAGCCCTCGTTGAACACGAGGTAGATCACGCGCAGCACCGCCTCCAGCCGCTCCGGCAGTTCCGGCAGCTCCGGCACCTGATAAGGGATGTGCGCGTCGCGGATCTTCGACTTGGCGCGCACGATGCGCTGCGCCAGCGTCGGCGGCGTCGCAAGGAAGGCGCGTGCGATCTCCTCGGTCGTGAGGCCGCAGACCTCGCGCAGGGTCAGCGCCACCTGCGCGTCCGGCTGCAGGGTCGGATGGCAGCAGGTGAAGATCAGCCGCAGCCGGTCGTCCTCGACCTCCTGGTCCTCGCGCTCGGCGGCGTCGCTGGCCGCGGCCTCGATCTGGCGCACCAGCTCCTCCTGCGAGGCATCAAAGCGCGCCCGCCGGCGCATGCCGTCGATGGCCTTGAAGCGGCCGGCGGACACCAGCCAGGCGCGCGGATTGGCCGGCAGCCCGTCGCGTGCCCATTGCTCGACCGCCGCCGCGAAGGCGGCATGCATCGCCTCCTCGGCGGTGTCGAAATCGCCGAGCAGGCGGATCAGCGTGGCGAGGACGCGGCGCGAGTCCGAGCGGTAGACCGCATCCACCATCGCCCGCGCCGCCTGGACGGAGTCTTCGCTCATCAGGGAGTCATCGCTCGCTTCTCATCGGGATGGAACGCAGAGGCAGCAATGGCCGCGCGGGGGGCGGCACCACCTCTGCATCTTATTAACCTTGTTGAAGAATTGCCGGTGTCGCGTCAAGGAGTTCGGCTGGTTCGATTCCCGCCCCCATGAAGTGGGGGAGGGTTAGGGAGGGGGCATCTCCGAAGCGCACCGCTTCAGACGAAGCGTACCAGGAGGAGCATATGCAGGGGAGGCGCAAAGCGCTATGCCCCCTCCCTAACCCTCCCCCACTTCGTGGGGGCGGGGATCCGAAGCGAACGGCTCCCCGCGCCACAACTATCCCGCCGATCCCGCCTCCGGTGCCCCAAACTTGCCAAAATCCAGCTCTATAGTGTACTCTGTACTGCAAAGTAATTGTCTTGGCAAATGCGCGATCTCCACAAGGCCCTGGCGGACATCGGCAACATCCGCCTGCAGCTTGCCGCCGGCACGATGTTCCGGGGCTTCGGCCCGTGGGTCATCGCGCTGACCGGCCTCCTGGCGCTGCTGACGGCCGCCGTGCAGGCGGTCTGGCTAGACGCCCGCACGGGTGCGATCCTGTTCCTCGGCACGTGGGTTGCGGTCGCGGTTGTCGCCGCCGTCCTCATCGGCCTCGAGATGCTGGCGCGTACCCGCCGGCACCATGCCGGGCTGGCCGACGCCGCGCTCTTCAATGCGGTCGAGCATTTCGTCCCGTTCGGTGCCGCCGGCGCCGTGATCGCCCTGATCCTGTTGCGGTTCGCGCCGGAGACGGTCTGGATGCTGCCGGGCCTGTGGCAGATGCTGATCGGCCTCGGCCTGTTCGCCTCCTTGCGCTTCCTGCCGCGCGCCGTCGCCATCGCCGGCGCCTGGTATTTCCTGGCCGGCGCGGCC
The DNA here is from genome assembly GCA_035518775.1 of Candidatus Acidiferrum sp. GTDB lineage: Bacteria > Pseudomonadota > Alphaproteobacteria > Dongiales > Dongiaceae > JBGPEQ01. The sequence continues at coordinate 16,606 of DATIXH010000005.1, forward strand.
GCGCTCATGCTCGCTGCCGAGACGCGCTCGCTCTCGCCCTGGGCCATGGGCGTGCCCTTCGGCATCGGCCAGTTCCTGCTGGCTGCCATTCTCCACGTCGCCTACGGAGACGATGATGTCGAAAGCCGATGACGAAGCGCCCTTCGCCTACGAGGGCCTCGACCGGGTGATCCATGAGAAAGCGCGCCTCGGCATCCTCACCTCGCTGATGGTCCATCCCAAGGGCCTGGCCTTCGCGGACCTGAAGCAGCTGTGCGGCCTCACCGACGGCAACCTCAGCCGCCACCTGCAGGTGCTGGAGGAGGCCGCGGTGGTCGAGATCATCAAGACGTTCGAGCGCAAGCGTCCGCTTACCATGTGCCGCATGACCGCGTCCGGCCGCCGGCGCTTCCTTGAATACATCGAGGTTCTCGATCGCGTCGTGCGCGATGCCGCCGGCGCCGCCGACGCGACCCGGGCGCAGTCTGTCCGCCTGCGGACGCGGCCCACCTGAAACAGTTTTCATTTTTTTGCAAGGACGCTTTGCAATGCAAAGTAGTAGCCAAACCCAAGGCCATGATCGTCTCCATGTCGCCATCATCATGGACGGCAATGGCCGCTGGGCCACCGCCCGCGGCCGGCCGCGCGAGGCCGGCCACTACGCGGGCGTGGCCGCCTTGCGCCGGACGGTGGAATGCGCGCCGAGCCTCGGGATCGCAACGCTGACCGTCTACGCCTTCTCGGCCGACAACTGGCGCCGGCCGCCGGCGGAGGTCGCCGCCCTGATGTCGATCCTGAAGGGCTACCTCCAGAACGAGCTGGACCGCCTCGTCGAGGCCGGCGTCAGGCTCACGGTCATCGGACGCCGCGACCGCCTGCCCGAGGGCGTCGCGGCGCTGATCGGCCGGGCCGAGGCGGCGAGCGCGCAGGGCGCGACACTGCATCTGCGGATCGCCGTCGACTACTCCGGGCGCGACGCCATCCTTGCCGCCGCGGCCGCGTGCGGGCCCGGCCCGCTGACGCGCGAGGCGGTCTCCCGCCAGCTTGCCGGCGGCGCGGCGGTCCGCGACGTGGATCTGCTGATCCGCACCAGCGGCGAACAGCGCCTGTCCGACTTCCTCCTCTGGGAATCCGCCTACGCCGAGCTCTATTTCACCGACCGGCTCTGGCCGGATTTCGGCGCCGACGACCTCGCGCTCGCGCTGCGCGAATTCCACACGCGCGACCGCCGGTTCGGCGGCTTGTCATGGGGCGGCGCACCGTCGGCAGACGAGGACACGTTGCCCTCGACCACACGCGTCTCGGCCGGGGGCAAGCGTTGAGCAGCATCGAGATCCATGCCGAGATGCGGCCGGCCGACACCGCAGCGATGCGAAGTGCTTCGGAGCCGCTCGCCTTTCCGCCCCGGCGGTTGGCGTGGGGGCCGCTGACCCTGCGGCGCCTGGGCCGGACCTTCGCGCTCTACGCCGCCCTGCTGCTCGTCGCCTGGAGCCTGATCCAGTCGACGGCGGGCGGCGGACTCCAGGCGCTGGCCCTCGGCCTCATCGCACCCGGCACCGGCTTTCTGGCCTCGGCCGACCCCGGCAATGCGCAAGCGCCGTACGCCATCGCGCTGGCGGGCGGCTCCATCGTCTTCTTCGCCGCGGCGCTGGCGATCTGGTTTGCGAGCGGGAACGTGCTGCTGCCCCTCGCAGTCTGGTCCGGCACGGCGCTGGCCGCCGCCATCGCGCAGCCCTTGCTGGCGAGCCGAGCGGATGCCGGCGCCTGGCCGCTCGCGCTCCACTGGGTGCCGTCCGGCGCCGTGTTCCTGCTGCTGAGCACGAGCGCAGCGTCTCTGGCGTGGCACCATCGCAACCTCCGGGCTCGGAAGCATCTCAGCCAACGCCTGATGCGGGCCGCGCCCGCGATCGTCGCCCCCAGCGCGTCGCGCGACGAGATCGACCTCCGCCTGCTGCAGCAGATGCGCCTGCTGCTCGATCGCGCCCTGCAGCCCGTCGATCGCTTCGACGGCTTCCAATGGATCGACCAGTTCCAGACTTCGGCCGTGCGCTACCAGATCAACGTCGTCTCCTACGCGCTCTCCATGGCTGCGCACGCGCACCTGCCGGCCTTCGCGGGCTATATGCTGACGGCGCAGCGCAATCTCGCGGACAAGCTGCTCGATCATCGCGTCTGGCGCTATTGGCGAGGCGAGAACCTCTGGGGCAACCTCCGCGCCGATCCCGACCCGATCCCGCGCGACAACATCATGCTCTCGGGTTTTCTCGCGGCGCAGCTCGGCTACGCCAAGGCGGCATCGGGGCTGCACGATTTCGATGCGCCGGGAAGCCTCGTGTTCGCCCATCCGTCGGGCGCCCGCTACGCCTATTCCCTGCCGACGCTCGTCGATCTCCTGGTCCGCCAGTACGAGGGCGCGCCTTATGGCCTGCTCGCCTGCGAGCCGAACTGGATCTATCCGCTCTGCAACGCCGTCACGGCGACCGCGATCCGCTGCGGCGATGCGCAACGCGGCACCGGCCACTGGAAGCGCCTGGAACCCGATTTTCGCCGCCATCTCGAAAGCGAATTCACCACCGCCGCCGGCCGTCTGGTTCCCTTTCGATCGAGCCTGACCGGGCTGGCGGCGCCGCAGGTCGGCGGCGCTCTCATGCAGGCCTTTCCCTGCCTCTTCCTGAATGCCGTGCTGCCGGATATCGCGCGGCGGCAATGGCTGCTGGTCCGCGACGATCTCGCGCCCGGCCGCGCGCGCCGCGCGCTCTGGCCGATCGATATCGGCAACTACGGGATCTCCCGCGCTTCGAGTTATGCTGCGGCCGCGGCCGCAGCCGTGGAGATGGGCGACGTGGAGATCGCCGCGTGCTTGCTGGAGGCTCTCGATCAGGCCTGCCCGCTCGAGGTCATCGGCGGCGTCGCCCATCGCAGCAACGCCTCGCTCTTGGCGCACGCCCTCGAGCTGATCGCGCGCTTCGGGCAGGCCGATGGCCTGCGCTCCCTCGTTGCCGCGCCACCCCATGCCGCAGGTCAGGCCGGCCCGTACATCAAAGAGGCAGACTATTCCGACCTGCTTGTCGCCAAGGCCGTGCAGAGCGACGGCGCGCTCCTCGCCGTGCTCTATCCGGGACGGAAAGCGGGCTTCCGCTTCCTGACCTTCGGCGGTCTCGCGCCCGGCCAGAGCCATGTCGCCGCGATCGGCCGGGACTACCGCTTCATGGCGAATGGCCAGGGTGAGGCGCGGCTGAGCCTACCCGTCTTCGGCCGTACGGAGCTCCGCATCGTCAGATCCGAGTGACTATCCCATGACCTGTTGTGTGCTGCTCTCGCTCGTCCTCGCCCTGCCGATCTGGCTGATCGCGCGACTTCGCTCCCGGAGCAACCCGCTCGCCTGGCGCCTCGACGCATCCATGCCCCTCCGACAGCAGCCGCCGTCGCGCCCCGGCTTCACGGTCGCGGCCCGCCTGCGAAGCTTGCGTCATGGCGGTCGTGGTCTCCTGTTCCTGGCCCGCAGCGAGCACAACGCCTGGCTTCACCTCGCGGCCACCGCCGCGGTGATCGGCGCCGGCCTGGCGCTCAGGCTCGACAGCGTCGACTGGCGCTGGATCGCGGCCGCCGTGCTATGGGTCTGGTCAGCCGAGGCCCTCAACACCGCGGTGGAGCGGATCTGCAACCTGGTATCGCCCGAGCCGGACGAGCGCATCCGCATCGTGAAGGACGTCGCGGCCGGCAGCGTTCTGGTCAGCGCGATCGGGGCCGCGGCGATCGGCGCCTTCACGTTTCTGCCCTACCTGACGCGGTCTCATTAACCCCTTTGTGAGGCAACGTGTTTTCAATGATATGACCCGATCAGCCTTGACGCGTACAGCGTGTTCGTGTATTGTTCACCAATGCGAGAGCCTGTATCCAGGAGGTGCCCTGACCACGACATCCCCGAGGCCCCAGAAGCGTCATACGCAAATTACCGTAGCTTTGTTCCGCATGTTGGGAGAGAAAGGAAAGGATAGCTGACCCATTCAGGGCCGCTAACATAGCTGGCGGGCATCCAATCGATATTGCCTGGGCATTTCCGCTTTGCGGCGCTGTCGCGGATGATCCCCATATATTCTGGAGAGGAGTCCCGCATGAGCGAAACGGCCCTGCGCGCCACGCCCGATCGTAGCCGCACCACGCCCACGGCCGGGGAGGTGCCGGCCGGGCCCGCACCTGCGCGCGCCCCGGGAAGCCGGGTGCGCATCGTGATCGTCGGCGCCGGTTTCGGCGGCCTGGTCGCCGCCCAGGCGCTGGCGAAGGCGCCGGTGCAGGTCACGGTCATCGACCGCCGGAACTACCACTTGTTCCAGCCGCTGCTCTACCAAGTGGCGACCGCCGGCCTGTCGCCGGCCGATATCGCCTCGCCGATCCGCGGCATCCTGCGCCATCAGGCCAACGCCGAGGTGATCATGGCCCGCGTCACCGATGTCGACCGCGAGCGCCGCGAGGTGCTGATCGACGACGGCGGCCGCCGCATCCCCTACGACTACCTGATCATCGCCGCCGGTGCCCGCCACGCCTATTTCGGCCATGACGAATGGGAAGCGGTCGCCCCCGGCCTCAAGAAGATCGACGACGCCACCGCCATCCGCCACCGCATCCTCGTCGCCTTCGAGAAGGCGGAGACCGCGACCGATCCCGAGGAGCGTCGCCGGCTGCTGACCTTCGTGATCGTCGGTGGCGGCCCCACCGGCGTGGAGATGGCCGGCGCCATCGCCGAGCTCGCTAAGAAGACCCTGGTGAAAGACTTCCGCACCATCGATCCGGCCTCGGCCCGGGTCATCCTCGTGGAGGGCGGTCCGCGCGTGCTGACGGCCTTCCCCGAGGGCCTCTCGGCCAAGGCCCGCCGTTCGCTCGAGAAACTGGGCGTGGAGGTGCTGACGAACACGCCCGTCGAGCTGTGCGACGCCGCCGGCGTGGTGAGCGCTGGGAAGCGCATCGAAGCCCGCACGATCCTGTGGGCGGCGGGCGTGCAAGCGGCGCCCGTCGCCAAATGGCTGGAGGCCGAGAAGGACCGCGCCGGCCGCGTGAAGGTCGAGCCCAACCTGTCGGTGGCCGGCAATCCCGACATCTTCGTCATCGGTGACTGCGCCACGGTCCTGCAAGCCAACGGGCAGCCGGTCCCGGGCGTGGCGCCGGCCGCCAAGCAGATGGGCGCCTACGTCGCGCGTGTCATCGCCGACCGCATCGCCGGCAAGCCCATGCGCGCGCCCTTCCGCTATCGCAACTACGGCAACTTCGCCACCATCGGCCGCCATGCCGCCGTCGCCGATTTCGGCTGGATCCGGCTCAGCGGCTATCTCGCCTGGCTGCTGTGGGGCGCCGCCCACATCTACTTCCTGATCGGCTTCCGCAACCGACTGGCCGTGATGCTGGACTGGATGTGGGCCTACGTGACCTATCAGCGCGGCGTGCGCCTGATCACCGGCGCCGGCAGCGACAGCTAGACCGTCAGCTCGCACCAAACGGGCGTATGGTCCGAGGGCTTGTCGGCTCCGCGCGGTTCGCGATCGATGCCCGAGGCCTGCAGCCGGTCCGCTGCCTGGGGCGACAGCAGCAGGTGGTCGATGCGCAGCCCTTCGTCGCGCTGCCAGCAGCCGGCCTGGTAGTCCCAGAAGGTGTAGAGGCGCGGCTCCGCGTGCAGCGCGCGGATCGCATCGGTGTAACCGAGATGGAGGAGGGAACGGAACCTGCCGCGCGACTCCGGCCGACACAGCGCGTCGCCGCGCCAGCCCTCGGGATCGTAGACGTCGGCATCGGTCGGGCAGACGTTGTAGTCGCCGCCCAGCACCAGCACCTCCTCGAGCGCCAGCAACTCCTGCGCGCGCGCCCGCAGGCGCTCCATCCAAGCGAGCTTGTACGGAAACTTGTCGCTGTTGGCGGGATTGCCGTTCGGCAGATAGATCGAGGCTACGCGCACCGTCTCATGCCCCGTGCCGGTGCTGCGCGGCACCTCGACGATGCCCTCGATGTAGCGCGCATGCGAGTCGCCGTCGCCGCCGGGCAAGGCCTTCAGTTCGGTGGTGAGCGGGTGCTTGGAGAGGATCGCGACACCGTTGTAGGTCTTTTGCCCGGCAACCGCGACGTTGTAGCCGAGGTCCTCGATCTCCAGCCGCGGGAAGGCGTCGTCGGTGACCTTGATCTCCTGCAGCAGCACCACGTCCGGCTTGGCGGCGCGCAGCCAAGCCAGCGCATTCGCGATATGCGCCTTAATGGAGTTGATGTTCCAGCTGGCGATGCGGACCAAGGCGGCGCTGCGCTCAGAGGGAGAAGGAGTTGCCGCAGCCGCAGGAGGAGGTGGCGTTGGGGTTGCGCACCTGGAACGATGAGCCCACCAGTTCCTCGACGAAGTCGATCTCGGCGCCCTGGATCAATTCGAGCGAGGTCGCATCGATGACCACCTTGACGCCCGACTGCTCGAACAGCACGTCATCCTCGAGGCGCGCATTGTCGAGGGAGAAGCCATACTGGAATCCGGAGCAACCGCCGCCCGACACGGCCACCCGCAGCATCAGACCGCGATCGGCCTCCTGGCTCATCAGCGCCGCAATCCGACGCGCCGCCTTCTCGGTGATGGTGACCGGGCGGGGCAGGGTGGTCGTCTCGCTCATCATCGGGCTCCGGTTGTCGTTAGTATTCTTATGTAAGCAATTGAAACGGTTTGTCAAACCACACCCGGCAAATTTGCGCGGGCGCGCGCCAGCGCGTACTGTCCGGCCATGACGCCGTCCGCCCTGCGGTTCGAGCACTGCGCCAGCCAGCCCAGCCAAAGCCGCGGCCGCCTCATTGCGGAGTCGGAAAGTCCGACCCGCACGGTCTACCAGCGCGACCGGGACCGCATCATTCACTCCGGCGCCTTCCGCCGCCTGAAGCACAAGACCCAGGTGTTCGTTTACCATGAGGGCGACTACTACCGGACGCGGCTCACCCACAGCATCGAGGTCGCGCAGATCGCCCGCTCGATCAGCCGCGTGCTCGGCTTCAACGAAGATCTGGCCGAGGCGCTGGCGCTCGCGCACGATCTCGGCCATCCGCCCTTCGGCCATGCCGGCGAGGAAGCGCTCGATCGTGCAATGGCGCGTTACGGCGGCTTCGATCACAACGAGCAGACCTTCCGCGTCCTCACGATGCTGGAGCGGCGGTACGCCGCCTTCGACGGCCTCAACCTGACCTGGGAATCGCTCGAGGGTGTGGTGAAGCACAACGGCCCGCTCATCGGCCCGGCCGCTCCGGACAAGCATCGCAACCGCCCTGTTCCCGCCACAATCGCGGACTATGTCGCGACCCGGCAGGATCTGGAGCTCAGTACTTGGCCCGGCCCGGAGGCGCAGGCGGCGGCGCTGGCCGACGACATCGCCTACAACAACCACGACATCGATGACGGTCTGCGCGCCGGACTGTTCTCGATCGGCGATCTCGCAGATGTTCCGCTGGTGGGGCCGGTATTTGCCGAAATCATGCGCCGCCATCCCGGCCTGGAAAGCGGCCGACTGATCCATGAAGCCATAAGCAGACTGATCGACCTGATGGTGACCGACCTGATCGATGAGACCCGCCGCCGGCTGCGGACAGCGCAGCCCAAAAGCGTCGCCGACCTGCGGCGACTCGCAACGCCCGTGATCGCATTCTCTGCTCCGATGGCGGAGAACGACCGGGCGCTCAAGCGCTTCCTGTTCGAGCACATGTACCGCCACGAGAAGGTCAACCAGATGACGGCGCGCGCGCGCCGGGTTGTCGGCGACCTCTTCGCTCTCTATATGAGCGCGCGCGCGCCGCTGCCCGCCGACTGGCGCCAGCTCTTCGATGAAGACGACGAAACCGCCAAGGCGCGCGTGGTCGCCGACTACATCGCCGGAATGACCGACCGCTTCGCGCTCGACGAGCACCGAACTCATTGCGGCGGCAACGAGTCCCGGTGAGCGCGACGTTCGAAACTGCTTGCCGGCCGAGCCCGACTCGTGGAAATGGGCTGTGGAAGCGCATGAGCCGCACCGCATCACTTTCCGCCGCACCGAGCCTTGCCTCCGGCTTCGAGATCATGGGGGTCGAACCCTAGAGGAGATGCGTTGATGCTGCCTAAGCACCCTGCGCCGGAGCGCGAGGAGCCGGCCACCAGCCCGGCCCTAGCGCGGCGCCGCGATTACATGCTGCGAAGCGAAGGGGCGCGTCATGAGCCTCGCCTCGTGCCGTCAGCGGACGACGGTCAGTCGAGTCACCTGCCGCCGCCGACGTTCGACGTGGTAGAGGACGAGCCAGATCCGGAGATTCCGCCCCCGCCGCCGACGGCACTACGCGCCGGCGGCGATGGCGCCATCCGGCGTGTAAGCCAAGCGCCGCATCGTCGCAGGCTGTGGCCGCTGGGCGCGGCGACCGTCGCAATTGTCATCGGCGGCGGCATCGCCTGGATGGTCTACGAACGGACCGGGGTTGCGCCGGCCGGCGGCCAAGTCCCCTACATCACGGCCGACGCCGGACCGGAGAAGATCCGCCCGCAGCAGGAGGGTGGCATCGACGTCCCCAATCAGGACATCCGCGTCTACAACGAACTCAACGGTGCCAAGCCGACCAAGGACGGCGAGGTGCTCCTGCCGCCGCCGGAGACACCGGTTGCGCCGCCAGCGCCTCCCGCGGCAGACAAGTCCGCCACCGCTCCGGCGACCGCGGACGTGCCGGTTGTCCCGACGCCACCCGGGGAGGTCACACCCGCCGCCGGCGGCGATGCACAGGCGAGCGCACCACCAACGCCGGCGAGCAACAACAAGGCTGCCGACACGCAGCCGGCCCAGGTCGCGACCGCAGCCGGCGCCTTTCGCATCCAGCTCGCCGCCGTCAAGACTCATGACGCCGCCCAGGCTGCCTGGAAGAAGCTGACGAAGAACTATCCCGACGTCCTCAAAGGCTTGACGCCGAACATCGTCAAAGTGAACCGCGGCACGGATGGGGCGCTGTTCCGCGTGCAGGGCGGTCCCTTTGTCACGCGCGATGCCGCCGAAAGCGCCTGCAGCAAGCTGAAGCAGAAGAGCCAGCCCTGCCTCGTCGTGGCGCCTTAGCTCCGTGATGCCGCAATGACCACGGCCGCCATCCTCGGCTGCGCGGGTCCGACGCTGTCGGCAGAGGAGCGCCGCTTCTTTCATGAGGCTGATCCCCTCGGCTTCATCCTGTTTCAGCGCAACTGCCAGACGCCCGAGCAGGTCCGCCGCCTGGTGCAGGATCTGCGCCACTCCGTCGGCCGGGCAGATGCGCCCGTGCTGATCGATCAGGAGGGCGGGCGCGTCGCCCGCCTACGGCCGCCGGCTTGGCGGAAGGCACCGGCTGCGGGGCGCTTCGGCGTGCTCGCCTCGCGCGACGCTCCATCGGCCCTCGAAGCGGCGCGGCTCAATGCCCGGCTGATGGGCGCGGAACTGGCTGGGCTCGGTATCAGCGTCGATTGCGCGCCGGTGCTCGATCTCCAGTTCGCCGGCGCCAGCAATGTCGTTGGCGACCGCGGCTTCGCGACCGATCCCGAACTCGTGGCGCAACTCGGGCGCGCGGTCTGCGAGGGTCTGCTGGCCGCAGGAATCACGCCCGTGCTCAAACACCTGCCCGGCCACGGCCGCGCCGTAGTGGACAGCCACCATGCCCTGCCGGAGGTCGATGTATCGCTGGCTGAGCTTCGTCAGACGGACTTCGTGCCGTTCCGCCTCCTCGCCGACATGCCCTGGGCCATGACCTGTCACGTGGTCTACAAGGCGATCGATCCGGACCGGCCGGCCACGACCTCGCCGGTCGTCATCGCCGATATCATCCGTGGCGAGATCGGGTTCAAAGGGCTGCTCGTCAGCGACGACCTGTCCATGGAGGCCTTGCGCGGCGATATCGGCGATCGCGCCAAGCGCGCCCGCGCGGCCGGCTGTGATCTGGCGCTCCACTGCAACGGCCGGCTCGAGGAGATGCGCGCGGTCGCGGCGGCGGCCGGACCGGTCTCCGGCGTTACCGCAGAGCGCCTAGCTCGCCGCCCGACAGCGACGGCGGACGTGCCGCTGCTGAATGTTGCTGCGGCGGAAGCACGCCTGGATCAGCTGCTCGCCACCGCCTGACCGAAGGAACCGGATTTGCCGTCAGTCGATCTTTACCAGATATCGCTGTGGGTGCTGCCCGTGCTGCTGGCCGTCACTCTGCACGAGGCCGCGCATGGCTTCGTCGCCTGGCGTCTGGGCGACGACACCGCCTACCGCCTCGGTCGCGTCTCGGCCAACCCGCTGCGCCATGTCGATCCTGTCGGCACGGTGCTGATTCCCGGCATGCTGTTCCTGTCGGGATCGCCGTTCCTCTTCGGCTACGCGAAGCCGGTTCCGGTGCAGTTCCGCAACCTGCGCAACCCGCGCCGCGACTCGATCTTCGTGGCCGCTGCAGGACCGGCGGCCAATCTCTTGATCGCGTTGGCTTCGGCCGTCCTGATCAACGCCGTTTTCGCTCTGCCCGACCAGGCCAGGAACTGGACCGGCCACACGCTGGTCAACTCCATGACCCTGAACATCTCGCTGGCGGTGTTCAATCTCCTCCCGATACCGCCGCTCGACGGCAGCAGGGTGTTGCTGGGACTGCTTCCCCAGCCGCTCGCCCAGCTCTATGGGCGGCTCTTCCGATTCGGGCTTCTGCTGGTGCTCGCCGTCATCGTGCTGCCGCCTCTGATCGGCCGCAACCTCGGGATCAATGTCGATATAATTGGCTGGATGATGCATCATCCCGTGCAGTATCTCTGGAAGCTCCTGTGGCCTCTCACCGGTCTGGATTGAGACGCACGATGTCGCCCGGCACGCTTTACGAAGACGCCTTCGACGACCCCGCGACGAGCGACTCCAGCGACTCGCAGTTCATGCTCGATCTCGATGGTTACGAGGGCCCGATCGACGTGCTGCTGAACCTGGCGCGCGACCAGAAGGTCGATCTCACGAAGATCTCGATCCTCGACCTTGCCGATCAGTATCTGGCGTTCGTGGCGCGGGCGCGTCGCCTGCGGCTCGAGCTGGCGGCCGACTATCTCGTCATGGCGGCATGGCTGGCCTACCTGAAGTCGCGCCTTCTGCTGCCGGAGCCGGAGACCGTCGACGGCGAGCCCACGGGTGCGCAGATGGCGGCTGCCCTGGCGTTCCAGCTGCAGCGCCTGGAGGCCATGCGCGCCGTCTCGGGCAAGCTGATGGCGCTGCCGCAACTCGGGCACGACTTCTTCGCGCGCGGCGCGCCCGAACCGATTCCGGTCGTCCGCACGCCCGTCTACGCCGTCAAGCTCTACGATCTGCTGCGCGCCTATGGGGGCATCGCGAATCGGAAGCAGGGCGGCATGCTGCGGATTCTGCCGACCGACATCTACTCGATGGACGATGCGCTCCAGCGCCTGAGCGAGATGCTCGGCCAATGCCTTGACTGGCAGACCCTGATAAGCTTTCTGCCGCCTGACTGGAACGAGGGCCTGCGCGGCCGCTCGGCCGTCGCGGCGACCTTCGCCGCGTCGCTCGAGGTCGTCCGGTCCGGCCGCGCCGAGGTTCGCCAGGATGGCGTCTTCGGGCCGATCTATCTCCGCCCCGTTCAGGTGAAGAAGGAATGAGCGACGAGCGCTTTCAGCAGATCCGACTCCTCGAGGCCATGATCTTCGCATCGGCCGAGCCGGTGCCGCAGACGGGCCTCGCGGCGCGGCTGCCGGAAGGGACCGACGTCGCCGCCCTGTTGCAGGAGCTGAGCGGCCTCTATGCGAACCGCGGCGTTAACCTCGTCCAGGTCGACGGCAAGTGGGCGTTCCGCACGGCCGCGGACCTGGGTCAACGGCTGCAGATCGAGCAGAAGGTGCATCGCCGGCTGTCGCGGGCGGCAATCGAAACGCTGGCGGTGATCGCCTACCACCAGCCGGTAACCCGCGCCGAGATCGAAGAGGTGCGCGGCGTGGCCCTGTCGAAAGGCACGCTAGACACGCTGCTGGAGATCGGCTGGGTACGGCCCAAGGGGCGCCGGCGCACGCCCGGCCGCCCCGTCACCTGGGTGACGAGCGACGCGTTTCTCGACCATTTCGGACTGGAGAGCGTCGAGGCGCTGCCCGGGGTCGAGGAGTTGCGCGCCGCTGGGCTCTTGGATGTCCGCTCAGCCATCTCCACGCTGGGGGCGCAGGCCCTCTCCGACACGGCCCGCACGAGCATCCAAGACAGCAATGGCGCCGACCCGGCCGACGACGAGGAGCGTGAGGAGCCGGCCGACGCCCTCGACGAGGCCGCCCTCGTTGCTACTCTCGGCGACCTGCCCGAAGAGGAATGAGCGCTCTTTTAGAGGCTCAAATATCCGTCGCTAGGCCTTTGAATCGCCAGTTCCGGCGCCCCAAATAGCTAGTCTGCCACCGGCAACCATCGTTGCGGCGACGCCCGGGATTTGCGATAGTCCGCCGACGAATGGCTGCTTTTCCGGAAATACCAAGGAAAGCAAGGGTTTCGAGGAGAATTCCATGGGCGGTCTAAGCTGGATTCACTGGATGCTCGTGTTGGTCGTCGTACTGCTGCTCTTCGGCGGCCGCGGCAAGATCACCCAGATCATGGGCGACTTCGCCAAGGGCATCAATGCCTTCAAGAAGGGCCTGAAGGAAGACGACAAGACCAAGACGGCCGAAGGCGAGAACGCCAAGGTCATCGAGCAGGACAAGGCGCCCGGCTAACACGCTGGGCGGGAGTTCGGGCAGCCACGAGCGCGCGCCGGAACGGGGCGCGGGGGCTCCATGGGCGAAGAACGGGTGCGTCGGTAAATGTTCGATATCGGCTGGTCCGAGATGCTCATCATCGGCGTGGTGGCGCTCGTCGTCATCGGGCCCAAAGAGCTACCGGGCGCACTCAAGACGTTCGCCTACTGGACGAAGCAGGCACGCAAGCTGGCCCGTGAGTTCCAGTCGGGTGTCGACGAGATGATTCGCCAGGCGGAGCTGGACGAAGCCAAGCAGGCCGTCGAGGAAGCCCGCCGCAAGATCGCTCGCGATGTCGAGGAATCGGTCGACCCAACCGGGGAGGTCAAGCAGGCCCTTACCGATATCAAGGAGACGAATGCGCCCACCCAGACGATCGCGGCGCCAGCCAAACCTGCGACCAATGGCGGCATTCCGTCCGACGCCGCCGGCGACCGGCCGGCCGGCGAAGGAACGCCGGCCTCCTCTCCCGTAGCGGCGTCTGCGGGGCCCGAGAAGAGCGCCTGATCCATGGCTAAGAAGAGCGAGTCGGAAGAGGATCCGAACGAAGCCAAGAAGATGCCGCTGCTCGATCACTTGATCGAGCTGCGCCAACGCCTGTTCTACGGAGCCATCTTCGTCGTCATCGCCTTCTTCGGCTGCTGGTTCGTTTCGAACGATATCCTGTTGTTCTTGATGCAGCCGCTGGACGCGGCGTGGTTTGCCAAGTTCCACCAGCATCTGCAGCAGTTCATCTATACGAGCCTGACGGAGCCGTTCTTCGTCCGCGTGAAGCTGTCGTTCTTCGGCGCAATGGTGCTCGCTTTTCCGTTCGTCGCCGCGCAGATCTGGGCCTTCGTCGCGCCCGGCCTCTACAAGCACGAGAAGGCGGCCTTCCTGCCGTTCCTGGTGGCGACGCCGATCCTGTTCGCGATGGGTGCGGCGTTGCTCTACTACGTGCTCGTCCCCTATGCGTGGCAGTTCTTCATCAGCTTCCAGTTCCCCGAGACTCCGGACCATCCCGCGCTCGAGCTGCTGCCCAAGGTGGGCGAGTATGTCTCACTGATGATGCAGCTGGTCTTCGCCTTCGGGCTCTGCTTCCAGATGCCCGTGCTGCTCACGCTGCTCACGCGCGTCGGCATCATCGGCTCGGATACGCTGAAGCAGAAGCGGCGCTACGCCATCGTTGTCGTCTTCGTGGTGGCGGCGATCTTCACGCCGCCCGATCCGATCAGCATGATGAGCCTCGCCGTGCCTCTGGTCGCGCTCTACGAGATTTCGGTCTGGCTGTCGGTCTGGGTCGAACGCGACCGCGAACGCCGCATGCGCGAGAGCGAGAAGGAAGACGAGGACGGCAACGACGACGCCAAACGCAGCGAGGGCACGGCCGTAACCCCCGCCCAATAGCGCCCGGTGGACGCCGGGCCATCCCCCGCCGTATATAGACGGCCCTTTCGCCAAGGCGCGAATCGGGTTGGGATAGGCGGGGATGCACGATCTCAGACAAATCCGCGATGATCCCGCGGCCTTCGATAACGGACTGAAGCGACGCGGCCTGCCGCCGCAGTCGGCGGAGATTCTCGCCCTGGATGCCAGGCGGCGCGCGGCCCAGACGCGCCTGCAGGAGCATCAGCAGCGCCGCAACGACGTCTCGCGCCAAGTCGGCGCCGCCAAGTCCAAAGGCCAGGACGCCACCGCCCTGATGGCCGAGGTCGCCCAACTCAAGGACGCCATGGAGGCGGCTACGGCCGAAGAGCAGGCGGCGGCAGCCGAGCTCGAGCAGATCCTGGCGGGTATTCCGAACCTGCCGGCCGCCGACGTGCCGAACGGCGCGGACGCCGACGCCAATGTCGAGATCCGCCGCCACGGCAATCCGCGCAACTTCCCCTTTACGGCGAAGCAGCATTTCGACATCGGCGAGAAGCTGGGGCTGATGGACTTCGCCGCTGCCACCAAGCTCGCGGGCTCACGCTTCGTCGTGCTGAAGGGCGCGCTGGCGCGGCTCGAGCGTGCTCTCGCGGCCTTCATGATCGACATCCACTCCCGCGAGTTCGGCTACCAGGAGATTCTCCCGCCGTTCCTGGTGAACGATCAGACCGCCTACGGCACCGGCAACCTGCCGAAATTCGGCGAAGACCTGTTCCGCACGCGCGAGGGCTTCTGGCTGATCCCGACCGCCGAGGTGCCGCTCACCAACCTCGTCGCCGACGAGATCCTCGACGAGAGCGTGCTGCCGCTGCGCTTCACCGCACACACGCCCTGCTTCCGCTCCGAGGCCGGCGCCGCCGGCAAGGATACGCGCGGCATGATCCGCGTCCATCAGTTCAGCAAGGTGGAGTTGGTGAGCATCGCCCATCCCGATCACTCTGCTTCCGAGCATGAGCGCATGACCGGTTGCGCGGAGGAGGTGCTGAAGCGGCTCGGCCTGCCCTACCGCGTCGTCACGCTCTGCACCGGCGACATGGGCTTCGCCTCGCAGAAGACCTACGACATCGAGGTGTGGCTGCCGGGGCAGGGGACCTACCGCGAGATCTCCAGCTGCTCCAACTGCGGCGAGTTCCAGGCTCGCCGCATGAAGGCGCGCTTCCGCAAGGCCGGTGACAAGGGCACGCGCTTCGTCCACACCCTCAACGGCTCAGGCTTGGCGATCGGCCGCACGATGATCGCGCTGATCGAGAACTATCAGGAGGCGGACGGTTCGGTCGTGCTGCCCGACGCGCTCGTGCCCTATACGGGCGGGTTGAAGGTGATCGGCCCCGGTGTTTGACGCGCCGCTCAACCTCGCCAAGGCACGCATCCTCGTCACCAACGACGACGGGATCAATGCGCCCGGCCTCAGCGTGCTGGAGAAGGTGGCGCGCGGCCTGTCGAAGGATGTCTGGGTCGTGGCGCCGGAAGTCGAGCAGAGCGGCGCCGCCCACTCGCTCACCCTGCGGCGGCCGCTGCAGGTGCGCCGCCTCTCCTCGCGCCGCTTCGCCGTCGATGGTACGCCGACCGATTGCGTGCTCCTCGCCGTCAATCACCTGATTCCGAAGCGGCGTCCCGATCTCGTGCTGTCGGGCGTCAACCGCGGCGCCAACCTCGGCGAGGACGTCACCTATTCCGGCACGATCGCGGCCGCGATGGAAGGCACGCTGCTGGATATCCCCTCGATCGCCCTCAGCCAGTTGCGCGAGGGCACGGTCATCAAGTGGCACAGCGCCGAGACGTTCGCTGCGGACGTTATCCGTAAGCTGACCTCGGTCGAGTGGCCGCGCGGCGTGCTGATGAACGTGAACTTTCCGATCGTGCCCCCGGCGGAGGTCAAGGGCGTGCAGGTCGTCCGCCAGGGCCGGCGCGCCTCCGGCATCGAGATCGTGCCGATCAAGGACCCGCTCAACCGGCCCTATCTCTGGATCGGCGACTTCCTCAGCGACGAAGCGCTCCGCCCCGATACCGACCTGGCGGCGACGCGGGCCGGCGCTATCTCCGTGACGCCGCTGCATCTGGATCTCACGCACGGCGCTGCGCTCTCCAAGCTCAAGAAGGCGTTCGCGTGAACCTGGCGGCGCGCAAGATCAGGCTCATCATGATGTTGCGCCAGTCGGGCATCACCGACACCGCGGTGCTAGCGGCGATCGAGCGCATTCCGCGCGAAGCCTTCGTGCCGCAGCCCTTCCTCGATCAGGCCTATGAGAACCGCACGCTCCCGATCGGGCACGGCCAGACCCTGAGCCAGCCGGAGGTCGTGGCAGTCATGACACAGGCGCTGGAGCTGAAGTCGCGCCACAAGGTGCTGGAGATCGGCACCGGCTCCGGCTACCAGACCGCCGTGCTGTCGCGCCTCGCGCGCCGCGTCTACACGATCGAACGCCATAAGCCCTTGCTGAAAGAGGCCGAGCAGCGCTTGGCGGCGCTTCGGCGCCACAATATCGTCACGAAGCACGGCGACGGTAGTCTCGGTTGGAAAGAGCAGGCGCCCTTCGACCGCATCATCGTGACCGCCGCCGCCTCAGAGGTTCCGGAGACGCTCGTCCACCAGCTGGCCGTCGGCGGCCATCTGGTGATCCCGATCGGCCCGGAGCGCGGCGACCAGGAACTGTACCGCATCACGCGCACGGAGAGCGGCTTCGAGCCGCACCGGCTGTGCGCCGTCCGCTTCGTACCGCTCATTTCCGGCGCGCTGCCGGAGGAAGAGGCCGCAGCCGCCGGTGGTCATCGTCGGCGCGGGGCCGGCGCATGAGCGGCATCCGCAGGGCACGACGTTGCTTCGCGCGAGGCGCTGTCGCCGCTGCGTTCCTGATGCTTGCCGGCTGCAACTTCTCTGGTCGCCCCGAAGGGGAGGCAGAGGCGCCCGGGCCGGCTGCACCCGCGCCAACGGCAATGGCGCCCGCCGCCGGCGCCGAGGGGGCAGGCACCTACAGCGCCTTTCCCGGCGATACCGTCTACGGCGTGGCCCAGCGCTTCGGCGTTCCCGTACGCACGCTGATCGAGACGAACGGACTGAAGCCGCCCTATCGGCTGGTGGCCGGCCAACGCCTGCAGGTGCCGATGCGCCAGGAGCATGTGGTGCAGGCTGGCGATACCCTGCTGGCGATTTCCCGGATCTATGGGGTCGACCAGAGCAGCCTCGTCAGCATCAACGGCCTGAGGCCCCCCTATGCGCTCAAGCCCGGCCAGCGGCTCACGCTGCCGGGCCGCATCGACGCCAACCTGGCGGAGATCCCGCCGGGGCAGTTGGATCCGTCCACCGCCCCCACGAGTGCGAACGCCACCACGGGCGGATCGATGACGGTCGAGCAGCTGTCGTCGCCCACGGCGCAGCGGGCTCCAAAACAGCAGCCGCCCGCGCAATCAGCGGCGGTAACCCAGAAATCCGAGTCCGCCGAGCCCTCAAAGCCGGAGAGCAGCGCGCCCGCGGAGCCTCAAAACACGGCGCCCTCGACGGCCGAGAGCACGTCACCCGCGACCACGGCCGTCAATCCGGCGTCCGCGCCACAGAAGCCGACTGCCGGTGCGACCGCGGCTGCGAAGCAAGCCAACACCGAGATGGCCGCCCTCCCGCCGGAGCCGGTCCCGTCGCCGCGCGGCGGCGAGCGCTTCTTGTGGCCGGTGCAGGGCAAGGTGATCTCGAACTTCGGCCCGAAGAAGGGCGGCCTCAACAACGACGGCATCAACATCTCCGCGCCCGAGGGCGCGACCGTCATAGCGGCCGACAACGGCGTCGTGGCCTACGCCGGCAACG
Source organism: Candidatus Acidiferrum sp. (assembly GCA_035518775.1). Classification (GTDB taxonomy): domain Bacteria; phylum Pseudomonadota; class Alphaproteobacteria; order Dongiales; family Dongiaceae; genus JBGPEQ01. The sequence goes on from DATIXH010000005.1 coordinate 34,506, forward strand.
AGCTGCGCGGCTTCGGCAATCTGCTGCTGATCCGCCACGCCGACGGCTGGGTCACGGCCTACGCCCACAACGAGAAGCTGCTAGTCAAGCGCGGCGAGAAGGTGAAGCGCGGCCAGGCCATCGCGCAGATCGGCAGCACCGGCAACGTCTCCGCGCCGCAGCTGCATTTCGAGCTGCGCAAGGGCACCGATCCCGTCGATCCGCTCAAGTATCTCGGCTCGTAGCGGCTGCGTCAGTCCAGACGTCGCCCCAGACGCCCGGCCAGATCCTGGATGAATTGCCAGGCGACGCGGCCCGAGCGCGCGCCGCGCGTCACCGACCATTCGTTGGCGTCGGCGCGCAAGGTCTCGATCGGCACGTCCAACGCGTAGTGGCGGGCGTAGCCCTCGATGATCGCGAAATAGGTCTCCTGGTCGCAGTGGTGGAACCCCAGCCACAGGCCGAAGCGGTCCGACAACGACACCTTCTCCTCGACTGCTTCCGACGGGTTGATCGCCGTCGAGCGCTCGTTCTCGATCATCTCGCGCGGCATCAGGTGGCGGCGGTTCGACGTGGCGTAGAACACGACGTTGCGCGGCCGCCCTTCGATGCCGCCCTCGAGCACCGCCTTCAGCGACTTGTAGCTGGTGTCGCTGCTGTCGAACGACAGGTCGTCGCAGAACAGCAGGCAGCGCCGCGCGCTCTCACGCAGCATCTTGAGCAGGACCGGGAGCGACGCCAGGTCTTCGCGATGGATCTCGACCAGCGCGATCGCGGCCGTTCCGTTGCTCCGGCTCTCGGCGTTGACCGCGGCATGCGCCGCCTTGACCAAGGAGCTCTTCCCCGTGCCGCGTGCGCCCCACAGCAGGGCATTGTTGGCGGGCAGCCCGACGGCAAACCGGCGCGTGTTGTCGAGCAGAATGTCGCGGGCGCGATCCACGCCCCGCAGCAGGCCAAGCTCGACGCGGTTCACCTGCGCCACCGGCTCGAGCCAGCCCCCGTCGGCATGCCAGATGAAGGCGTCCGCCGCCTCCAGAGCCGCGCCGGCTGGCCGCCGCGGCGCCAAGCGTTCGAGGGCCTCGGCGATCGTGCGCAGGAGAGGAAGCATTTCGGGGTCGCTCATGGCTGGCGGCTGTTGCGTCGCTCGGTCACGGCGACCCTACCCACAGTGGGGCGGGCGGTCAATTTAGCAGGCGATCCCGCGGCCTAGGCCTGACCGTTGCAGTAACATTGCAATCCAGGGCTGGGCCGCTATAGTCCGCCCCCGCGACGAGGGATCGGGAGACCTGAATGTTCATTTCCACCGCCTATGCCCAGACCGCAGGTGCCGCGGATGGCGCCGCCGGCTTCGGCAGCATGGTGCAACTGCTCCCGATCGTCGCCATCTTCGTCGTCTTCTACTTCCTCCTGATTCGGCCGCAGCAAAAGAAGGCGAAGGAGCACAAGGCCCTGCTTTCGAGCGTGCGCCGCGGCGACCGCGTCGTGACCGGCGGCGGCATTGTGGGCATGGTCACCAAGGTGCTGGACGACAATTACGTGCAGGTGGAGATCGCCGAGGGCGTCAAGGTCAAGGTCGTGAAATCGACCATCGCCGACATCCCGTCGCGCACGGCGCCGGCGCAACCGGCCGGCAAGCGCGACGAAAAGCGCGAGGAGGAGGACGAGGCCGACGAGGAGCAAGAGGCGGAATCGGAGCCGGAGGAGACGCGCGAGACGACGAAGTCCTGACGCTCCACGCGGAGATCGTCGGGACCTAGCAAATACGCGCACGACGCCATGGTCAATTTCTCGAAATGGCAGACTTGGCTGACGCTCGCCATCCTCGTGCTGGGCATCATCTTCGCCGCGCCCAATCTGCTGACGCAGCAACAAGCCGATGCGCTGCCGGGCTGGCTGCCGCATGGCCGCATCAACCTCGGGCTGGATCTGCAGGGCGGCTCGCACCTGCTGTTCCAGGTCGATATCGACGCCGTCGTGCGCGAACGGCTCGAATCGGCGAAAGACAGCCTGCGGGACGTCCTCCGCAAGAACACCATCAACTACACGGGGCTGGCGGTCGCCAACGACACCGTCACGGCCCAGCTTACCGACCCCAGCACCCGGGACCACGTGCTCTCGCTGCTGCGCGATTCGCCCATCGGGGTCACGGTGCAGGCCGATGACAGCGGCAAGCTCACGGGCTCGTTCTCCGACCAGGAGATCCGGCAGCTGAAGGGGCAGATCATCGAGCAGTCGATCGAGATCGTGCGCCGGCGTATCGATCTCGAGGGCGTCCGGGAGCCGACCATCATCCGCCAGGGCGACGACCGCATCATCGTCCAGCTGCCGGGCGTCGGCGATCCTACGCACCTGCAGGAGCTGATCGGCAAGACGGCCAAGATGACGTTCCATTTCGTCTCCAATCAGATCGCCGGTCCGTCGCAGCAGAAGCCGACCAACCTGCCGCCTGGGACCATCGCGCTACCCTCCAAGGACGGCGGCTTCGAGGTCATCGAGACGCGCGTCATCCTGACCGGCGAGAACCTGCTGGACGCCCAGGCGGGAACGCATCCGACCAACGGCCGGCCGATCGTGAACTTCGAGTTCGATTCCTCGGGGGCGCGGAAGTTCGCCCGCGCGACGACGGACGGCGTGGGCCGCCGCTTCGCCATCGTCCTCGACAACGAGGTCATCAGCGCACCCCGGATCAACGAGCCGATTCCCGGCGGGCGCGGCTTTATCGAGGGGCAGTTCACGCCGCAGCAGACCCACGATCTGGCCGTCCAGCTGCGGGCCGGCGCCCTTCCGGCCCCCCTCACCGTGCTCGAGAAGCGCACCGTCGGCGCCGAGCTGGGAGCGGACTCGATCGCCACGGGCAAGCTCGCGAGCGTCATGGGGCTGGCCCTGGTCGTCGTGGCCGTGCTGATCACCTATGGCCTGTTCGGCGTCTTCACGAACATCGCGCTGATGTTCAACTTCATTCTCCTGGTGGCCTCGATGTCGCTGCTGCAGGCGACGCTGACTTTGCCCGGCATCGCCGGCATGGTGCTGTCGCTGGGCATCGCGGTCGACGCCAACGTGCTGATCCATGAACGCATCCGCGAGGAGATCCGCGCCGCGAGACGGCCGGTGATGGCCATCGACGCCGGCTACCGCCATGCCTTCTGGACCATCTTCGACTCGCACCTGACGACGATCATCTCGTCCGGCTTCCTGTGGATGTTTGGCTCGGGGACGGTGAAGGGATTCGCCGTGACCCTGATCCTCGGCACCATCATCTCGCTGTTCACGGCGGTCGTGGTCACGCGCCTGCAGATTGTCCTCTGGCTGCGGCGCGCGCGGCCGCAAGTGCTGCCGATCTGAGGTCGCCCGATGTATCACGGACTGCACCTGATACCCCATGACACGCGCATCGATTTCATGCGCTATCACAAGATCACGTTCGCGTTCTCGCTCATCATGGTGGTCGGATCGATCCTGCTGATCGCCTTCAAGGGCCTCAACTTCGGCGTCGATTTCGCGGGCGGCATCCTGATGGAAGTCACCGCTCCCGAGCCGGCGGATCTCGGCAAGCTCCGTTCCCAACTGGAGCAGCTGTCCCTCGGCGAGGCCGCGCTGCAGCAGTTCGGCAAGCCCGAGACCGTCCTCATCCGGCTGCAGCACCAGGCCTACAGTCCACAGGATCTTGCGGCGGCCGCGGACAAGCTGAAGACCGAACGGAAGGGCATCTCGAAGGACGAGCTGGACAGGCTGGCGCCCGTCTATGCCGAGCAGGAGGCGCAGCAACGCGCCATCGCGGCGGTCAAGACCGCGCTCGGGCCCGGCTACACCTATGATCGTACGGAGTTCGTCGGGCCCAAGGTCGGAAGCGAACTCATCCACGACGCGATTCTCGCCACGGCGCTCGCGCTGTTCGGCATCATGCTCTACGTCTGGTTCCGCTACGAATGGCAGTTCGGCGTCAACTGCCTGGTCGCCCTGTTCCATGACTGCATCACGACCGTCGGCCTGTTCGCGCTGATCGGCTGGCAGTTCGACCTGACGACGGTGGCGGCGGTGCTGACGATCGCCGGCTACTCCGTCAACGACACCGTCGTGATCTACGACCGCATCCGCGAGGAGCTTCGCCGCTACAAGAAGATGCCGCTGGGCGAGCTGCTGAGTATGTCGATCAACCGCACGCTGTCGCGAACGGTCATGACCAGCGGCCTGACCCTGCTGTCCGTGCTCGCCATCCTGTTCTTCGGCGGCGAAGTGCTGCGCGGCTTCGCCCTGGCCATGACCTGGGGCATCGTCATCGGCACCTATTCGACGATCTGCGTCGCCTCGCCGATGCTGATCTACATGAATCTGCGGCGCGACAAGGTCGGCACCCTGCGGCCCGACGCCGAGAAGGCCGCGAGCCGGCCTTAGCCGCGCTCATGGACGTCACGCCGCTCATCCCAGCCGGGCGACAGATCGTCGAATCCTACGGCGGCGGGCGGTTCCGGGTCAGCGGCCAGGTCTTCGAAGGCGCGATCCTCGTCCTGACCGACCGCACCACGGCCTGGGCGGCCCCGGATATCGCCGGCGCCACGATCGAAAGCCTGGCTGCGGTGGCGGACGCCGCGCGCGCGGGCGCCGTCGATCTGCTGCTCGTGGGTTGCGGCGCGCGCATGGCGCCGCTGCCGCCCGGCCTGCGTCAGGCCTTCCGCGAGCTCGGCGTGGTCATGGAGCCGATGGATACCGGCGCCGCGTGCCGGACCTATAATGTCCTGATGGCCGAGGGCCGCCGGGTTGCGGCGGCCCTCATCGCGATAGCGTAGGCCAGCGCCGCGGCCGAGCCGCGCGCTACCAGGCGGTCGGCAGATGCGCAGACACCATGCCGTAGAGCATCGGGATCGACAGCATGGTATTGAAGCGCGAGGCCAGCATCGCCGTGCGCGCGGCCTTCTTCTTCGTATCCGCGTCGGCATCCACCAGGCCCAGCGCCTTCTGCTGGTTCGGCCAGATGAGGACCCACACGTTGATCGCCATGATCAGGCCAAGCAGCATGCCGATCGATACCCCTCTGTTCGTCCAGGACTCGTTGTAGACCATGATGATCAGGCCGAACACGACCGTCGACACGGCCCCCCAGCGGAAGAAGAACAGTGCCGCCGGCGCGATCACCTTGCTGACCGCCGGCTTCTGCTCGTCTGGAATCTTGGGCATCGACGGCATTTGCACGAAATTGAAGTAGTAGAGCAGCCCGATCCACAAAATACCCGACCAGATGTGCAGGATGCGGAACAGGAAGCTCCAGAATGCGCCATCGCCGAGGAAGCTAAGGTGCCCCGCTATCAGCAGAAGGATTATCGCCAGTACGACACCGATGCCTAGCGCCGCATGAAGGTTTTCCCAAGGCAGCTTCTTCATTGTTCGACCTCCGCTCGCTCGATTCTGCAAGCCATTGTCATTCCAAGGCCGCGGGAGAATATCATGAAGTAACTCGGTTGCAACGGCGCTCGCACGGCCCCGGCCGCGACGAGTCTGAACTCCTAGGCCCGCATGGACTCAAGCACCGCCGACGCCGCCTACTGCCTCGACCAGGTGCGGCGCTTCGATCGCGACCGCTACCTGACTGCGCTGTTCGCCGCGGCGCCGGTGCGTGCCGATCTCATCGCGCTCTACGCCTTCAACGTGGAAGTGGCGAAGACGCGCGAGCTCGTCCGCGAGCCGATGATGGGTCTGATGCGTCTGCAATGGTGGCGTGACTGCATCGGCGAGATCTACGCCGGCAACGAGCGCCGCCACCAGGTCGCGCAGCCGCTCGCCGCGGCGATCCGCCGCCACGGTCTCGAGCGCGCGGCGTTCGAGCGCCTGCTCGAGGCGCGCGAACGCGATCTGGAGGAGGCGCCGCCGGCAAACCTGCCGGCGCTCGTCGGCTATGCCGACGCCACCGCCGGCAGCCTCGGCCTGCTGGCAGCCCGGGCGCTTGGCGGCGCCGGCGAACAGGAGGCCTGCGCGGTGCGCGCCGTCTGGATCGCCTGGGCGCTCGCAGGCCTGCTGCGCGCCGTGCCGTTCCATGCGCGCCATCGGCGCGTGCACCTGCCGCAGGACCTCCTGGCGCAGCAAGGCCTGGACGCGCACGACGTGCTGGAACAGCGCCGGCCGCCGGCGCTCGCTGCCGTCGTGCGCACGGTCGCCGTCGAGGCAGGCAGCCAGCTGGCTGCCGGCCGCGCGCTCGCCCGCGCGCTACCGCGCCGCCTGCTCCCCGTCATGCTCCTGGGAACATTGGCGGCGAAATATCTGCGCCAGATCGAGGCCGCCGGCCACGACGTCTATGCACCGGGGCTGCAGGACGAGCTGCCCGGGCGCATCTGGCGGCTCCTCTGGGCCGACCTGCGCGGCCGCGCGTGATCAGGCGGCCGCTTGCCGCGCGCCGTCCAGCCAGACCGCCAAATCGTGGAGGGCGCGGGCCGAGAGCGCGGGCTTGCGGCTGAGATGGCTGCGCTTGTAGCGCTCCTCGTCCGGCAGCGGCGGGAACAGACCGAAATTGACGTTCATGGGCTGGAAGGTCTGCGCGCTGGCGCCGCCGGTGATGTGGTTGACGAGCGCGCCCAGGGCGGTTGTCGGCGGCGGAGCCTCCAGCGGCTGCCCGCGCCGCTCGGCCGCCGCCAGCCGGCCCGCCAGCAACCCGATCGCGGCACTCTCGACATAACCTTCGACGCCCGTGATCTGCCCGGCGAAGCGCAGCCGCGGCATGGCCTTCAGCCGCAGTTGGCGATCGAGCAGCCGCGGGCTGTTCAGGAACGTATTCCGATGCAGCCCACCCAGCCGCGCGAACTCGGCGCGCTCCAACCCCGGGATCATGCGGAAGATGCGCACCTGCTCGCCGTGCTTCAGCTTGGTCTGGAAGCCCACGATGTTGAACAGCGTGCCCAGAGCGTTGTCCTGCCGCAGCTGCACGACGGCATAGGGCCGGCGGCTGCTGTGCGGATCGAACAGCCCGACCGGCTTCATCGGCCCGAAACGCAGCGTGTTCGGCCCCCGCGCCGCCATCACCTCGATCGGCAGGCAACCTTCGAAGTAGGGGGTGTCTTGCTCCCAGGCCTTGAACTCGGTCTTCTCGCCGGCCAGCAACGCCTCCACGAAGGCGAGATAGGGCGCCTTGTCGAAGGCGCAGTTGATGTAGTCGGCGCCGTCGCCGGCCGGACCCGCCTTGTCGTAGCGCGACTGGAACCAGGCGCGTTCGAAGTCGATGCTCTCGCGATGGACGATCGGCGCGATGGCGTCGAAGAACGCCAGCGCGCTCTCACCGGTCAGCCGGAGAATCGCATCGGCGAGCGCGGGCGAGGTGAGGGGGCCCGTCGCCACGATCACCTGGTCCCAATCCGGCGGCGGCAGTCCCGCGATCTCCTCGCGACGGATCGTCACCAGCGGGTGCGCCGTCAGCCGTTCGGACACGGTCGCGGCGAAGCCGTCGCGATCCACGGCCAGCGCCCCGCCAGCCGGCAGCTTGTGGGCATCGCCCGCCGCCAGGATGAGCGAGCCGCAACGCCGCATCTCCTCATGCAGTAGCCCGACCGCATTGTTTACCGCGTCGTCGGAGCGGAAGGAATTGGAGCAGACCAGCTCGGCCAAGCGATCGGTCTTGTGCGCCTCGGTCTGCCGTACCGCGCGCATCTCGTGCAGCGTTACGGGCACGCCCGCCTGGGCGAGCTGCCACGCCGCCTCGCTGCCGGCGAGGCCGCCGCCGATCACATGCACGGGCGCGCTGAGGTTGCTGGCCATCGCCGGAACAGATAGCGTCGCGTCCCCAGCAGATCAACCGAACAGAGGGCAGCCCCATGCACAAGCGCCTGAACCCGCCGACCGTCGTGAAGCCCTTCAGCCGCTACAGCCAGGCCGTCGAGGTGCCCGCGAACGCGCGCTGGCTGCACATTTCCGGCCAGGTCGGCGCCACGCAAGACGGCACCATCCTCAAGGGCTTCGAGGCCCAGGCGAAGCAGTGCTGGGCCAATATCAACGCCATCCTCGCCGCCGCCGGCATGGGTGCCGAAGACCTGGTGAAGGCCAACATCTTCGTGACCAACGCCGATACCGTCGCTGCCTCGCGCAAGATCCGCGACGAGGCGCTCAAGGGCGCCGAGCCGGCCTCAACGTTCCTCGTGGTCGCCGCTCTGGCGCATCCCGATCTCGTCGTCGAGATCGAGGCCGTCGCGGCGAAAGCGTAGGTCAGCGCCAGATTGCCTGGGGGTTCCGCAGCACCTGCGGGCTGAGAGCGAGGCAATAGGCGCCCACGCTCCATAGACGTTTGCAGGCCCTGCCAGCTTGGTCCTTGCTGAGTCCGGCGAGCAGTGCGCTGTAGCGCCGGATGCCCTCCCACTGCTTCGGCACGATGACGGCGCGGCCGCTCGCGAGCACCGGGCTCAGCTGCTGCCGCGCCCGGCTCAGCATCTGTTGCGCCTGCGCCTTGCTGGCAGAGGCGCCGAAAATGAGCGCCCAGCCGCCGCCGATGATTCCGGCCTCGGTCGAGGTCGCACTGACGCCGTAGGCGCATTCGGTCGCAGACAGCCGGGTCGGCGGCGCCGGATCGGCATCGTCGGCGGCGCCGAGCTGCGCCAGCAGCACCTTGTTGTCGAGCGTCTGCAGATCCGTCGCGAAACCGACGTCGAGCAGCTTCCCCATCTCGCTGTGGCGTTCGAAGTTCGTGTGGCTGCCCAGCAGCACGCCGATCAGGCGCCGGCCATTGCGCGTCGCCGAGGCCACCAGGTTGTAGCCGGAGCCGCAGGTGAAGCCGGTCTTGATGCCATCGGCGCCCTGATAACGCGACAGGATGCCGTTGATGGTGCCGAAGGTCTGGCCCTCGTAGCTGAAACTCGTCGTCGAGAAGAAGTGATAGTACTGCGGGTAGTTCTCCAGCAGCGCCTTCGCCAGGACGGCCATGTCGCGCGCGGTCGTCACCTGCTCCGGATCGGGAAGCCCCGTGGCATTGCGGAACACCGTGCGCGCCATGCCGAGTTCCCCGGCCTTGGCGGTCATGCGCGCGGCGAAGGCCTCCTCGCTGCCGCCGATGCGCTCGGCCAGCGCCACGGCCGCGTCGTTCGCGGACCGCAGGATGATCGCGAGGATCGTGTCTCTGACCGTGATCTTCTGGCCGACCCCGAGCCCCAGCTCGGTTGCCGGTTGCGACGCGGCGCGCGCCGAAACCGTCACCTCCTCGTCGAGAGCCAGCCGTCCGGCCGCGATCTCGTCGAACGCGAGATAGACCGTCATGACCTTCGTCAGCGAGGCCGGATACCAGCGCGCCGTCGCCGACACCGACTCGAGCACGGTCCCGCTGTCGGCATCGACCACGATGGCGGCGTAGTCGGGGGCGGCCGCGCCCGGCCACGCCCACAGCAGACCCGCGACGCAGAGCAGAGGAAGAATCGATTTTCGGAGCTTGCCCATGCAGGTTGCCGCCACCCATGACCTTTAGAGGCGTGTTCTCAACGGCGCCGCATAGTCCTCGCGAGCCGGCGCGTCGTCAATATGCGATCGTTGGTTAGGCCCAGTTCGCGCCGCCCGTCACTGAGCCCGGTCACAAGGGCACGACGAGACCCGTGCGCCATTGCCTCGCCGCCTGTCCCGGTCCAGGATGGCGCCCGCAACGGAACGGTGCGAGCGTTCAACGCGCCGCCGATGGGAGGGACGGGGATGAACTACCGCATGGGCAAAGCGGCGGCGGGCGACAAGGTCGCGCGCCAGCACGGCGCGATGGAGTACACGGAGGCGCCGGTCGATCTGAACGTCGTGCGCCGCTACCGGCTGGAGCGCCTGCGCAGCGAGATGCGCAAGCGCGACGTCGCCGGCCTGCTGCTGTTTGACCAGATCAACACCCGCTACGCCACCGACGCCACGAACATGCAGGTTTGGTGCTCGCACTACGAGACGCGCTGCGTGTTCGTGGCGCTCGAGGGGCCGGTCGTCCTGTTCGACTATGCCAACCATCCGTTCCTCGCCGAGGGCCTGCCGACGGTCGACGAGTACCGGGTCATGCCCACGTTCTACTACTTCGCTTCCGGCCCCTATGCCGAGGAGGATGCCAAGCGCTTTGGCGACGAGATCGCCGACCTCATGCGCCGCCACGGCGGCGACAACCGCCGCATCGGCGTCGACCGGCTCTCGCACCTCGGCATCGACGGCCTGCGCGCCAACCAGCTGGAGGTGTTGGACGCGCTGCCGATCACAGAGCACGCCCGCGTCATCAAATCGCCGGAGGAGATCGCGCTGATGCGTGCCTCGCTGGCGGTGTGCGAGGCCGGCTGCCGCGCCATGCAGGACGCCTTGCAGCCGGGCATCACCGAGAACGCGCTCTGGGCCAAGCTGCACGCGACCAATATCAGTCTGGGCGGCGAGTGGATCGAGACGCGCCTCCTGTCCTCCGGCCCGCGCACGAATCCCTGGTTCCGTGAATGCTCGATGCGCAAGATCGAGGCCGGGGAGCTCGTCTGCTTCGACACCGATCTGATCGGCCCCTACGGCTACTGCTCGGATATCTCCCGCTCCTGGCTGAGCAGCGGCAAGCCGACCGCTGAGCAGCGCCGGCTCTACGCCACCGCCTATGAGCAGATCCAGCACAACATGAGCATCCTGAAGCCGGGCATGAGCTTCCGCGAGACCTCGGAGAAGAGCTGGCCGATCCCCCAGGAGTTCCTGGCCAACCGCTACTCCAGCATGATCCACGGCGTCGGCCTGGCCGACGAATATCCGGGCATCAAGTACTGGCCGGACTTCGACGATCGCGGCTACGATGGCGTCCTCGAGCCCGGCATGACCCTGTGCGTGGAAAGCTATACCGGCAGCGACCGCGGCGGCGAAGGCGTGAAGCTGGAAGAGCAGGTGCTGATCACGGACACCGGCGTCGAGGTGCTGTCGAAATATCCGTTCGAGAAAGAGTTGCTGTAGACCGTAGACCAGGAGCGCTGCAGCGGTTCCGCGTCCGGCGAGCAGGATGTCGAACAGGAAATCTTCCGACCGCGGCTGGGTCCGCGCCTTCCTGATCACCTTCGGCATGATCGGATTGATCGCGGTCGCCAGCTTCGATCTCAGTGGTTGGTGGTTCGTCCTGATGCTGTTCGCGATGGTCGGAATTGCCGTCGCTTATTTCCATGCCGCCTTTCCCGGCAGCCAGTTCTTCGTCATCGCCCTCGCCAACGCGCTCGGCGTCTACGCCTGCGTCTTTCAGTTCTTCGTCGAAACCAACTTCCGCTCGGTCAGCGTCCCCGCGCTCGAGATCGGGTTCGCGCTGCCTGTCCTCGGCTTCATCGCCGGTGCGCAGGTGCGGCGCGAGCGCATCCGCCAGGTGTTGGCGATATCGGAGTCGGAAGGCGGGCGCGGCGTCGCGCGCACCTTGTCCTGGCTGATACCCGTCTTCGCCATCGGCGCGCTCACCTTCCTCATGCCGGACCTGGCGCTCTCGCCGCGGGGCGTCGACCGCGCCTTCGTCGGCGCCATGCTGGCGATCGCGCTCGTCGTCTTCCTGGTCAGCCCGGGCGTGTCGGCGTTTCTGATCGATGCCGGCCTCCTGTTCGAGGAGTTCTTCGCGCGCATCAGCCAGCTTGCTGCCGCGGCCTTCGCCTTTCTCACCTTCTATTCCGTGATCGTGATCGTGTTCGCCGGCATCTATCGCGTGCTCGACAAGCTGAGCGCGGTGTCCCACTTTCGCATCGACGGCCAAGTGCGTGACATCACCTATTCCGAGAGCCTCTACTTCTCGATCGTCACCATGGCCACCGTCGGCTACGGCGACATCACGCCCGTGACGGAGACCGCCCGCCTCGTCGCGGCCATCGAGGTCGTCTCGGGCGTGCTGCTGCTCCTGTTCGGTTTCTCGGAGATCATGAGCTACATGCGCGAGCGGCGGGGCCGCCGCGACGAGTAGCGTCGCTGGTCGGCGTATTTCACATCTGTGAAAAGAACATTGTTTATTTCAGACACGCGATATAGCCTTGTCGCCGTGCCAGCACCCGCGGTTCGCGTGGGGTGAACGAAAACAAACGGGGAGGTTCGACATGAAGACCATCTTCGGGGCGAGATCCGGTTACGGACGCGCCTTGCGCCTTGCGGCGTTCATCATTCCGCTCTCCTTCGGCGCGCTCGCCGGCGCGCAGGCCGGCGACAAGCTGACCTACTACACCTGGAGCGGCTACGAGCTGCCCGATTTCAACCCGGCCTACATGCAGGCCCATCCCGACGGCATCGATGCGCCGCTCTTCGGCGACGATGACGAGGCCCTCACCAAGGTGCAGGCCGGCTTCAGCCCGGATGTCATCCATCCCTGCTACGACAAGGTGCTGCGCTGGAAGGATGCCGGCCTGATCCAGCCGATCGACACCAAGCGCCTCAAGAACTGGAACAAGATCTTCCCGGTGCTGCGCAGCCTGCCCGGGCTGGTCGAGGGGGATCAGACCTGGATGGTGCCGTGGGACTGGGGCAACACCTCCATCACCTATCGAACCGACCTGATCCCCAACGCCGAGAAGAGCTGGCACCTGCTGTGGGACCCGAAATATGCCGGCAAGATCGCCGTGCTCGACGCGGTGCACGACACGCCAGTGGTCGCGGCCGTGCTGGCCGGCGTCGATCCCTTCAACATGTCCGATGCCGACATCGAAAAGGTGCGCGGCGTCCTCAAGGAGCAGCGGCCGCTGGTGAAGGCCTACACCACCGACCTCACTTCGGTGGAGCAGCAATTGGCCTCCGGCGAGCTCGTCGCGGCCATGACCTGGAACGCCTCGGCCGTCAGCCTGAAGAAACAGGGCGTCTCGGTGGAGTTCATGCAGCCGAAGGAGGGCATGCTCACCTGGGTGTGCGGCTTCGTGCTCTCAACGAAGTCGCAGCATGTCGATCTCGCCTACGACTTCATCAACGCGCGGCTCGACGACGCCTCCGGCAAGACTCTGGTGGAGATGTACGGCTACGGCACCTCGAACGCCGATGCCATGTCCGCCGTCGGCGCCGACAAGCTGAAGGAACTGCAGCTCCCGACCGCGCCCGAGGAGATGCTGAAGACCACCGTCTTCACGAAACCGATCAACAACAACGACAAAATCACCCGCATGTTCGAAGAGGTGAAGGCGGGCGGTTGATCGCGCGGGGCGCGGTCCTCTAGGATCGCGCCCGTTCTTCTTGTTCGAGGAGATCGATGGGTAGAGCGAAGCCGCTCGCCGCCGGCCGTCCACGGACGCGCGCGCGAGCATCGACGAGGGCGGCAGCCGGCACGTCCCGAGGCTTGGCGGGTGCCGCGCTGCCGGCGCGCGTCGCCGCGCCGAGCGAGCCCGCTGCCGGCGCGGCGCCTTCGTTCTCCGACCTCGAGCTGCGCATCGGCAAGCGCCTGCGCGAGCTGCGCACTGCCAAGGGTCTCTCGCTCGTCGACCTCGCCAAGGCCGCGGAGGTCTCCGTCGGCAATCTCAGCGAGATCGAGCGCGGCCTGGCGGTGCCCTCGATCCGCACCTTCTGCCTGCTCTCGACCGCGCTCGGCATCGGGCCCGGCTGGCTGCTGGAGCAGTCGGGGCCGGTGCAGCCCAACGGCGATCCCTTCGTCGTCAGGGCGACCGCGCGCCAGTCGATCGTGTTCAACAAGCCCGGCGTGCTGAAGCGGCTGGCCTCGCCGCCCGGGCCGGGAAACCTGCAGATGCTTCTCGTCGAGATCGATCCCGGCAGCGGCTCGGGCGAGCAGGGCTACAGCCATGCCGGCGAGGAATGTGGCATCGTCTTCGAGGGCATCCTCGACCTCTGGATCGACGGCCAGAAGCGCACGCTCGGTACGGGCGACAGCTTCCGCTTCCCCAGCACGAAGACCCACCGCTTCCACAATCCCGGCAACGTCCTGACGCGCGTCGTGTGGGTGACCTCGCCGCCGCTCTACTGAGGGCGCGTCCTCCCCGGTTCTCTCGTCTGTCGCTTCAGGCGCGCCTCTTCGCGTTGGCGACGGTCCGAAGGTAGGGAGCCAAGTACTGCCCCGTATAGCTGTCGCTCACGCCGGCGACCTGCTCCGGCGTGCCCGTGGCGACGATGCGTCCGCCCTTGTCGCCGCCCTCGGGGCCGAGGTCGATGATCCAGTCGGCGGTCTTGACGACCTCGAGGTTGTGCTCGATCACCACCACGGTGTTGCCCTGGCTCACGAGTTCGTGCAGCACCTCCAGCAGCTTCTTCACGTCGTCGAAGTGCAGGCCGGTGGTGGGCTCGTCCAGGATGTAGAGGGTCTTGCCGGTGGAGCGGCGCGACAGCTCCTTCGAGAGCTTCACCCGCTGGGCCTCGCCGCCGGAGAGCGTGGTGGCAGGCTGGCCGATATGGATGTAGGCGAGGCCGACCTGCTGCAGAGTCAGCAGCTTGTCGCGGATCGAGGGCACGGCCTTGAAGAACTCCGCCCCTTCCTCGACCGTCATGTCCAGGACGTCGGCGATCGACTTGTTCTTGAAGGTGATTTCCAGTGTTTCTCGGTTATAGCGCTTACCCTTGCAGACGTCGCACTGCACGTAGACGTCTGGTAGAAAGTGCATCTCGATCTTGATGACGCCGTCGCCCTGGCAGGCCTCGCAGCGCCCGCCCTTCACGTTGAAGGAGAACCGGCCGGCCTTGTAGCCGCGCTCGTTGGCCTCGGGCAACCCGGCGAACCAGTCGCGGATGGGCGTGAAGGCGCCGGTGTAGGTGGCGGGGTTGGAGCGCGGCGTGCGGCCGATCGGGGACTGGTCGATGTCGATGATCTTGTCGAGGAACTCCAGCCCCTCGATGCGGTCGTGCTCGCCGGCATGCTCGCGGGCACCCATCAGCCGGCGGGCAAGGGCCTTGTAGAGGGTCTCGATGATCAACGTCGACTTGCCGCCGCCGGACACGCCGGTCACGCAGGTGAAGGTGCCGAGCGGAATGTCGACGCTCACGTGCTTCAGATTGTTGGCGCGCGCGCCGACAATCCGGATCGACTGATCCTTGTGTCCTGGCCGCCGCTGCTTTGGCAGCGGGATCTGCCGGAAGCCTGTGAGGTACTGCGCCGTGATGCTCTCAGGGCTGCGCATCACTTGCTCGGGTATCCCGGACGCTATGACGCGGCCCCCATGGATGCCGGCGGCCGGGCCCATATCGATCAGGTAGTCGGCGTTGCGGATCGCCTCCTCGTCATGCTCGACCACCAGCACGGTGTTGCCGAGGTCGCGCAGCCGCTTCAGCGTCTCCAACAGCCGCTGGTTGTCGCGCTGATGCAGCCCGATCGATGGCTCGTCCAGCACATAGAGCACGCCGGTGAGGCCGGAGCCGATCTGCGAAGCGAGGCGAATGCGCTGGCTCTCGCCGCCCGACAAAGTCGCCGAACCCCGCGAGAGCGTGAGGTAGTCGAGGCCGACGCTGACGAGGAAGCCGAGCCGCTCGTTGATCTCCTTCAGAATCCGCTGGGCGATCTCCCGCTGCTTGGGCTTCAGCTTCCTGTCGAGCGCCAGGAACCACTGCCGCGCCTGGTCGATCGAGAAGTCGCAGACCTCGGAGATGGTGAGGCGTTCGATCTTCACGGCCAGCGCCTCCGGCTTCAGCCGCTGGCCCTTGCAGGCCTCGCAGGGACTGGTGGCCTGGAAGCGCGACAGCTCCTCACGCACCCAGGCGCTGTCGGTCTCGCGCCAGCGCCGGTCCATGTTGGGGATGACGCCCTCGAACGGCTTGGTGGTCTTGTAGCTGCGCATCCCGTCGTCATATTCCATGGTCACGGGCTCACTGCCCGACCCATGCAGGATGACGTTGCGGGCCTTCTCCGGCAGCTCCTCCCAGGGCGTGTTGACGCTGAACTTGTAGTGCCGCGCCAAGCTGTCCAGCGTCTGCATGTAGTACTGCGAGGTCGAGTTGGCCCAGGGCGCGACGGCGCCCTGGCGCAGCGAGAGCTTCTCGTTCGGCACCACCAGCTCGGGATCGAAGAACATGGTCGTGCCCAAGCCATCGCAGGCCGGGCAGGCGCCATAGGGATTGTTGAACGAGAACAGCCGCGGCTCGATTTCGTCGATGGTGAAGCCCGATACCGGGCAGGCGAACTTGGCGGAGAAGGTTACCCGCTCCGGCTCGCCCTTCTTCTTGCCCTCGCTCGAATCCGCGATCTCGGCGAACACCAGGCCATCCGAGAGACCAAGGGCTGTTTCCAGGCTGTCGGCCAGCCGCTTCTGAATGCCTTCACGCACGACGAGCCGGTCAACCACGACCTCGATATCGTGCTTCAGTTTCTTGTTGAGCGTGGGCACGGAATCGATCTCGAAGAACTGCCCATCGACCTTCACGCGCTGGAAGCCGCGCTTCTGCAGATCGGAGAGTTCCTTGCGGTACTCACCCTTGCGTCCGCGCACCACCGGCGCCAGCAGATAGAGGCGCGTACCCTCGGCCATCTCCATGACGCGGTCGACCATCTGGCTCACGGTCTGGCTCTCGATCGGCATGCCGGTGGCGGGCGAGTACGGGATGCCGATGCGGGCGAACAGCAGGCGCAGATAGTCATAGATCTCCGTCACCGTGCCGACGGTCGAGCGCGGGTTCTTCGACGTCGTCTTCTGCTCGATCGAGATCGCCGGCGACAGCCCATCGATGGAATCCACGTCCGGCTTCTGCATCAGCTCCAGGAACTGCCGGGCATAGGCCGAGAGCGACTCGACGTAGCGGCGCTGGCCCTCGGCATAGATCGTGTCGAAGGCGAGCGACGACTTGCCGGATCCCGACAGCCCGGTGATGACAACCAGGCTATTGCGCGGCATCTCCACGTCGACGTTCTTCAGGTTATGCTCGCGGGCGCCGCGAACGATGATTTTGTCCTGCATTTCCGGGGGCTGATCACCTAAGGGACCGGGGCTCGATATTATCCTCGTCGTGCGGAAAAGCGACTCGGAAATGAGGTCGCAGCCGGCTAGCTGACAGATCCTGCCAATACAACTCTGGCGGGTCATGACGCGATATGGTTAGAGTCTTGCGGTCATCGGCCGGCGGGTCCGCCGGCCTCGGGAAAGGGAGCAGAGAGGCGTCATGGCAGGCAGCGTGAACAAGGTCATTCTGGTCGGCAATCTCGGCCGCGATCCCGAAATCCGCAGCACGCAGGACGGCACGCGCGTCGCCAACCTCTCGCTCGCGACCTCCGAAAGCTGGCGCGACAAGAACACGGGCGAGCGCCGCGAGAAGACCGAGTGGCATCGCGTCGTCGTCTTCAACGAGCGCATCGTGGAGGTGGCCGAGAAGTACCTGCACAAGGGCTCCAAGATCTACGTCGAGGGCCAGCTCCAGACGCGTAAATGGACCGATCAGTCCGGCCAGGAGAAGTACACGACCGAGGTCGTGCTGCAGCGCTTCCGCGGCGAACTCACCATGCTCGACGCCCGGGGCGCGGGCGGCGATGCCGGCAGCTATGCCGCGCCGTCGCACGAGGAGCCCCCGCATTCCAGCCCGAGCGGCGGCGGTGGCCGCGGCGGGCCGCCTTCGGGCGGCGACCTCGACGACGAAATCCCGTTCTAGCCGGCTACTGCTTCAAGAAACCAAACAAAGCCAAGAGGGGAGTCTTCAATGAGCAAGGACGTCATTGCCGCTCTGCGGAACGGCAAACTGTCGCGCCGCGATCTCAATCGCGCGCTCGCTGCCGTCGGCCTCGGCTTCGCGGTGATGCCGCTGGCGGCGCCCGGCACGCGCGCCGCCGGCAGCCTGACGTTCTTCACCTGGGCCGGCTATGACGTGGCGGAGGCGGCGCCGCAATACGCGGCCAAGCATGGCGGCACGCCGGATTTCGGGATCTTCGCCAGCGAGGAAGAGGCGCTGCAGAAGATGCTCGCCGGCTACACGCCCGACCTGATGCATCCCTGCAGCTACAACATCAAGCGCTGGAAGGACGCCGGCATCCTGCAGCCGATCGACGTGTCGCGCCTGCCGGAATACGAGAATATCTGGGAGCGCTTCCGCACTATCCCGGAGACCGTGTTCGACGGGAAGGTCTACTTCATGCCGTGGGACGCCGGGCTGTCGTCCGTGCTCTACCGCACCGACCTCGTCGACGCGGCCGACGTCGCCGATCCCTCCTGGGGCCTGCTCTTCAACGAGAAGTACAAGGGCAAGCTCTCGATGTACGACACCGATACGACCTTCATCGAGATCGCGGCGCGCGTGCGCGGCTGGTACAAGGACTACCTCCACCTGAGCGAGCAGCAGCTCGGCGAGATCAAGGGCATGCTGGCCAAGCAGCGCGAGCTGATGAAGTTCTACTGGAGCGACCAGACGCAGATCGAGCAGGCGATCGCCGCCGGCGAGGTGGTGGCTGCCTATGCCTGGAGCGGCTCGGTTGCGCAGCTGAAGAAGCAGGGCGTGCCGGTCGCCTACATGATGCCGAAGGAAGGCATCCTCGGCTATTCCTGCGGCCTCGTGCGCCACGCCAAGGCGCCCGGCGACGAGCAGGCCGCCTACGACTTCCTGAATGCCATGCTCGATCCGGAATCCGGCAAGTGGCTGATGGAGTCGGCGGGCTACTTCCATTCCAACCGGCGGACCTACAAGGTCGTGGACCCCAAGGTGCTGTCGGAGATGGGCGCCAGCGATCCGGAGGCGACGTTCGCCGCCCTCTCCATCGACCCGGAGCCCGACGAGCCCTATCGCAGCAAATACATCGAGCTCGTCAACAACGTGAAGGCGGGTCTCTAGCAGCCGACAGACCGGTCGGAGGCGGGGGTGGCCGGCGGTCGGCGAGTGCCCATTTCATTTGTTCGCACCTGCAAAATCTGCTAGCGTTGAGTCGAATCGACGGCCCTGAATCTCGCCCGTCAACTCTCTGAGATATTTCAGGAATTCGCTTGAACCCGCCGACCGAGCCGCCTGCCTTCGACATCGCGCCCGTGACCATCGAGGAGGAGATGAAACGCTCCTACCTCGACTACGCCATGAGCGTCATCGTGTCGCGTGCGCTGCCCGACGTGCGCGACGGGCTGAAGCCCGTCCACCGCCGGATTCTCTGGGCGATGAAGGAGGGCGGCTACGATTCCAACAAGCCGTTCCGGAAGTCGGCCAACATCGTCGGCGACGTCATGGGCGCCTACCACCCGCACGGCGACAGCGCGATCTACGAGGCGCTGGTGCGGATGGCGCAGGACTTCTCCATGCGCCTCAAGCTCATCGACGGGCAGGGCAACTTCGGCTCCATGGACGACGATCCGCCGGCGGCCATGCGCTACACCGAGGCGCGGCTGTCGCGCGCCGCCGAGTCCCTGCTCGAGGACATCGACAAGGATACGGTCGACTTCCAGCCCAACTACGACGAGCGCCGGCGCGAGCCGCTGGTGCTGCCGGCCCGCTTCCCGAACCTGCTGGTCAACGGCGCCCAGGGCATCGCCGTCGGCATGGCCACCAACATCCCGACCCACAACCTGGGCGAGGTGATCGAGGCCTGCCTCGCCTATGTCGACGATCCCGAGATCACCATCGACGGGCTGATGCAGCTGCTGCCCGGCCCGGACTTCCCGACCGGGGGGCTGATCCTCGGGCGGAACGGCATCAAGGAGGCCTATCACCTCGGGCGCGGCTCGATCGTCGTGCGGGCGCGCACGCATGTGGAGGAGATCCGCAAGGACCGCGAGGCCATCATCGTCACCGAGATCCCCTACCAGGCCAGCAAGAAGCGGTTGCAGGAGCGGATCGCCGAGTGCGTGAACGACAAGATCATCGAGGGCATCGCCGACCTGCGCGACGAGTCCGACCGCGACGGCGTCCGCGTGGTGATCGAGCTGAAGCGCGACGCCATGGCCGAGGTGGTGCTGAACCAGCTCTACCGCCACACGCCGCTGCAGACCAGCTTCGGCGTCAACATGCTGGCGCTCAACGGCGGGCGGCCACAGACCATGACGCTGAAGGATGTCATCGCCGCGTTCATCGCCTTCCGCGAAGACGTCATCACGCGCCGCGCGATCTACGAGCTGGGCAAGGCGCGCGAGCGCGCCCACCTGCAGGTCGGCCTCGCGATCGCCGTCACCAACATCGACGAGGTCGTCAGCCTCATCCGCAAGGCGCCCGACCCGGTGGTGGCGCGCGAGCGCCTGATGGAGCGGGCCTGGCCGGCGCGCGACGTCGAGCCGCTGATCGCCCTCATCGACGAGCCCGGACGCGTGGTGGCGGCCGACGGCACCATCCATCTGTCGGAAGAGCAGGCGCGCGGCATCCTCGAACTGCGCCTGCAGCGCCTGACCGGGCTGGAGCGCGACAAGATCGCGGCCGAGCTGGAGGAGCTGGCGGCCAAGATCAAGGACTACCTGGATATCCTGGGCTCGCGGGCGCGGCGGCTCGACATCCTCCGCACCGAGATGAGGGCGATCAAGGAACAGTTCGCCACGCCCCGGAAGACCGAGATCCACGACCTCGAGTTCGAGCAGGACATCGAGGACCTGATCCAGCGCGAAGACATGGTGGTGACGGTCACGCACGCCGGCTACATCAAGCGCGTGCCGGTCTCGGCCTACCGCGCCCAGCGGCGCGGCGGCCGCGGGCGCGCCGGCATGGCGACGCGCGACGAGGATTTCGTCAGCCGCATCTTCGTCACCAACACCCATACGCCCGTGCTGTTCTTCTCGACCAACGGCATGGTCTACAAGCTGAAGGTGTTCCGCCTGCCGCTGGGCACGCCGCAGGCGCGCGGCAAGGCGCTGGTGAACCTGCTGCCGCTCGAGGAGGGTGAGACCATCTCGACCCTCATGCCGCTGCCGGAAAACGAGGCGACGTGGGACGAGATGTTCGTCATGTTCGCCACGGCCTCCGGCGACGTCCGCCGCAACAAGCTCTCCGACTTCGTCGACGTGAAGGCGAACGGCAAGATCGCCATGAAGCTCGCCAAGGGCGACCGCCTGATCGGCGTGCAGACCTGCACGGAGGAGGACGACGTGCTGCTGGCCGCCGCCGGCGGGCAGGCCATCCGCTTCGCCGTGGCCGACGTGCGCGTGTTCAGCGGGCGCACCTCCACGGGCGTGCGCGGCATCAAGCTGGAGGAGGGCGACCACGTCATCTCCATGTCGATCGTGCGCCATGTCGACGTCGAGACGGCCGAGCGCATCGCCTATCTGCGCATGTCCCGAAAGCGGCGCGGCGGGGACGAGGAGGCCGCGGGCGAGGCGGTGGAGGAGGAGGCTGCGGAAGCCGAAGCCGCCGCCGAGACCGTCACGCTGACGCCCGAGCGCTTCGGCGAGCTGGAGGGCCGGGAGGAGTTCATCCTCACCGTCACCGCCAAGGGCTTCGGCAAGCGCAGCTCGGCCTACGAGTACCGCATCACCGGCCGCGGCGGGCAGGGCATCGCCGCCATCGAGATGTCGGACCGCAACGGTCACGTGGTGGCCTCGTTCCCGGTCGGCCATCGGGACCAGATCATGCTGGTGACCGACCGCGGCCAGCTGATCCGCTGCCCGGTCACGGACATCCGCATCGCCGGCCGCAAGACCCAGGGCGTGGTGCTGTTCAAGGTGGAGGAGGGCGAGAAGGTGGTCTCCGTCACCCGCCTCAGCGACGAGGCGCCGGGCGGACCGGAGGGCGGCAACGGCGAGGAGGGGAGTGCGCCCGATGCCGCGTAAGGCCCGCATCGCCCTCTATCCCGGGACCTTCGACCCGATCACCAACGGGCACATGGACATCATCCGCCGGGCGACGCGGGTGGCCGACCACCTGATCGTCGCGGTAGCCCGCAACGCCGGCAAGAACCCGCTGCTCGCCACCGATGAGCGGCTGGAGCTGGTGCGGGCCGAGATCGCCGACCTCAACAATCAGGCCGAGGGTCGCACCGTGGAGGCGCGGCCGTTCGACAACCTGCTGATGCATTTCGCGCAGTCGGTGGGCGCCAGCCTGATCGTGCGTGGCCTGCGCGCCGTCTCCGACTTCGAGTACGAATTCCAGATGGCCGGCATGAACGCGCGCCTCGACCCCGCCGTCGACACCGTGTTCCTGATGGCCTCGGAGAGCCATCAGTTCATCTCCTCGCGCTTCGTGAAGGAGATCGGCCGGCTCGGCGGCGACATCAGCTCCTTCGTCTCGCCGCGCGTCGCCCAGCGCCTCACGGCGCGCTTCGCCCAGGAGCGCAAGAACGGGGACCACGCCGCGGCGCGCGTGCAGACCCTCGAAGACTCGACCGGCCCGCGCTCGCCGATCTGACGCCGAAAATCGGGCGCGTCGCTTTACGCAAAAATGTTTCACGTGAAACATCGCGCGGCGGACGCTCGACGAGTCCGCGGGCTCGGGCCGTCGCGAGGGGCGGCTTTACGCAAAAATGTTTCACGTGAAACATCGGCCGGAAAACCGGAACTATGCGATTCTGCAAAACGACCCCATGCATCAAAAAATCGCCCTTCTGTTTCAACGACATGACCATGACCAGTTTCGGGCCATCGGCGACCGTTCGCGACCGCTGGCCGGGGCGCAGAGCGCGGAAAGAGCCGTTTTTGTGCCGCGGTCGCGCGCGGCCCGCGAAACGCTTGCCAAGGGCCGCGCCGGTGGCTAGATCGGGCGCATTCGGCCATACTCGGCCCCTCCCAAGCGGGCGCGTAGCTCAGCGGTAGAGCATCTGACTTTTAATCAGGTGGTCCCGGGTTCGATTCCCGGCGCGCCCACCAATTGGATCAAAGATTTAGACAAAAAGGCCGTGTGATTGGTTTGTGTCGGGGGTCACAGCCAGGGTCACAATGAGCTAGCCCACAAATCGTCTTC
>DATIXH010000006.1:0-4199 GCA_035518775.1 Candidatus Acidiferrum sp.
AGCTGCGCGCCGCGGCGCGCCTCTATGCCACCGGCGGCAACGCCGCCATCTATTACGGCCTCGGCGTCACCGAGCACAGCCAGGGCTCCACCACGGTGATGGCGATTGCCAACCTCGCCATGGCCACCGGCAACCTTGGCCGTCCCGGCGTTGGCGTGAACCCGCTGCGCGGCCAGAACAACGTGCAGGGCGCCTGCGACATGGGTTCCTTCCCGCACGAGTTCAGCGGCTACCGCCATGTCTCCGAGGATGCCACGCGCGAACTGTTCGAGCGCGCCTGGAACGTGCACCTCGAGGGCGAGCCCGGCCTGCGCATTCCCAACATGCTGGATGCGGCGGTCGACGGCACCTTCATGGGCCTCTACATCCAGGGCGAGGACATCGCCCAGTCCGACCCCAATACCCAGCATGTGACGGCGGGTTTGCGGGCGATGGAGTGCGTCGTCGTGCAGGACATCTTCCTCAACGAGACCGCCAACTACGCCCACGTGTTCCTGCCGGGCTCGTCGTTCCTGGAGAAGGACGGCACCTTCACCAACGCCGAGCGCCGCATCAGCCGCGTGCGCAAGGCGATGCCGCCGATGGCCGGCTTGGCCGACTGGGAGGTGACGATGGCGCTCTCCAACGCCCTCGGCTATCCCATGACCTACAAGCACCCGTCCGAGATCATGGACGAGATCGCGCGGCTGACACCGACCTTCGCCGGCGTCAGCTACGCCAGGATCGAGGAGCTCGGCAGCGTGCAGTGGCCGTGCAACGAGAAGGCGCCGGCGGGCACGCCGATCATGCATGTCCACCGCTTCGTCCGAGGCAAGGGCAAGTTCATGATCACCGAGTTCATCCCGACCGACGAGCGCACGACCGCGCGCTTCCCGCTCATCCTCACCACCGGCCGCATCCTCTCGCAGTACAACGTGGGCCAGCAGACGCGGCGGACGGAGAACACGGTCTGGCACGACGAGGACGTGCTGGAGATCCATCCCTTCGACGCCGAGCAGCGCGGCATCCGCGATGGCGACGTGGTGGCGCTCGCCAGCCGCGCCGGCGAGACCTCGCTGCGCGCCCTCATCTCCGAGCGCATGCAGCCCGGCGTGGTCTACACCACCTTCCACTTCGCCGGCACCGGCGTGAATGTCGTGACCACCGAGTTCTCGGATTGGGCGACGAACTGCCCGGAATACAAGGTCACGGCCGTGCAGGTGCGCCTCACCAACCATCCCTCGGAATGGCAGGAGCGCTACCGCCGCGACAGCATCGACCTCCGCCGGATCGAAGCCGCCGAATGAACGCTCTGCCGCCCGACGCCAAGGCCCTCTCCGCCATCGCCCGCTCCACCAGCGTGGCGAATGCGGAGCGCGTGCTGCCCAATGGCGCCTCCACGCCGACGATGGAGCTCATTGCCGAAGAAGTGCCGGTCGCGCTCGTCTACAACAACATCAGCCACGCCGTGATGATGGCGACGCCCGCCGACCTCAGGGATTTCGGCCTCGGCTTCAGCCTCAGCGAGGGCATCCTCGCCGGCAAGGACGAGTTGATGGACATCGGCGTGAGCGAGAGCGAGGCCGGCATCGAGGTCCGGATGGCCATCGCCATCGAGCGCTTCCGCGCGCTGCGCGAACGCCGCCGCACCCTCGCCGGCCGCACCGGCTGCGGCATCTGCGGCGTCGAGAGCCTGGAGCAGGCCGTGCGTCCGGTCCCGCCGGTCACGGCCACCACCACGATTCCGGTCGATGCCATCTATGCCGCCCTGGCCGAACTGCCGCAGCGCCAGGCCGTCAACCAGCTCACCCGCTCGGTGCACGCCGCCGCCTGGGTGAACCGGGCCGGCCGCATCCAGCTCGTGCGCGAGGACGTCGGCCGCCACAACGCCCTCGACAAGCTGATCGGCGCCATGGCCTGGCGCGGCCTCGATCCGGCCGCCGGCTTCGCGCTCATCACCAGCCGCTGCAGCGTCGAGATGGTGCAGAAGGCGGCCGCCGTCGGCATCCCCGTGCTGGTCGCCATCTCCGCCCCCACGGCGCTCGCCCGCCGCATGGCGGAAGGCTGCGGCCTCACCCTGGTGGCGCTGGCGCGCCCGGATAGCGTCCTGGTCGTAACCCACTTGCAGCGCATCCTGGGCGCCCGATGAAGACCGACCGCCTCGTCCACATGGCGAACCAGATCGCCGACTTCTTCGCCGCCTATCCGCGCGAGCAGGCCGTCGCCGGGGTCACCGACCATCTGCTGAAGTTCTGGGACCCGCGCATGCGCCGCACGCTCCTCGACCACGTCCAGGCCGGCGGCGCCGGCCTGCGCGACATCGCCCTCGAAGCCGCGCGCCAGTTGAGCCGCTAGGACCCGGGCGCGACTCAGGCTGCTGCATCGACAACGACGCTGACCTTCGAGCCTACGGTCGCCTGAAGGTTGCTTCGCGCGCTCCCCGTCCTTAAAACCTCGCACCATCCCGCAACGAACGTCCTCGAAAGGCCCACCATGTCCAATCACCTGAAGTTCTACATCAACGGCGCCTGGGTCGATCCGGTGACGCCGGCGACGCTCGACGTCATCAATCCCGCGACCGAGGAGGCCTATACGAAAATCTCCGTCGGCTCCGCGGCCGATGTCGATCGCGCCGTGGCGGCGGCGCGGGCGGCCTTCCCGTCGTTCTCGCAGACCAGCCGGGAGGAACGCCTGCGGTTGCTGCGGCGAATCCTGGAGATCTACAAGGAGCGCGTCGACGACATCGCGCGCGCCGTGTCCGACGAGATGGGCGCGCCGATGGGCCTGGCGCGCAATTCCCAGGCGGCGGCCGGGCAGGCCCATCTGGCATCGACCATCAAGGCGCTCGAGAGCTTCGTGTTCGAGGAGCACCGCAACGGCACGCGTATCGTGCGCGAAGGCATCGGCGTCGTCGGGCTGATCACGCCGTGGAACTGGCCGCTCAACCAGATCGCCTGCAAGGTGGCGCCGGCGCTGGCGGCCGGCTGCACCATGGTGCTGAAGCCGAGCGAGATCGCGCCGATCACCGGCGTCATCTTCTCCGAGATCGTGCATGCCGCCGGCGTGCCGGCCGGCGTCTACAACATGGTGAGCGGCGACGGCCCCTCCGTCGGCCAGGTCATGGCCGCCCATCCCGGCATCGACATGATGTCGTTCACCGGTTCGACGCGCGCCGGCATCATCGTCGCCAAGACCGCCGCCGACACCGTGAAGCGCGTGGCCCAGGAGCTGGGCGGAAAGTCGCCCAACATCATTCTGCCCGACGCCGATTTCGAGGTGGCCGTGCGCAAGGGCGTCGAGAGCTGCTTCAACAACAGCGGCCAGTCCTGCAACGCGCCGACCCGCATGCTGGTGCCGCGCGACCGCCAGGCCGAGGCGCTGGCCGTCGCGAAGAAATCGGCGGAGGCGCACAAGGTCGGCGATCCCAAGGCCGAGGGCACGATGCTCGGGCCCGTGGTCAGCGAGGCCCAGTTCAACAAGATCCAGCGGCTGATCGAGGCCGGCATGAAGGAGGGCGCCACCCTCGTCACCGGCGGCGTCGGCCGTCCCGAGGGCCTGAACCGCGGCTACTATGTGCGCCCGACCGTGTTCGGCGACGTGCGCAACGACATGACCATCGCGCGCGAGGAGATCTTCGGCCCCGTGCTCTCGGTCATGCCCTACGACAGCGAGGAGCAGGCCATCGCGATCGCCAACGACACCGTCTACGGCCTCTCCGCCCAGGTGGCATCAAAGGACCTCGAGCACGCCCGCCGCGTGGCGCGGCAGCTGCGCGCCGGGCAGGTGAAGATCAACTACCCCGCGTGGGACACCTTCGCCCCCTTCGGCGGCTACAAGCAGTCCGGCAACGGCCGCGAATATGCCGACTGGGGCATCCACGACTTCCTGGAGATCAAGGGCATCATTGGCTATGGCGCGGCGTAGGCCGACGACAGAGAGCGAATTATTTCCTCCCCCACGAAGTGGGGGAGGATGAAGGTGGGGGCATCGCTGCAAGGTCGATGCAAGCGGTCTGTCCCTCGACGCCTACCTGACCTCCCGCACTTCGTGGGGGAGGAAAATCATGGAGCGCACGGAGACAGCCATGATCAAACGGATCCTGTTCACGGGCGGATCGGGCAAGGCCGGGCGGCACGCGCTGCCGTGGCTGCTCGATCAGAAGTACGACATCCTGAACTTCGACCTGCAGCCCTTCCCGCATCCGGCCATCCCCACCCTGG
>DATIXH010000007.1:0-4577 GCA_035518775.1 Candidatus Acidiferrum sp.
CTAGAGCACGATCGGGCTAGGTTGAATCGAAAGGGGATTCCCATCGGGCGAGAAATCTGATTCAAGCTGCTGGCTGGGGTTGGAGGCCAGCATGGATGACACGACCCTATTCGATGGACCTTCGTGAGCGTGCGGTAGCTGCGGTCGAGAGCGGGCAGTCGCGGCGCCAGGTAGCCAAGCTGTTCAAAGTCGGGGAATCGAGCGTGATCCGTTGGTGTGCGCGGCAGCGCGTGAGCGGCACGTGCGCGGCGAAGCCGATGGGTGGGCATCGCCGTCCGATCTTGCTGCCGGAACGGGACTGGCTGCTGGCACGATTGTCGGTCGCCCCGGATCTGACGATCCGAGGATTGCTGAGCGAGCTCGGCGATCGCGGTGTCAAAGTCAGCTATGGCGCGCTGTGGGCCTTCCTGGCGGCCGCGGGGTTGACGTTCAAAAAAAACCCTGTGCGCCACCGAGCAAGAGCGCCCCGACGTCGCTCGCAAGCGCGCCCACTGGAGACGCTATCAGGGGCGCGTCGATCCTGAACGCCTGGTCTTCGTCGACGAGACCTGGGCGAAGACCAACATGACCCGCACCCATGGCCGCGCACCGCGCGGCCAGCGCCTGATCGGGCGTGTCCCGCACGGCCGCTGGACGACGATGACGTTCCTGGCCGGACTGCGCGTCCAGGGGATCATCGCTCCGTGCGTCATCGATGGCCCGATCAACGGGCCGACGTTCCTCGCCTGGGTGACCCAGTTCCTCGTCCCGACCCTGCGCCCCGGCGACATCGTCGTGCTCGACAATCTGGGCAGCCACAAAAGCCAAGCCGTCCGTCGCGCCATTCGAGACGCCGGCGCCCATCGCCTCTTGCTGCCGCCTTACAGCCCCGACCTCAACCCGATCGAGCAGGCCTTCGCCAAGCTCAAAACGCTGCTTCGAAAAGCCGACGCGCGCTCCACCGACGCTGTCTGGAAACGCATCGGCTCACTGCTCGATCAGGTCAGCTCCGACGAATGTGCAGCCTACATCAAGCATGCCGGCTATGCTCAACTTAAGCCGATCGCGCTCTAGCTCAGCCCGGATCGTCGGCCAGCCCGCGCCGGAGGCAACCGATCAGGTTGCGCGCCACCGACCGGTTCGGGTCGAGGTTGGGGTTGAAGATGGTGATGTTGATGCCGACGGCGCGGCCGCTCGCTACCGCCGCGCGCAGCACGGCGGTCAGCTCGTCGAAATCGAGGCCGTCGGTCATGCGGTAGTCCACCGCCGGCATGACCGCATCGTCGAGCACGTCGACGTCCAGGTGAATCCAGAATCCCTTGGAGGTTCCCGCGGTCAGCCTCTGAACCGCCGTCGCGGCGGCGGCCTTGGCGCCGGCCTTGCGGACTTCGCCGAGGTCCATCACCGTCATGCCGGTGCTGCGGACGTCCTGGCTGCCATACTTGTGGGCGAGCGCGGCGTCGCGCTGTGCGAAGACGACGATGTCCTCGTCGCGTACATAGGGCTTGCGACCCTCGAGGTTGACGACCTGGTCCGGTCCGCGCCCGGAAACCAGCGCCAGGTCCATGTCGGCGGCTTCGCCGGTCAATGACTGGTTCGGCGCATAGAAATCCGCATGGCCGTCTAGGAACAGCAGGCCGAAGCGGCCGCGCCGCCGCAACGCCAGCGTGCAGCCGAGCAGGATGCTGCAGTCGCCGCCCACCACCACGGGAAACTCACCGCCGTCCACGACCCGGCCGACCGCGTCGGCCAGCCGGGGCGAGTACTCGGCCAGACCCGCGGGGTTGAGCATGGCGGTCGTGCTCTCGCGCACGGGATCGTAGTCCGGCGGCTCGACGCGCTGGTCCCGCCGGGCATCGAGCGCGCGGGCCAGGCCCAACTGCAGCAGCACGTCCGGTGTCCGCTCGACGCCGCTGGGCCACAGCCCGAGCGGCGAGGGAGCCTCGATGACGGCGAAGCGTGTCATGTCGTCCTCCAGCCTAGTCCGATGATGCGGGATGTCCGTCGTCGCCATGCGACCGGCGCGCCACCGGCAGCAATGCGCCGACCAGCAGAACACCGCCGACGATCTGTATAGCGCCAAGCCGCTCGCCGAGGAACAGCATGGCGCCGACCACGCCGAACACCGGCACGAGCGCCAGGAAGAACGAGAAGATGCTGGCGGGCATGTGCCGGAGCGCCACCAGATGCAGCCAGAACGGCAGCGCGAACTGCAGCATCCCCGAGATGAACGCCCACAGCAGCGCCGCCGCCGTCATCTGCGGCCAACTCCCGATGATGCCCAGGGCCTGAGCCGCCAGCACCAGGACGATCACGAACAGGCTGCCGGCGGCAAACTGGAGGGCGCACAGCACCAGCGGCGCCATGTCCGCGACGATCCGCCGGCTGATGATGGCGTAGAGGCCGCCGCAGAAATACTGCAGCAGCAGCAGGGCGTCGCCGCTCAGCAGCGTCAGGCGCGCGTGGCTCATGTCGGGCGCAACGACCATGGCTAGCCCGGCCGCCGCAATGATGCCGCAGAGCGCCATCCGTTTGGTCATGGGCTCCCGCAGGATCAGCCATGCCAGCAGGAGCACGAAGAACGGCTCCGTCGTGCTGATGAGCGAAGTGTTGCTGGCGGTCGTGAGGTAGAGGCCGATCGTGCCGACGCCGTAGCCGAGGCCGAACTCGAGGATGCCGGTCGCCCCGCCGAGCAGAACTCGCCGGAGGTCGGGGCGTGGCGATCGCTCGATGGCCGCCAGGGCCGCGATCACGACGGCGCTGACGACGAGCTGCACCAGCAGCAGATGGGCGGGCGGCAGGTAGCCGAGCGCGTGCTTGACGGCCGAAATGCCGAAGCCCCAGGACAGCGACGACAGCAGGGCGCAGCCGATGGCCAGCGCGGGCAGGCGGGTCATGCCCCGTCTAAGGCGCTGCGGATGGCCGCATGAACCGGATCGAGCAGCGGCTCGCCGGCCGGAATCAGGTGCGTGATTTCGTTGAACGCATGAATCATGCCGGGCGCCTCGATGAGGGTCGTCGACACGCGCGCAGCGCGCAGCTTGTCGGCGTAGAGTCGCGCTTCATCGATCAGCGGGTCGCACTCGGCGGCCAGGATGACCAGCGCCGGCATGCCCGCAGGAACCGGCTGCAGCAGCGGCGAGGCAAGGGGATCTGTCGCCTTGCCGCTGTCGCCGATATAAGCGGCGACGAACCATTCGAGAAATTCGCGGTCGAGATCGTAGCCCTTCGCGTAGCGCCTGATCGACGGCTGGCTCAAGGTCAGGTCCAGCCACGGACAATGGAGGATCGCCAGATGCAGCCGCGGACCGTCGGCAGCCGCCTTGCCCGCGACGATCGCCGACAGGCCGCCGCCGGCGCTGCAGCCCGCGACGGCGAGGCGCTGCGGGTCGCCGCCGAACTGCCGCGCGTTCTCCGCCACCCACCTCAGGGCGTCGCAGGCATCCTCGGCGGCTGCCGGAAAGCGATGCTCGGGCGCCACCCGATAGCCCACGGACACGACGATCGCCGGCGTGCGTGCGGCCAGGCGCCGTGCCTCATGCTCGCTCTCGTCGATGCCGCCGATCACATAGCCGCCGCTGAAGTAGTAGACGATCACCGGCAGGGGCGTGGATCCGCTCGCACGGGGAACCAGCAGCCGGCCGGGACAGTGACCGGCGCGGGTGGGAATGCGGATGCCCTCCACCCGAGCCATCTCCGGCATCGGGCGCCCGCTCGTCGTGATGAAGTCGCGGTAGACTGTCCGCGCCCGCGCATGCGGCATCTCCCAGAATGCCGGCAGTCCGCGGGCGGCCGCCCACGCGGCGCTCTTCTCCATGTAGGCCGTGCAGTCCGGATGGAGCGGCATGGGCGCCCGACGCTCAGGCCGGGACAGCTAGCGCGTCGGCTTCCAGGCGACGCAGGCCTGCCGCTGCTGGCCGAGGCCGGCGATGCCCAGCGTCATCACGTCGCCCGGTTGCAGGAAGCGCGGCGGCTTCTTACCCATGCCGACACCCGGCGGCGTGCCGGTCGTGATGATGTCGCCGGGCAGCAGCGTGATGAAGCGGCTGACATAGCTGACGAGATGGGCGACGCCGAAGATCATCGTCTTGGTGCTGCCGGTCTGCATGCGCTCGCCGTTGAGGTCGAGCCACATGTCCAGGCCCTGCGGATCACGCACTTCGTCCCTGGTGACGAGCCAGGGTCCGAGCGGGCAGAAGCTGTCGCAGCCCTTGCCCTTGTCCCAGGTGCCGCTGCGCTCGAGCTGGAACGCGCGTTCGGAGACGTCGTTGCAGATGAGATAGCCGGCCACGTAGTCGAGCGCCTTCTCCTCCGGCACGTAACGCGCCGTACGGCCGATGGCCACGGCCAGTTCGACCTCCCAGTCTGATTTCTGCGAGTCCCTCGGAATCGTGACGGGGTCGTTAGGCCCGGTGATCGAGGTGATGGCCTTGGTGAAGATGATGGGTTCCTTGGGGATCGGCGCGCCGGACTCGGCGGCATGATCGGCGTAGTTGAGGCCGATGGCGATGACCTTGCTGATGCCGGCGATTGGCGTGCCCAGGCGCTGCTTGCCGCGCACGACCGGCAGGCGCTCGATCCTCAGGCCGCGCAGCGCC
>DATIXH010000008.1:0-10578 GCA_035518775.1 Candidatus Acidiferrum sp.
GGTGATCCGCAGATGCTGCTGTCGGTGCTCACCGGCATCAGCCTGTCCCAGCTCATGAACCTGTCCGTCTATTCCGGTCTTGGGCTACTGCAGGAGCTGGACGCCCTGCATGCCGACGGCGCCCCGACAAATCCCGCCGCGACCGAGTTCCTGCACAACATGCTGTCGCTGCCCATGCCGGACCTGATGTCGGTCGGCCCGTTGCAGAATCTGTTTCTCACCGACTATGCCGACCATCCCGGGCATTTCGACTTCGTGTGGAACCTAGACCCGCCCGCGCCGGCCGGCGCCCTCCCGAGCGGCGATCCTGCCGCCTCGGACCATCATCCGGAGCTGCCGACCGCGGGCGATGACCACTTCGTCGTCCAGCCGCCACCGGCTCTCTTCACGGGCGGCAGCGATACGGTGATCTTCGATTCGATGACCGCCGGCCAATACGCCGCCGGAAATTGGCACGATGCGCTCGGCGGCAACGACTACGTCGCGTTGCCGTCGAACGCGGGCGTCGCCGCCGGGATCGGCTATGATCCGGCACTCGGCTTCACGGGCGGCGCCGGCAACGACACAATCGTGGCAGGCGGCCTCGCCGATGCGATCGACGGCGGCAGCGGAATCGACACCGTGAGCTATGCTGGCAGCGGCCCTGTTGTCGTGCTGCTGCAGGACACGGACACGCACGGACCGCACGCGAACGAGCCCGCTGGCGGCACCGGCGGCCTGGCAGAGGGCGACAGCTATACGAGTATCGAAACGCTGGTCGCCAGCCAGTTCGATGATTATGTCTTCGGCGGCGCGGCCGGCAGCACGGTCTATCTGCTGGACGGCAACGATGTCTACGACAACAACGAGACCCAGGCCGTCACCGACTACGTCGACGGCGGCGCCGGGAACGACACGATGTGGGGCGGCGACGGCGCCGACACGCTGATCGGCGGCACCGGCAATGACGCGCTCAACGGCGAGCGCGGCGCCGACCAGCTCGATGGCGGCAGCGGAGCCGACACGCTCAGCGGCGGTGACGGCGACGACCTGCTCGACGGCGGCGCCGGGGCCGACCGCCTCGCCGGCGGCAACGGCAACGATACGCTGGTGTGGCGCGATGCCGATGTGCTCCTCGCCGGCGACGCCGGCACTGACACGCTGCGCATCGCCAATGGAGACCTCAATCTCTCCAGCCTTGCGGGAGTCGCCTCCGGCATCGAACGGATCGATCTCGCGACGGATGCCACCGCAAATACACTCACGCTCAGTGCAACCGACGTGATCAGCCTGTCGGACACCGACGTGCTCACCGTGACCGGGGGCATCGCCGATTCCGTCAATGCCGGCGCCGGCTGGACCGACGGTGGATTGGACGGCGGCGGCAATCATATCTTCACCAAGCTCGTCGGCCCGACGCTGGCGACGCTGGTCGTCAACCAAGATGTAACTGTTAACGCGGACATTACGTCATGACCATTTGGCCACGGCTGAAGCTTTTCCCAGGCTTGATGCGGGCGGTCGGAGCCGCCGCACTCGTCGGTCTCGTCCTTTCGGCCGCAACGCCGCTGCCAGCGTGCGCCCAGGACGCGCGGCCGACGCTTGCCGACGCAGCCGCCAGCGCGGGAGCGATTGCGCAGCCGAGCCGCGAGTATCTGCTGAAGACGGCCTTCGTCTTCAACTTCGCACGCTATACGACCTGGCCGCCGCCTTCGCCCGACGGGCCGTTCAACCTCTGCATCCTCGGCGAAGACGATTTCGGGACTGCCGCGCAATACCTCGACGGGCAGCAGCTGCGCGAGCGCAACATCGCGGTGCGCTTCCATCAGGTGGGCGACGATCTTCGCGGCTGCCAGCTTGTCTATCTGACGCAGCCGCTGGCCGGACAGCTCGACACCCTGCTGCCGCGCCTGCATGCGGATCGAATGCTCACGGTCAGCGACATTCCCGACTTCGCCGCCCGCGGCGGCATCCTCGGCCTCAAGATCGTCGACAACCGCATCCGCTTCGAAGCCAACCCGCTCGCCGCCAAGCGCGCCGGCCTGCGACTCAGTGCCCAGCTGCTGAAGCTGGCCGACGTCATCGCGGAGCGCGTCCCGAAGGGATCGCCGGGCTGATGCGCTTCCTCAAGGACCTGTCGATCCGCCATAAGCTGCTTGCCTTCAGCCTGCTCACCAGCGGCATCGTCCTCGTCCTTTCGTTCATCGCCTTCGCCAGCCGCGACCTCAGCTTCCGGCGCGATTCGCTCGAGCGCGAGCTGCTCGCGATCGGGGAGATCATCGGCCGCAACAGCGTTGCTGCCGTCGTGTTCGACGACCGCGACGACGCCCTCGGGACGCTGAAATCGCTGAGCGTGAAGCCCTACGTGCAGACGGCGGCGCTGTACCTGCCGGGCGGCGCCGAATTCGCGGTCCAGACCTTCGGCGACCAGAGCCACGCGATCGTCGACCGCAGCTGCGTCGACCATCCGCGGACGGATGTCGCGCTCGGCGCCGCCTACGTCGTGTTCGCCGACGGCGGCAGGCCGCACGCGAACCTGTGCAAGACCATCGTGATGGACGGCGATGCCGTCGGGGTGCTGCAGATTGTCGTCGACCTCAGCCAATACAACGAAGAGATCTCCTCCTATATCGTGATCGCCGGTGGGATCACGCTGGTGCTTCTACTCCTCGCCATGATCCTCTCCTGGGGACTCCAGGGTCTGATCTCCAAGCCGATCCTGCGGCTCTCCGACATCATGCAGCGCGTCGCCCGCGACCGCGACTACAAGATGCGCGTGCAGAAGCAGGGCAACGACGAGATCGGCGCGCTCATCGACTGCTTCCACGAGATGCTGGCGCGGATCGAGCGCCACGACGCCAGCCTGACCGCGGCGCGGCTCGAGGCGGAGGCAGCCAGCCGGGCGAAGTCCTCGTTCCTCGCCACCATGAGCCACGAGCTGCGCACGCCGCTCAACGCCATCCTGGGCTTCTCCGAGATCATGATGACGGAGGCCTTCGGGCCGCTCGGCTCGAACAACTATCGCGACTACTCGCGCGACATCTACGACAGCGGCATGCACCTCCTGCAGGTCATCAACGACGTGCTCGACCTGTCGAAGGTGGAGGCGGGCCGCCTCGAGCTCAATCGCGCCGACGTCGACCTGGCGGACACGGTCGAGGCCACGCTCCGCTTCTTCCGCGAGCGCAGCAAGAAGGCCGGCCTCACGGTTGTCGCCGCCATCGAACCGGACCTGCCGCCGCTGTTCGCCGACGAGCGGGTCCTGCGCCAGTGCATCCTCAATCTGGTCTCGAACGCGATCAAGTTCACGCCGTCGGGCGGCAGCGTCGCGGTCACGGCGCACTGCGATGCCGACGGCTGGACCTCGCTGAGCGTCGCCGACAACGGCATCGGCATCGCCGAGGCCGACATTCCTCGCGTCCTCACGCCCTTCAGCCAGGCCGACAACGCCTATGTCCGCAAGCAGGAAGGCACGGGCCTCGGCTTGCCGCTGGTGAAGTCGTTCGCCGAGCTCCATGGCGGATCCTTCGCCATTGCCAGCGCGCTCGGCGTCGGCACAACCGTGACCGTGCGCTTCCCGCCGCGTCCGGCCAACGAGTCCGTGGTACGCGAGCAGCGCGACGCCATCGCCGCTGTTGCCTGACAGCGGGGCCGCCCTACAGCACGACGCTATTTCTCCATCTGGACGGCGACCGGCGTCCAGTCCGCTCCCGGCGGCTCCGTGGCAAACGCGCGGCAGCGCTCGATGAAGAGCTCCGATGGCGTGTCGCCGCCCGCCCGTTCTGCCGCCGCCGTCGCGAAGTATCGCGCGGCCTCTTCCCAGCGGCGCTCGCGATAGGCTCCGAGCCCGGCCTCATAGTGCAGCGCCCAGCCCGGCCAATCGCCGACGCCGTCGTCGGCCATGGCCAGCAGCTCGTAGATGGCCACGCCCTCGCTGCGGCCATAGACCGCCACCCAATCCAGCTGCCGCACGACGACGGCGTCGCCAGCGGCGCGCCGGGTCTCCTCGCCGATGATGATGGCGGTGCCGTAGCGCTTGTTGATGGCCTCGAGCCGGCTCGCCACGTTCACGGCATCGCCGATCACGGTGTAGTTGAGCCGGGTGGCCGAGCCGATATTGCCGACCAGCATGCGACCGGTATTGATGCCGATGCGGACGCGCAACTCGGCCCGCGGATCGCCGGCCGGCAACTTCGCCTGCTGGACCATCATCATGCGCTGTATGACGAGCGCGGTCGCGCAGGCATCGCGCGCATGCTCGGCGTTTTCGTTCGGCGCGCCCCAGAACGCCATGACGGCATCGCCGATGAACTTGTCGATCGTCCCGCGGTGTGCATCCACCGCCGACGATGCTGTCTCCAAATAGTCGCTCAAGACGGGGACCACGTCCTCGCCCAACATCTCCGAGAGCGAGGTGAAGCCGGCGAGATCGGTGAACATGACCGTCAGAGACAGCTGCTCGCCGCCCGGCTCGGCCTCGATGCCGCGCGATATCAGCTGGCGCACCAACTCGATCGGCATGTACTTCCGGAACGACGCGAGGCCGCGGCTCATCTGCAGCAACGCCGTCGAGAGGCCGTCGAACTCGCGCAGCCGTGACGGGATCCGCACGACCTGGTCGAGCTGGAAGGTCTCGATGTGCTTCAGCTGAGCGACGATGCGCGCCAGCGGCCGCACGACCAGTCGGTTCGTGAGCGCGGCCGCTATCCCGGCCATGGCCAGCGTCAGCACAGCCAATGCCGCCAGCAGGGAGCGGACGTTCTTCTGGATCTCTTCGAGAAAGTCGCTCGTGGGGATCACGGTGGCCGCAATCCAGCCGCCGAATCGCAAGCCGGCGAAGGTCACATAGTACGAATTGCCGTCCCGTGCGCTGACGATTTCGAATTGGCGCGGGCCGTCGCCGATGGTCGCGAGGTTCACTTTCTTGCCGTCGATCATGTCGTCGGCGACCGCCAGCAGGGGATTGTCGGCGCCGAGCTCGCCGAGCATCGGCATCTGCCCGCGCCGCTGCTGCGCGATCGCGGCGTCGTCGGCGGAGGCGACGACATGCCCGCTGCGATCGATGATCACGATCGTTCCGTTCTTGCTCGGCTGCTTTTCGTGCTGCAGGCGCTGCAGGAAGCTCGAGACCCGCTCGAGCTCGATCACCACGTTGATGACGCCGACCGGCTTCGAGTTGATCTCCAGCGGCGTCGAGGTGCTGATGCCGGCGCGCAGGCTGCCGGGCACCTCCGGATCGTCGTTCCAGCCCGGCCCCTCCTCCACTGCGCGCCGATACCAGGCCTGTTGCGTGGCGTCGTAGTCGCTCGGCTGCGAGGGTTGTTCGCTGACATATTGGATATCGTTGCCCTTGGCCTCGAAGCGAAAGGCGTGCTCGCTGCGCTCGTTCTCCTTCGCGTCCCAGGCCACCCTCACGAGGTTGAGGTGGTCGCCGTCGCTCTGTGTTGCCAGATCGCGTTGCGCGCCGAAGAAGCTGCCGTCGCCGGTGCCAAGGGAGATCCAGGACAGGCTCGGTCTCGACCGCAGCAAGGCGAGAAAGAGGAAGTCGCGCTTCGATTCCTCCTCGGGTCCGATCGTGCCGTTGGCGAAGACCGCCCCGACCGCGTTCTGGGCGGCCACTGCATCGTCGAGCACGCCGCGCACCTCGTTCTTGACCTGTCCGATGATCTCTTGATTGAGCTGCGCCACCACGTCGGCGACGTTGCGGCGCGCTGCGTTCGACCACAGCAGATGAATGGAGAGGGCCGTCAGCAGCACCGTCGCCAACACCAGGCCGGTCAGCACCAGCTTGAGGCCCAGTTTCCTCGGTTGCGGGGGAGTCGCATCCGTCACGTCGTCGCTTCCGATCTCAGGGTTCCCAGGGCACTCGCGCCGATGCTATAGCAAACATGCTGCCCCGACACCCGCCGCTCGCGTGACCTCACGGGCATATGATGACGCCCCCACCCTTCTCCGCCGGCTGGCTGCGCGAGGCCATTGGCGATCTGCCGAGCGATGGCGCCGACCTGCTCGGCCAGGGGCTGTGGGGTCCGACCATCGACCTGCGCGACGGCACGGTGCTCAAGCTGGTGCGCCGTCAGGCGGGCATCGGCGACGGCCTCGATATCCAGCGCAATGAGGCGCGTGTGCTCGCGGCCCTCGACAGCTGCAGGCTCGGCCCTCTGGAGGTCCCGCGTCTGGTCGCGCAGGG
The DNA here is from genome assembly GCA_035518775.1 of Candidatus Acidiferrum sp. Taxonomy (GTDB): domain Bacteria; phylum Pseudomonadota; class Alphaproteobacteria; order Dongiales; family Dongiaceae; genus JBGPEQ01. Next base: position 6,170 of record DATIXH010000008.1, read on the forward strand.
TAGATTCGCCGCCGACACCACGGCCGCAGCCGCCGGCTACGGCGCGTGGCTCCGCCTGACGCGCGTCGCCGGCCGACCGTGCGGCGAGGCGCGGCTTGCGGGATTGTCGGCGCGCGAACGCGACCGCTTCGCCGGCAATCTCGGCGAGAGCATCGCGGCGCTGCAGGGCGCCGCGCGCGAGGCGCTTGGTCCCGCCGCCGCTCTCGACGACCGTGCGAGCGCGCTGCTCACCGGCCTGGCGGCAGCCCGCCGGGCAGATGCCGAGCTTTGCGCCGCCTTGGCCGAGCGCCTCACCCGCGTCCCCGCAGAACGCCGCGGGGGCTTCGTGCATGGCGACGCTCATCTCTCGAACCTCCTCCTCGGCGAGAATGGCCTGATCTGCGGCGTGGTCGATTTCGCCGAGGCCGGCCGCGGCTTTCCGGAGATCGACCTCGCTTATCTGCACTGGCTGCCGCAGCTCGCCGCCGGCGCGCGGCGCAGTTACGAGGCCGCCGCACAATCCATCGATGACGCGGCCTACCATCTCGCCGGCGCCATCTACGCCCTCACCAGCGCCGTCATCACGGAGCAGAATGGCCACGTCGGCGATGCCGCAACCGATCGGCAGTTGCTCGCGGCTTGTCTGGACGTGCTCGGGATCGCGACCTGAGGGCGGCCACCCGCTGACGCGGCCTACTCCGCCGCCTGGCTCTTCGGCAGCGGCGGCCGCAGCGGCACGGTGCGCTCGCGGCGCGGCGTCTTGCCGAAGAAATCGCGATAGCATTTGGAGAAATGCGAGGCCGAGACGAAGCCGCAGGCGAGCGCCACGTCGATCACGGGCATGTTGGTCTGCAGCAGCAGCAGCCGCGCGCGGTTGAGCCGAAGCTCCACGTAGTAGCGCGCGGGCGAGCGGTTCAGGTATTTGCGGAACAGGCGCTCGAGCTGGCGGCTCGACAGGCCTGCGGACCTCGCGAGTTTGCCGCGGTCGAGCGGCTCCTCCAGGTTCTCCTCCATCAGCTTGATGACCGACATCAGCTTGGGATGGCGCACGCCCAGGCGGGCCGGCAGGGCCATGCGCTGCTGATCGTGCTCGTCGCGGATGCGCTCATGCATGAACTGGTCGGAGACGTTGGCCGCCAGCTCGTGGCCGTGCTGGCGCGCGATCATGTTCAGCATCATGTCGAGCGAGGCCGTGCCACCCGAGCAGGTGAAGCGGTTGCGATCGATCTCGAACAGCTCCGAGGTCGCCTCGATATGCGGGAAGCTCTCGGCGAAGCCGGCCAGGTTCTCCCAATGGATGGTACAGCGATGGCCGTCGAGCAGGCCGGCGCGTGCCAGGATGTGGCTCCCCGTGCAGAGTGCGCCGATATCGGCGCCCTTGCGGTCGAACTTGCGCAGCTGGGCGAAGACGTTGCGGTCCTCGTAGAGATGGCCGTCGATGCCGCTGCAGAGCACGACGGTGCCGAAGCCGCCGGCATCCTCGACGCGCCCTTCTGGCGTCACGGCGATGCCATTGGAGGCGGTGACCGGCTTGCCGTCGGGCGAGAACAGGTGCCAGGAGTAGAGTTCGCGGCCGCTGGCGCGGTTGGCGAGCCGGAGCGGCTCGACCGCCGAGGTGAAGGCGATCATGGAAAAATTCGGCACCAGCAGAAAAGCGATCTTCTGCGGCAGTTCCTTCGGCGGGGCACCAAACATCGCGGCGGCTTTCTTGATCTCCTGCGGCGCGCGGAGAATAGCCGATGTCGCGGATTCGATAAAGGGCGCCGTGACAGGCGTCAGCCGCGGCTTCCTGCGTGATTTTGGCGATCGCCCTTACGCTGCCGATGCGTATTGCGTACGGCCGACGCGGGGCCTGTCGCGCCGAGGCCGAACCTCCTGGCCATCACCTCCAGCAGCTGGGGGCCGATGTAGCCGCCGATGATGGCGACGGCAAAGGCGCTTAGCGGATTGAGCGCGGCGGCACGCGGGACCGACTGCAGCAGGCCGAAGATCATGGCCCAGTAGAGGATGAAGCCGGTGAACAGGCCGATCGCGACTCGCCACCAGCGCGTGCGCTTGGTCCAGAACGCCATCACCCCGCCGACCAGGCCGCCGACCGCCGTCAGCGCGATCAGCAGCGTGGGCAGCATGACCCGCAGCGTGGTGGACTTCGCGAGGATCGCCGGCGTCACGGCCGCCACCGTCGTCGTCCCCATCCACCAGGGCGAGAACTCGGCGCGGCCCGTCGCCTGGTCCTTTGACACCTCGAGCTCGACCGGATCGATCTCGCCATTCCCCTTCTCAAGATAGAGTGAGATCCGCCGCGGCTCGTCCGTCGCGACGGGCCGGCCGCCGGCGTCCTGCAGCTCCACGACGATCTGCGGCGTATCCAGCAGCGACACGATGGGCGGGCTCGCACGCAGCTGCAGCTGCGTGATTGGCGGGGCGAAATCGACCTGGAGATCGGCCCCGCCCTCGATCTTGACCTCCGGCTGTTCGGCGACATAGCGGATCCGCGCGTGCCCGACGCGATCGGCGACCAGCGTCGCCTGGCCGGAGAATTCGCCCTTCCTGATCACGAGCGGATTGGGCGAGATCGCGCCGAGACTGGCGACGAGCTGGATCCTGATGTCCCTCTCGGCCGCGCCGCTGCGCAAGAAGGCGTAAATAGTTGCCGCATCCTGGCTGTCCGCCAGCAGGCGCCGGTCGGGGCTGGTCGCCAGCACGACGGTGGCCGCCGGCCCACCCGCCGTCGCCGTTGGCGAGGCGACGGCGACGTCTGTTCCGGCCCCGCCGGACGGCGTCGCCGGCGTGGGAATCAGCTCGTCTATCCCCCGGGTCTGGGCCGCCGCCTGTTGCTCATTGAGAGCGACGACGGTGGATGAGGGCGGCGCGGCATCAACTTCGCGCGGGATGGCGGCGCTGCCGCTCGACTCCGAGCGCAGTCCGGCCGGCTTGGCATAGATCACCGTCCCGCCCTCGAGCAGTTCGCTGTTCCGGGCTCGCACCGCCCACATCCCGGGTGCCGTAACCTGGAACTGAACTTGCGCAGTGCTCTGCCCCGCGGCGATGACGACGTTGGGCAGGGCCGCCGGCCCCGCAGGCGTCTTCATCTCGACCTGAATGCCGAGTTCCTTGGGCGCGGCGGCAGGCGCATTGTCGGCGCCTCGCAGGATGATGTTCAGGGTGACGCCATCGCCCACCTTCACGGCGTGGGCGGAAGCCACGACTTCGAGCTTGACCGGCAGCCTGTCCTGGGCCGCCGTCGGCCACGACTGGCCGCCGGTGAGCGCCGCCACAATCATCGCTGGAAGCAAGCAGCCCAGGCGCATCTTGCAGCTCCTCAATCTCCGGCAAAATCCGCCGAACATCGCCGGCCTCCATGGCGCCGGCGTTTTGAGATGGCCGGCCGAGAAATCGCGAATCCGTGCAATCGCCTTCGACTATGACTTGGCTGCTCATAGTGGGGATGACCCGGGCCGGTTGCAGTGACAGTCCTCACATTCTGGTCCGGCGGATGTCGCGGAATCGCAAGAGCCTGCCGCCCCGATTGGCGCGCCGCGGCAGCGGACTGCAGCTTATTGCTCCGCCTCGTCCTTCGGGTCTTGCGCCTGAAAGGGCAGGCTGCAATAACACCGCCGGTTCGCCGGCCCCAACCTTGCGCGTCCGCACCTCATGAAGGCCCGCTATTCCATCTTCAGTCTGGCGCGCAATGCGCTGAATTATCACGAGGATTGGGATCTCGCTTGGCGCAGTCCCGAGCCCAAGCCGTCCTATGACGTCATCATCGTCGGTGGCGGTGGCCATGGCCTCGCGACCGCCTACTACCTCGCCAAGGAGCACGGCATCGCCAATGTCGCCGTGATCGAGAAGGGCTGGCTCGGCGGTGGCAATACCGGCCGCAACACGACCATCGTGCGCTCCAACTACCTCTGGGATGAGAGCGCATTCCTCTACGAGCACGCGCTGAAGCTGTGGGAGGGACTGAGCCAGGAGCTGAACTTCAACGTCATGTTCAGCCAGCGCGGCTTGCTGAACCTGGCCCACAACCTGCACGATCTCCGGGAGATCCAGCGGCGCGTGAACGCCATCCGCCTGAACGGCATCGATTCGGAGTTCCTCTCGGTCGAGCAGGTGAAGGCGATGGTGCCGATCCTCAACGCCGACCCCAATGCGCGCTATCCCGTGCTCGGCGCCTCGCTGCAGCGCCGCGGCGGCGTGGCCCGGCACGACGCGGTCGCCTGGGGCTATGCCCGCGGCGCCGACGCGCGCGGCGTCGACATCATCCAGAACTGCGAAGTGACGGGCTTCCGCATCGAGAACGGCCGGGTCAAGGGTGTCGAGACCACGCGCGGCTATATCGGCGCGAAGAAGGTCGGCTGCGTCGTCGCCGGCCATGCCAGCGTCGTCGCCGCCATGGCGGGCTTCCGGCTGCCGATCGAGAGCCATCC
>DATIXH010000009.1:0-10181 GCA_035518775.1 Candidatus Acidiferrum sp.
GCGCGCTGCACATGGGCGAACGCCTCGTCGGGGCGGCCGAGGTCCTCGCAGATGCGGGCCGCCGCATGGACCAAGCCGATGCGCGTCGCCGGCGGCATCTCCTTGGCGTCGGCGAGGGCGAGCAGGCGCGGCAGCTGACCGGAATCCTCGGGCGCGCCGATCGCCGCCAGTTCCATCGGCGCCACCGGATCGTTCGGCCGCTCCAGCGCGACCTCGCGGAAGATCACCGCCGCCTCGGCGGCGCGCCCGAGATCGAGCAGGCAACGGGCCGCGCCGATGCGGGCCATGGGATTGCCGGGATGGGCGGCGCTGATGCGCTCATAAGCCGCGAGCGCCTCGCCGGCGCGGCCGAGCCGGCGCAGGATGTAGGCATAATTGAGCTCGACCTCGATGGCTTCGGACGCCAAGCTGCGCGCCTTCTCGATCTCGGCCAGCGCCTCGTCGATGCGCTCGCCCGTCACCAGGATGGCGGCCAGATTGGCGCGCAGGGTCGGATCCTCCGGGCGCAGCATGTTGGCGCGACGCAGCAGGCGCGCCGCCTCCGCCCCGCCGCCGGCGCCGACGATCAGCGTGCCCAGCAGGTTGAGGGCGTCGGGCTGGTCCGGCTGCTCGGCGAGGGCCCGGCGGTAGGCCGCCTCGGCCTCGCGGAAACGGCGCTCGCGCTGGTGCGCGATGCCCTCCTCCAGCGCCTGGCGCACCGGCCCCTCGAGGCGGGCGATGCCGGCGAGGACGCCGGATGACGACGGGGCGGCTGGCGACTGCGATTGGGCCATGGCGACTCACGCTCTGGTGGGTACGGGAACGGGCGGCAATCTAACCGAGGTCGCAGGCCGGCTCAACCAACGCCGAGGACGGCGAAGAGGGCGAACAGGGTCACGACAGACAGCACGGTCGAGACCAGGATCGCGGCCGTCGCCCGCTGCGTGTAGATGCCGTACTGCTGGGCCAGCACGAACACCAGCGATCCCGTCGGCAGCGCCGCCAGCACCACCGCCGAGGCCGCCCACAGGCGGTCCATCTGCAGAAGGCCGAAGGCGAGGGCGGCGGTGACCAGCGGCTGCAGCAGCAGCTTGTGGAGGACCAGCCAGGAGGTCTCCGCGAGTCCGGCGGTGAGCGAGCGGCCGACCAGGAACAGCCCGATCGCGAAGAGCGCGGCCGGCGGCGCCGCGGCGCCGAGGATGTCGCAGAAGCGCGCGACCGCCTCCGGCACGACGACGCCGAAGCCGGAGCACAGGATGCCGCCGACGGCAGACAGCACGAGCGGGCTGCGGACCACGCCGCGAAGCGCGTCGTAGACGACCCCGCCGGCGCCGCGGTCGCGGCTGAGGTCGATCTCGACCACGAAGATGCCGATCGCCATGATGACGGCGCCGTTGAGCACGGTGGCGATGATCGAGGGCAGCGCGGCACCCGGACCGAAGGCCGTGACCAGCAGCGGAATGCCCATGTAGCCGGTGTTGGCGAAGATGGCCGACAGCGCGTGCAGGCCTTGGGCGGCGAGGCGGTTGGGGAACAGCCGGCGGCCGCCGAACACGGCGACGGCCGCCGTGACGATGACGCCGCCGCAATAGGCGATGAGGAAGCGCCAGTTCAGGGCGTCGCCGACGCTGACGCGCGCGATCGAGATGAAGAACAGCGCCGGCAGCGCCAGGAAGTAGACGAAGCGGTTGAGGGCCTCGCTGCTGGCCTCGCCCAGCAGGCCGAAACGGCCGCAGAGATAGCCGGCGAGAATGATCCCGAACACCGGCAGGACGACGTTGAGGATGGCGAGCATGGGCCGGCACCATGCCGACGCCGCCGACCTCTGTCGAGCGCCCCGCGCGCGGACCTCCCGCCCTTGAGTTTCCGGGCGGCGCGTGCATAAGTCCGCCGAAATCCCCGCCCCATCCCGAAGGAACGCCATGATCTCGCATCACGACGCTCTCATCTACACGATGGTCCTGGTCTCCGCCGCCGACAGCAACATGCCGGACGTCGAGCTGACGTCGATCGGCGACGCCGTGATGCATCTGCCGGTGTTCCGCGACTTCGACCGCAAGACCCTGCCGAAGGTGACCAACGACTGCGCCAAGCTGCTGCAGGACGGCGACGGCCTCGACAAGGCCTTCAAGGCGATCAAGGCGGCGCTGCCGGAGAAGCTGCGGGAGACCGCCTACGCGCTGGCCTGCGACGTCGCCGCCGCCGACGGCAAGGTGACGCAGGAGGAGGCCCGTATCCTCCAGATGGTCCGCGACCATCTGCAGATCGGCCGCCTGCCTGCGGCCGCCATCGAGCGCGGCTCACGGGCGCGGCACACGCACGTCTAGCCGTCAGGGTGTGGGTCCGCCCCACGATTCGAACGATGGACCCCATGCCCAGCGGAGAATGACGGCCCCGCGGACGCCGCCGATCCCTATCGCCTGACCCGCGCCCCTCCGGCGCAGTTCGCGGGGACGACCTTACGCATCGGCGGCGCTGCGCGTCGCCCTGTTCCGAAATCGAGCGAAGGACCCCATGCCCAGCGGGGAGACCATTGCAAGTCCGTAGGGGCGCTCCCGCGTGGGCGCCCTCCATCCGAGCGATGGTTGCGGGAGAGGACGACCCAAGGGTCACCCCTAGAGGGCGCGGAATTGGACGATGGACCCCATGCCAAGCGGGGATGAACCGGGGCGCCGCGGGGGGCGACCACATGGGGTCGCCCCTGCAGCGGCCGAATCGAGCGAAGGACCCCATGCCAAGCGGAGACGCGCAGGATCACTCCGGCCGCCAATGGGCGAGCCGCGTTTCCCTTATCCTATCCACGATGTCAAAGATCGACCGGCAACCGCCGCCAACCCCGTCGAAGGGACGGCGCTGGGCGTTCGGATGACAGACCTCTAGAGTATAGAAACAAAACATGAACACGTCAAGGGCACGTCAATAAGGCAGCCATACGCCGAATTCACTCCTCGCTGCGGGCGGCGGCATTCTATCGTTCGCGCCGGCGCATCAGGCCGGAAAGGATCACGATGAAAGACACGGACAAGCTGTTCGTCGGCTCGATGCCGGCGCTCTATGACCGCCATCTCGGGCCGTTCATCTTCGAGCCCTATGCTCGGGATATGGCGGAGCGGGTGGCCCGCCTCAGGCCACGGCGGCTGCTCGAGACGGCGGCCGGGACCGGGGTCGTGACGCGCGCGCTGGCGCGGTCGTTGCCCGAGTCCACCGCCATCACGGCGACCGACCTCAACCAGGCGATGGTCGACTATGCAGCGGCGCAGACCGACGCGCGCAACGTCACCTGGCGGCAGGCCGATGCCCTGGCGCTGCCGTTTCCGGACGGCAGCTTCGACGCCGTGGTCTGCCAGTTCGGCGTCATGTTCTTTCCCGACAAGGGCGCGGGCTATCGCGAGGCGCTGCGCGTGCTGAGGCCCGGCGGCCGCTTCCTGTTCAACGTCTGGGACCGCATCGAGGAGAACGAGATCTCGCGCCTGGTCGTCAATGCGCTGGCGGCGCTGTTTCCGGCCGACCCGCCGCAGTTCCTGGCGCGCACGCCCCATGGCTATCACGACGTCGCGCTGATCCGCGACCAGCTCGGGCAGGTCGGGTTCGCGGACGTGCAGATCGAGACCGTCGCCAAGCCCGCCCGCGCGCCCTCTGCGCGCGATCCCGCCCTCGGCTTCTGCCAGGGCAGCCCCATGCGCAGCGAGATCGAGGCGCGCGACGCCGGCCGCCTCGCGGAAGCGACCGACGCGGCGGCGCAGGCCGTCGCCGCCCGCTATGGCCCAGGCCCGATCGAGGGCAAGGCGCAGGCGCACGTGATCACGGCCACGCGCAGCGCGGAGAAACGGGGGTGAACGTCGACCTTGCGGCGGGCGACGACGCGGCGATCGACCTGACGATCGCCGAACTCGATCGCCGCGACCCTCTGGCGGCGCTGCGCGAGCAGTTCGAGTTGCCGGTGGGGGTGATCTATCTCGACGGCAACTCGCTCGGCGCCCTCGCCCGGCCGGTCGCCGAGCGCGTGCGCAGCGTGCTGACGCGCGAATGGGGCCATGACCTGATCGGCGCCTGGGTCTCGGCCGGCTGGATCGACCTGCCGCGGCGGGTCGGCGCGAAGATCGCGCCGCTCGTCGGGGCCGCGCCGGACGAGGTGGTGGTGGCGGACTCGACCTCGGTCAACCTGTTCAAATGCATCCTCGCTGCGGCCGACCTCAACCGGCCGCGCACCATCATCCTGACCGAGCGTGGCGAGTTCCCGACCGACGTCTATGTGAGCGAGGGAGTCGCGCAGGCGACCGACGGCCGCCTGCGCCAGCGGCTGTGCGAACCGGCGGCCCTGGCCGCGAGCATCGACCGGGACACGGCGGCGGTGGTGCTGAGCCATGTGCACTACCGCTCGGCGCGGGTGCGCGACATGGCGGCATTGACCGCGCGGGCGCATGCGGCCGGCGCGCTCACGATCTGGGACCTGAGCCACTCGGCGGGGGCGCTCCGCGTGGACCTCAACGCGGCCGGGGCCGATTTCGCGGTGGGCTGCGGCTACAAGTACCTGAACGGCGGACCGGGCGCGCCGGCCTTCCTGTTCGCTGCGCGCTGCCATCATGCGGCGATGCGCTCGCCGCTCACGGGCTGGCTTGGCCATGCGGCGCCGTTCGCCTTCGAGGACGGCTATCGGCCCGCGGACGGCGTCGGCCGCTTCATCTGCGGGACGCCGGGCGTGCTCGCCACGAGCGCGCTGGAGGCGAGCCTCGACCTGCTGCGCGGCCTCGACGTCGCCGCGATCGAGCGCAAGGGGCGCGAGCTCGGACAGCTCTTCATCGCGCTGGTCGAGCGCCGCTGCGCCGGCTTCGGACTGGCCCTGGCAAGCCCGCGCGAGCCCGACGAACGGGGATGCCACGTCGCGCTGCGGCATCCGCACGGCTATGCGATCATGCGGGCGCTGATCGAGCGCGGCGTGATCGGCGACTTCCGCGATCCCGACGTTTTGCGCTTCGGCTTCGCGCCGCTCTACCTGCGCTATCGCGACGTCGGCGACGCGGTCGCGATCCTGCGCGACGTGCTGGCGAGCGGAACCTGGCAGCAGCCGCGCTACGCCGAGCGGCAGAGCGTGACTTAGAGCCTTTCTCCCATTAATGGAAACATCAAACTCTCGGGATTCCGGCTTGCGCCGGAATGACAATGAAGGGTGGCTTGCGATTCCAGTCTCAGGAACGATATCCTAGACTAGGGCGCGCACTCATAAATTGCGATTGTTGGGCAACGGGTTGACTGATGTCTGCTTCGACCCCCAAGAGCGGCAAAATGGCAGACGCCTCGGTAGGTCGGAGTGGTGCCAAGAGCAGTCATCTTGGCCTAGGACGAGTTTGCAGACGTCAGAGACGCTTGCGATGCGCCCCCTCAACGAACATAGCTCGCACCATTGATGTCAAAAGTCGCGCCGGTCATATGTCGGACTTGGTCCGAGCACAAGAACGCCGTGAGCGCACCGCACTCCTCAGGAGTGGCCATAGCACCTACGGGGATTTCGCCAAGGATGCGCTTGATGCCCGCCTCGCCTAGATCGGCATGAGCCATGTCCGTATCGGTGAAGCCCGGCGCGAGCGCGAAGGATAGAATATTATCCTTGGCAAAGCCGCGTGCGATCGTCTTGGTGACCGCAACGAGTGCGGCCTTTGAGGCCGCATACGGCCACTGGTCGGGGGCATCGCCGCGCTGAGCGGCTCGGCTGGCGACATTGATGATCTTGCCACCACCGTGCGTGCGGAAATGCAGGATTGCCAACCTGCAGAGCTCCGCCGGAGTATAGAGGTTCACCTGCATCACGCGTGCCCAGGCTTGGCGCCAGGTTTCGCTAGCAGCATCGATCGGGGTTACCTCGAAGATGCCGGCATTGTTGACAAGCACATCGATGCGTGGAGCCGCAGCCGTTGCCGCGCGCCAGAGATCGATTGCCGCTTCGATGTCACTGAGATCGGCCTGGATCAGCTGGCAGCATTGATGCCCGATCGCGCTCTGAATGGTCTCGGCCGCCCCACGGCTCTTGCCGTAGTGCAGCAGCACCTTTGCCCCTGCGGCAGCGACCGCACGGACGATTGCTTCGCCAATTCCGCGCGACCCGCCCGTCACGAGCACCGTCTTGCCGCTGAGATCGATCATGCTGTTCCTCCCGCTCCATGCTGCCAGGGGCTTGTTCTGCGACCTACGGCGACAAGCAACTGGAAGCGAGTGCCCAAAGCGCCGGAACGCCGGACTAAATCTTGATCCGCACCCACGCGCCAATGTCGGCGCGACCGACAACGATGCCTCCGCCGGCCGTGACCTCCTGGACCAGACGATCCGAGAGGTGTCGATGCCGATCTCGGCTGCCGTCGCCACGCCTCGCTCCCCCATTTCCGGCGCCAGTACCGTAGCAAGCTCGGCCATTCCGCGCAGCCATTCGACGGCGCTGACAGCGTCGCCGATGATGGCCCGCATGCGCATCGTCGGCGACGGCAAACCGGCGTCGACGAAGGCGCGGTGCAGCCGATCGCTCATGTTTATGTTAGTGCCCGCGCGCTCGCAGGTGTCGATGATCCAGCGGCAGCAACGGTCGTAGGTGGGCCCGGCCGGAACCGAGCGCACGAAGCTCCAATCCATCTCGTGAAACACAATCACGCCGCCAGGCCGGAGATGCTTGGCAAGCTTCCGCAACATGGCACCAGGATCGGCTTGGGACCACAACACATAGCGGCCGACGACCGCATCGAATGGGCGTTCGAAATCCATCTCCGCGGGATCGCCCTCGTGGAAGGCCACCTGCGTAAGCCCACGCGCAACGGCAGCCTTGCTTGCTGTCGCCACCGCCGTCGGCGCTAAGTCGGTTCCGACTACTTCCCCGGAAGGTCCGACTAGTTCGGCCGCGAGAAAGGCAACAACACCTGTGCCGCTTCCAACATCGAGCACTCGCATGCTCGGCGCAATTCCGGCGGCCTGAAAGTATTCGCGCGTCGACGGACCGATCAGCCGCTCCTGACGGTCCAAGCGTTCAAGCTCGAACGCCGAATGACCGAGCACGTAGGCAGGATTTGTCATGGCTGTTTAGCCCCGCAGGGTGATCGTCGGTCAGCCGAAAAAGCGTGTCAATACACGGCTGGTCTAATTTGGCGCGTGAGGCTTCACGTGCCCATGCCGCCAGGCGAACCCGCCAGCCTGCTGTGGGTCAAAATCGGCAAAGTCTCGAGCGTAGCGAATGATACCAGTTTAGTCCCGAAAGCAGACCTCCGACCCTGCGCGTTTACGAGTCCACGCCCGAGACGCCGGGCGCCCAATGAAACATTTGAAACCGAGCAGGCCGGGCTGCGAAATCAACCTGATACACTCGGTCTCTATCCCTCCACGCCCTGAATACCGGGGGAGGGATGCAAAATGGCTACCTTGGAGACCCGCTCTGCTTCTTCGCCGACCGGAACGTCGCGGCGCAAGGTGGCCGCGGACAGCCGTCACGAGACGCTGGACGGCATCCGTATCCTGGCCAGCCTGACCGCGGACGCGCGCCGCGCACTGGCCGCCCACTGCAAATGGCGGCATTTCAGCCCCCGCCAGCAGATCGTCGGCCATCAGGAAGACAACCAGACCGTGTTCTTCCTGAGCGCGGGCCGGGCCGAGGCGGCCGTGTTCTCCGAGAACGGCAAGCGCGTGACCTTCCGGGACATCGGCGCCGGCGAGGTGTTCGGGGAATTCGCGGCGATCGACGGCGGGCCGCAGGCGGCGACCGTCGAGGCCGTCACCAGGTGCGCGGTCGCGGCGATGTCCGCGGAGGCGTTCTGGCAGCTGCTGCGCAGCGAGCCGACGGTCATGGTCGCCCTGCTGAAGCGCGTGACCAGCCAGGCGCGCGTCCTGTCGAAGAAGGTGTTCGACCTGGCGACGCTGTCGGCCGGCCGGCGGATTCGCGCCGAGCTGCTGCGCCTCGGCGAGTCCTCGACGACCACGGTCGGCAAGGCCGTCCTCTATCCGGCGCCGAGCGACGCCGACATCGCCGCCCATGTCGCGGCGACGCGCGAGACCGTGAACCGCGAACTCGGCGAGATGATCGAGGCCGGCGCGATCGAGCGGCGGGGTCGCACGATGATCATCCTGGACGTGGAGAAGGTGCGACAGCTGACCGCATCGGATCCGGCGGACGGGATCCGCCCGAGCGCCGGGCGCGCGGCAGCGCTGTCGCTGCCGGCCGTGCCGCTGGCGGGCAGCCTGTCCGGCGCGCGGTTGCGGCTGCAGAAGCCGCCGGAGCTCGAGGCCGTGCACTGAGCCGGTACGCAAACCGATATGTCGAGACGTACCCCCCACCCTACCTTCCCCCTCAAGGGGGGAAGGAACGTTCATCGGTTGCTCCGTTTTTCCCTCCCGCTTGAGGGTGTACGGGCCGGGGAGATGGGTGACAGGTGTTCGGGGAGATGGGTGACACTTTGGGTGCCGCTCAGCGGCGGTCGAGGGTGAACAGCTCCTGCGGGCGGGCGACGCCGCGGAGGGCGTAGCGGCCGAGGCCGACGAGGCTGGAGCGGGCGGGACCGGCAGCCTCGGCGAAGGCCGAGGAGAGCACGACGTCCTGGTCCAGCGAGCGACACATGCCGTTGATCCGCGTCACCTCGTTGACGGCCGGGCCGATGACCGTGAAGTCGAGCCGATCGGCGCTGCCGATGTTGCCGTAGAAGACGTCGCCGACATGGAGCGAGAGATAGAAGCCGGTGGTCGGCTTGTTGGCGGCGGCGCGGCGCTCGTTGACGGCGGCGACGCGACGAAGCGCGTCTTCGGTCGCGGCCAGGGCGCGCTTGCAATCCCCGGCCGTGTCGCCCTGCTCGAAGGTGGCGAGTATGCCGTCGCCGATGAATTTCAGCACCTGGCCGCCCTGCTGGTGGATGGCGGTGACGAGAGCGTCGGCATAGTCGTTGAGCAGCGGCATGATCGCCTTCGGCGGCTGGCTGTCGACCAGGCGCGTGAAGCCCTTGAGGTCGCTGAACCACAGCACGGCGCGGATCTTGTCGGCGATGCCGCGGGCGATGGCGCCCTTGAGCACGCGCCGGCCGGCGTCACGCCCGAGATAGGTCTCGACCAGCGTCTCCGCGATGCGCGCCACGGTCAGGCTCTTGAAGGCGGCGGCGAGCTCCGGCACCAGGGTATCGAGGGCGGCGATGTCGGCGTCGTTGAAGCCGCCGGGCCGCTCCGTGGTCCAAGAGGAATAGACGCAGTCCATCTCGCCGATCGTGGCACTCTCGCCGAAGCGGTTGAGGAAGGCGACGTAGTCGGTGGTGCCGACCTTCGCGAGGTCGTCGAGCACGGCGAAATCGCGCGGCTTGTTGTCGCCCGCCTGGATGCGGCGGCGCAGCGAGCGGCCGCCGTTCTGCATCAGGTAGTAGTGCGGGCTCTGCTGCCACTTGGTGTCCATCTCGGGATCGGCCCGCCCGAACTCGCGCGGCTCGACGCCGACGCCGCGCCGCCAGATGAAGCCGCGGCCGCCGAGCACGGGATGCAGCGTGTCGATGCCGACCATCACGCGGGCGAGGCCGAGGCCGAGATCCTGCAGGCGGCCGCACAGGCCCTCGACCAGCGCCGCCTCGGAGGCGCCGGCGAGCGCGCTTTCGGTGATCCAGCGACAGCTGGCGAGGAGGGCGGAGGGGTCGGCGGTCATGCGGCCATTATGGCAAGGGGCGCCGTGTCGCGCACGCCGCAAACGCTCGCGCCCGGCCCGGACCTGTGCCACACTCAATCGTTAACAAGAATGTCGCTTGAAGGGAGGACGATCATGGCACGCTACATCATGCTCGTGAACTGGACCGACCAGGGCATTCGCAACGTGAAGGACTCGCCCAAGCGCCTGGATGCCGCGCGCAACGCCGCCAAGGGCGTCGGCGCGGAGATCAAGGATTTCTACATGACGATGGGCGACCACGACCTGGTGCTGGTCGTCGACGCGCCCACCGACGAGGCCATGGCCAAACTGGCGCTGATTCAGGGCGGCGCCGGCAACGTGCGCACGAAGACGCTGAAGGCGTTTTCGGAGACGGAGTACCGCGCGATCATCGGCTCGCTGGCGTAGAAAGAAAGGCCATCGGCACGCGGAGCCGCGGAGAACGCGGAGGTTGTCGAGCGTGGGATCGCCGCCGTGCGTCCTTCGACAAGCTCAGGATGAGGATCTTTCTTTCTGCCGGTAAAGCTCTTCCCTCATCCTGAGCTTGTCGAAGGACGCA
>DATIXH010000010.1:0-10428 GCA_035518775.1 Candidatus Acidiferrum sp.
CCGCGACCCAGCAGCAGGCGGCGGCCACGCCAGCCCGGACAGAAACACCGCCGACGAAGACCGAGACCCAGCAGCAGGCGACGGCCGCGCCGGCTCCGGCGACATCGTCGTCCGCGGCGACGTCGAGCGAGGCAGCCGCGCCGCCGGCCGGGGATTTCTCGGCCGTGCTCGCGACGCTGCAGCCGATCGACGAGGTCTACGTCGCCACCAAACCCGCCAAGATCCGTGCCGCGCCCAACGTCGCAGCATCGCGCGTCGGCACGCTGAATGAGGGCGACAAGATCCAGGTGCTCGGGCGTCTGCCCGGCCAGGACTGGTTCCTCGTGGCACGCGACGACCAGCCGATCGGCTATGTGGTCGCCAACCAGCTCGCCTCCCAGGCGGAAGCGACACGCGCGACTCCTGGTGCGGCGGCCACGACCGGCCAGCCGACGGCGCCGGCGCAAGAGCAGCCCGCCACCCAGCAGGCCGCATTGCCACCCGAGTTGGCCAGCCTGGACTATGGCAGCTATCACGCCATCGTCATCGGCAACGACATGTATCGCACGCTGCCGCGGCTCAACACCGCCGTCAGCGACGCCGAGGCGGTCGCCAAGGAGCTCGAGCGCGACTACCACTTCAGCGTCCGCCTGCTCACCAATGCGAGCGAGGAGGACATCATCGGCGCGCTCACGGAGATGCGGCGCGAGCTCAACTGGGACGACAACCTGCTGATCTACTACGCCGGCCACGGCTGGTACGATCAGGATGCCGAGCAGGGCTACTGGCTGCCGGTCGACGCCTCCGAGGACAACCAGGCGCACTGGATCTCGAACGCCGACATCACGAACGGCCTCAAGGCGCTGAAGGCCAAGCACATCCTGGTGGTGGCCGACAGCTGCTATTCCGGCACGCTCGCGCGCAGCGCCAACATCAGCGTGCGCGGGGTCGACTACATCGAGCGCATCGTCAAGAAGAAGGCGCGCACCGTCCTCACGTCAGGCGGACTGGAGCCGGTGCTGGACGCCGGCGGCGAGGGCCATTCCGTCTTCGCCCACGCCTTCCTGGAGGCGCTGGCCGAGAATGACGGCGTCATCGACGGGCAGGAACTGTTCCGCCGGCTGCGCGACCCCGTCGTCGCCAACGCGCCGCAGACGCCGGAGTACGGCGAGATCCGCGGCGCCGGCCATGACGGCGGCGACTTCATCTTCGTGCGGCGCTGATATGGCATCGATTGACTCGCAGCGCCCGTCGACCTATCTAACGCGCATGAACGCATCGCACCCGATCGCGCTGAACACGACGACCACGACGATCCGCAGAGGCGGGCCGCCGGGGTCATGCATGCGCTGATCGCAGCGACATCGGATCGAACCCAGGCCCCGCCGGCGACGGACGGGGCCTTTTCATTTTGTCCGCCTCCGCCGCCGGCACAACCAGACGGAGGACACTATGAACGTCGACGACCACCGAGCCATCGCCAACCGGCTCGACCTGTTCCATCAACAGGAGGAAGGGCCCGGCGTAGTGTTCTGGCACCCGCGCGGCACCGCGATCTATCGGGTAATCGAGGACTATATCCGCCGGCGCATGCGGCGCGCCGGGTTCCAGGAGATCAGGACACCTCAGCTCCTCGCACGCTCGCTGTGGGAGGCCAGCGGCCATTGGGACAAATTCGCGGAGAGCATGTTCGCCTTCGCAGACGGCGAACGCGCCTTTGCCCTCAAGCCCATGAGCTGCCCGGGACACCTGCAGGTCTTCAACAAGCGCACCCGCTCCTATCGCGACCTGCCGCTGCGCTATTGCGAGTTCGGCTCCTGCCACCGCAACGAGGCGTCGGGCGCGCTCCACGGCCTGATGCGCACCCGCGCCTTCGTGCAGGACGACGCGCACATCTTCTGCACCGAGGCGCAGATCGAGGGCGAGGTGCGGCGGTTCTGCGAGCTGCTCCGCGCGGTCTACGCCGATTTCGGCTTTCCCGATTTTGCCGTCGGCTTCTCGACCCGGCCGGCGGTGCGCGCGGGATCGGACGCGCTGTGGGAGCGCGCCGAGACCATGCTGGAGGCCGCGGCCCGGGCCGCCGGACTGGACCCGCGCCTGCAGCCCGGCGACGGCGCCTTCTACGGCCCCAAGCTCGAATTCGTCCTGCGCGACCGGCAGGGCCGCGAATGGCAGTGCGGCACCATCCAGCTCGATTTCGTGCTGCCGGAGCGGCTGGGCGCCGAGTATGTCGATGCCGACAACCAGCGGCGGCGGCCGGCGATGATGCATCAGGCGGTGCTCGGCAGCATCGAGCGGTTCCTGGCCATGCTGCTGGAGCATCACGGCGGCGACCTGCCGCTCTGGCTGGCGCCCGAGCAGCTCGTGGTCGCCAGCATCGGCGAGGCGCAAGCCACCTATGCCGAGCGAGTCGCGGACGCATTCGCGCAGGCGGAGTTCCGCGTTGCCCTCGACATCCGCGCCGAGCGGCTGCCGCGCAAGATCGTCGATGCGCGCGAGAGCGGGATTCCGGTGCTGATCGCCGTGGGCGCCCGGGAGGCCAAGGACGGGACCGTCTCGCTCCGCTACCGCGACGGCCGGCAGGACGTCTTGCCGCTGGCCGCGGCGATCGAGGCGCTGCGGCCGGAGGCGTTTCGCCTGCCCTGACGGCGCGGCGCTACGCTTGCATCTGCGGCCGATCGCGCTCGCCGAAGACGGCGACGGGGAGAAACAGCAGGGCGACGAGGGCGATCACCGCCAGCGCGCCGTGCGGCATCCACAGCTCGAAGGCGAAGCCGGCGAGCGCGGGGCCGGCGAAGGCGCCGAGCCCGTAGAGCACGCCGCGCGCCATGTTGGCGGCGGCGACGTCGGCGCCGCGATAGCGCTCGCCGACGAGGATGAGGCTGACCGCCCACAGGCTGCCGATCGTGCAGCCGTAGAGCAGCGCCACCGGCCAGAGCAGCCAGGGCGACGCGATCGCGAACGGCAGGAGCGCCAGCATCAGCACGGACCCCATCGGAATGGCGATCAGCAGCCGGCGGCGATCGACATGGTCGGCCAGCCAGCCGATGGGGACCTGCACGACCGTCGTGCCGGCCAGCACGACGGTCAGCACGGTCACGGCGGCCGGCTCGCCCAGGCCGCTGCGCAGGCCGTAGAGCGGCAGGAACGAGTCGTTCACCGAGTCGAACACCGCCAGCAGGAAAACCGCCAGCAGGGTCGCCGGCCCGGCCCGGATCAGGCGGCGGATATCGATGCGGCCGACGGGCGCCAGGCTGATCGCGCCGCCCTGGGCCAGCGGCAGCGGCAGGGCGCCGAGCAGCGCGATGCCGACGGCGACCACGAAGGGCGTCCAGCCGGCGATGCCGGTCAGGCCGATCACCAGCGGGCCGGCGGCGAAGCAGGCCGCCCAGACGAAGCCGAAGATGCCGACGATGCGGCCCCGCCGCTCCGGCGGGGCGACGTGGATGATCCAGGTCTCGCCGGCCACGAAGATGGTGGAGGTGGCGGCGCCGAGGGCGAAGCGGATCGGGAACCAGGCGTAGACGTTGGGGAAGAGCGGCAGCAGCAGGAGGGCCGCGACCGCGGCGGCGATGCAGGCATAGAGCGTGTTGACCAGCCCGAGCCGGCCGACGAGCCGCGGGGCGACCAGCGAGCCGGCGACGATGGCGAGCGCATGGACGGACGAGTTGAGGCCGATGAGCCGGCTGGGGACGCCCTGGGCGTCCAGCCGCAGCGCCAGCAACGGCCAGACCAGGCCGGTCATCAGCCCGACGATGGAGATGCAGCCGGTGGCGGCGGCCACGCCGCGCCAACGCTCCGCCCTGCTGATTGCGACCTCGGCCATGGGGAGGTTTCTAGCAGAGGGCCGCGGACGGGGTCAGGGCTGGGCGGTGCAATAATGCCGACCTATGCGATTCTGCAAAACGACCCCATGGATCAAAAAATCAACCTTTCATTTCAATGACATGACGTTGACCACTTTCGGTCCGAAGCGGGGGCCGCGAAAGCATTCTCGGCCCGATCTGGACCGAAAAAGAGCGAAAATCGGCGGGAAGAGCGGGAGCCGTCGGCAGCGGCGGGATCAGGGGGAACGCCGGCCGACCGACGGCTCCATGCCAGTACCGGCGCCAGCCATGCGGCGAGCCCGATCCGGCGAGGTCCAGTCTGCCGCGGCCTTCGACGGCGATCCCGGCGGCGACGCGGCAGCGGGAGGTTGAGGCGTTTGGGGTTCCCGCCGCCCGACGCCGCCGGTTCCTGTCGACCCGGCAGCGGCCGTTCTTACGTCATTGTCCGGGCAGGCTAGCGCCCGCAGAACGCCGGAAGTGTGATCTAGCTCACAGTTTTTCGGTTGGCGGCGACGGTGGACTCCGTCGCCGGGGCGGCCTTATAACCCGGCCATGAGCGGGCGCGCCTTCATCAAGATGCACGGCTTGGGCAATGACTTCGTGGTCATCGATGCCCGCACGGAGCCTTTGACCCTGAGCGACGCGCAGGCGCGGGCCGTGGCCGACCGCAAGACCGGGGTGGGCTGCGACCAGTTCATCGTCATCGAGCGGCCCAAGAACGGCCGCACCGATGCCGCCATGCAGATCCGCAATGCCGACGGCGGCGAGGTCGAGGCCTGCGGCAATGCCACCCGCTGCGTGGCGCAGCTGCTGATGCGGGAGCAGGGCAAGAGCAAGGTGGCCATCGATACGGTCGCCGGCGTCCTGCTGGCGGAGGATGCCGGCGGCGGCCGGGTCGCCGTCGATTTCGGGCCGGCGCGGCTGGACTGGCGGGAGATCCCGCTCGCCCGCGCCATGGATACGCTGCATCTCGATCTGACGCTCGGGCCGCTCAGCGATCCCGTTGGGGTGAATATCGGCAACCCCCATGCCGTGTTCTTCGTGCCGGACGCCGAGGCGATCGACTTGAAGACGCTCGGGCCGCAGCTCGAGCACCACCCGCTGTTTCCCGAGCGCTGCAATATCGAGGCGGCGACCGTGCTGTCGCCGACGCGCATCCGCATGCGCGTCTGGGAGCGCGGCGTCGGCATCACCCGCGCCTGCGGCACCGGCGCCTGCGCGACGCTCGTGGCGGCGGCGCGGCGCGGCCTCGCGGCGCGCAAGGCCGACGTCATCCTCGACGGCGGCACGCTGGAGATCGAATGGACGGCCGACAGCCATGTGCGCATGACCGGGCCGGTGGCGACGAGCTTCAGCGGCGTGCTCGACGAGTCGCTGCTGCGAGGCGCGGCGTGACCGCGCCCGAGATTCTCACCTTCGGCTGCCGGCTGAACGCGTTCGAGTCCGAGGTGATGCGCGGCCATGCCGGCGCCGCCGGGCTCGGCGACGCCGTCATCGTCAATACCTGCGCCGTGACGGCCGAGGCCGAGCGGCAGGCGCGCCAGGCGATCCGGCGGGCGCGGCGCGAGCGGCCGGACGCGCGCATCATCGTGACGGGCTGCGCGGCCCAGATCGATCCCGTGGCCTATGCCGCCATGCCCGAGGTCGATCACGTGCTCGGCAATGCCGAGAAGCTGCAAGCCGAGAGCTTCCGCCGCCTGGCCGACGGCGCGGCCGCGCGCATCGTCGTCGACGATATCATGGGCGTGCGCGAGACCGCCGGGCATCTGGTCGCCGGCTTCGGCGAGCGTACGCGCGCCTTCCTGCAGGTGCAGCAGGGCTGCGACCATCGCTGCACCTTCTGCATCATCCCGTTCGGCCGCGGTCCCACCCGCAGCGTGCCCATCGGCGAGATCGTGCAGCAGGTGCGCGCGCTGGTCGAAGGCGGCACGCGCGAGGTCGTGCTGACCGGCGTGGACATCACCGCCTATGGCGGCGACCTCCCGGGGAAGCCGGCGCTCGGCCAGATGGTGCGGCGCCTGCTGGCGCAGGTGCCGGAGCTGCCGCGGCTGCGGCTCTCCTCGCTCGATCCGGTCGAGGTCGACGACGAGCTGGTGCGTCTCATCGGCAGCGAGCCGCGGCTGATGCCGCATCTCCATCTCAGCCTGCAATCCGGCGACGACCTGATCCTGAAGCGCATGAAGCGCCGGCACAGCCGGGGCGACACCATCGCGCTCGGCGAGCGGCTGCGCGCGGCGCGGCCGGACGTCGTGCTGGGCGCCGATCTCATCGCGGGGTTCCCGACGGAGACCGCTGCGATGTTCGAGAACACGCTGCGGCTGGTCGAGGAGTGCGGCCTCGCCTTCCTGCATGTCTTCCCCTATTCGGCGCGCCGGGGCACGCCCGCGGCGCGCATGCCGCAGGTGGCGGGCGCGCTGCGGCGCGAGCGGGCGGCACGGCTGCGGGCGGCCGGCGACGACGCGCGCCGGCGGTTCTTCGCGAGCCGCATCGGTCGCGACAGCCGCGTGCTGGTGGAGAAGAGCGGCGATGGGACGGCCACGGGCCACTGCGAGCACTTCGCGCCGGTGCGGCTGGAGGGCGAAGCGCCAATCGGCAGCATCGTGACGGCGCGTATCACCGGCGCCGGCGACAGCGAACTTGTCGGGCGCGCGGAGGATGTTCAGCACGACGGGAACCATCAGCCCGCTTCGCGTGTCATACCGGCGAAAGCCGGTATCCATAACCACAGGCCCGCGACCAGGGATGCCGGCTTTCACCGGCATGACACCGGAGTTGTGATGGCTCCCGATGTATGAAGCGCTTCGGCAGGAATCGCTGATCGCGAGATATTTGTGCTGTCATTCCCGCGAAAGCGGCCATCGAGGGCAACCGCTCTACCACTTGCCCTGGACCTCCGCCTTCGCGCTTGGGTATGCGCGCAATCCGCTTCCGACGCAGGATCGTCCTACAGAGTCCCCTCTCCCCTTGGGGGCAGGGCAATCGCCTATGACGTGCGTGCTGCGGCGCAGAAGTATTTTGCACGCGGAGGCGCGGAGGTCGTCGCGTGCGTGCCTGCGCAATAGTCTTCGATGCAACTCTTGTAGGGGCGCGCTGCGCGCGCCCGTGGCGCCGTTGCTCAGCCAACCGGGTTTCGTCGCTCGCCGGGCGCGCGCTGCGCGCCCCTGCAAGCGACGCAGCGAATGCGTCTCGGCGAACCCCTGCGCCTCCGCGTCTCCGCGTGCCAAAAGACGTCATATGCGATTGCCCTGCCTTGGGGGAGAGGGGACGCTGTTGAGTGACCGCGCGTCGCCGCAAGAGATCTGTGCATACCCAGGTGCGAAAGCGGCGGTGACAAACTCAAATACGGCCGCTCTGCGTAAGGGCTCTTCGGGCGCATGACCGACAGCGGGAGCGAGGCCGCGCCCAAGCGCGGGTGGCTGGCGCGGCTGCGCGACGGCCTCAGCCGGTCGTCGAGCAAGCTGGCGACCGGGATCGCCGGCATCTTCACGAAGCGGCGGCTGGACGAGGCGGCGCTCCACGAACTGGAGGAGCTGCTGATCGCCGGCGACCTCGGTCCGGCGACGGCGGCGAAGCTCACCGCCGGACTCGCCAAGACGCGCTTCGACCAGGAGATCGCACCGGAGGAAGTGCGCGGCGTGCTGGCGCAGGAGATCGCGGCGATCCTGCAGCCGGTGGCGCGGCCGCTGGTGGTCGATCCCGCGAAGAAGCCGCATGTGATTCTCGTCGTCGGCGTCAACGGCACGGGCAAGACCACGACGATCGGCAAGCTGGCGCAGCGCTTCCGCGAGGAGGGCCGCACGGTGATGCTGGCGGCCGGGGACACGTTCCGCGCCGCGGCCATCGAGCAGCTGAAGATCTGGGGGGAACGGGCCGGCGCAACCGTGGTGGCGCGCGAGACCGGCGCCGATGCCGCGGGTCTCGCCTATGACGCGCTGGCCAAGGCCCGGGACGAGGGCGCCGACGTGCTGCTGATCGACACCGCCGGGCGGCTGCACAACAAGGCCGACCTGATGGCCGGCCTGCAGAAGATCATCCGGGTGATTCGCAAGCTCGACCCGACGGCGCCGCAGGACTGCCTGCTGGTGCTCGACGCCACCACCGGGCAGAACGCGCACCAGCAGGTCGAGATCTTCCGGCAGATGACCGACGTGACCGGGCTCGTGGTCACCAAGCTCGACGGCACGGCCCGGGGCGGCGTGGTGGTAGCGCTGGCCGAGCGCTTCAAGCTGCCCGTGCATGCCATCGGCGTGGGCGAAGGCGCCGAGGACCTGAAGCCGTTCGAGGCCGAGAGCTTCGCGCGCTCGCTGATGGGGCTGGCGTAGGAGTCCGATTTTTCCTATGGACAGCGGCGCGGCGGGGCCTAGATTGGGCGCACAGGGGAAGAACGGCGCCCGCAGTCAATAAGGAGCCGGCGAGAAGGGCATGGCAACACCGCAGTCGACGCGGCACCCGAAGGGCCGCGACCACCACGACGAGGACGAACGCAAGCCGCTGCGCGGCGCGCTGCGGCGGCTCGGGCTTTGGTCGAGCGAGAATGCCGCCGAGCCGCAGCATCCGCAGACCCCCATCCCGCCCGCGCGCACCGTGCGCTACGAGGGCGATGCGGAGCATCACAATCTCCAGTTCATGCAGCGCTTTCTGCGCGTGGGCGACGCCGTGCTGGATATCGGGGCCAATATCGGGCAGCGCTCCATCCCGGCCGCCAAGGTGGTGGGACCGCCGGGGCGGGTCGACGCCTTCGAGCCGAGCCCGAGCATGCGCGCCATCCTGGTCGAGAAGATCGCGGCCGCGAACCTCAAGTCGGTGATCGTCGTGCATGCCCTGATGGCCGGGCAGACGGCCGGGCTCGGCCGCTTCATCGACGGCACCAGCAAGTCGGGCCGGCGGCGGCCGCCGCTGCCGCGCGAGCTCGCCAACCGGGTGCTCGGCATCGAGCAGGTGCAGCTCGAGAAGTTCATCGGCAAGCGCAAATACGTGCTGATGTATCTGGACATCGCGGGCTACGAGTTGAACGCCCTGCGCGGCACCGAGGCGCAGCTCAAGAAGGGCAACCCGCCGGCGCTGCTCGTCGCCGTCGATCCGGCGCTGACCGATTTCGGCGCGACGCCGGAGATCCTGTCCGACTGGCTCGATGACCGCGGCTACGAGCTGGCGGCCTACGACGCCGACCGCAACATGCTGGACTACCCGCAGACGCCCTGGCGCCAGCGCCGCATCGTGCTGGCGATCGCCCGCAGCGCGCGGAATTTCGTCCTGCAGCGGCTGGCGGATACGGGCCGCTGATTCGCTCTCCGCCGATCCGCGACGTCCGCCACACATTTCGCGCCGGCGGGGGTCTACCGTCATAAGAAGATTCACCGCGGAGACGCAGAGACGCAGAGAAGAATAAAAAAGCAGATGAACACGGATAAGGATTGTTGCGCCCTCGGCGCGTCCGGCTCCATCTCCACTACCGGCCTCGAGAATCTTCGCAGGCTACGGTGATTTCGAACCACAAACACGCGAAGACGCAGAGTGTGGGGGCGACCCCACGTGGTCGCCCTCGAGCCGTCGCACGATGGAGGGCGGCCCCGTGGGGCCGCCCCTACAAGCCTATCATCCATTCCGATCCGTGTTCATCTGTGATCCCGCTCTTCTCTGCGCCTCTGCGTCGCTGCGGTTAACCCGATAGCCACGACGCTCGGCATGTAGCCTTCCGATGTCCCCCCTCATCACCCTGCTCGTGCTGGCGGCGGCGGTCATGCATGCCAGCTGGAACGCGCTGATCAAGGCCGGCAGCGACAAGCTGGTGATGCAGTGCCTGGTGATGTTCTTCGCCGGCGTGCCCTGCCTGCCGTTCCTGCTGTTCATTCCGCTGCCGGCGCCGGCCTCCTGGCCGTTCCTGGCGCTGTCGCTGGCTGTGCACGGCGTCTACTACGTGACGCTGATCAACGCCTACCGCTTCGGCGCGCTGTCGCAGGTCTATCCGATCGCGCGCGGGGCGGCGCCGCTGATGATCGCGCTCGGCGCCTGGGCCTTCGCCGACGAGAGGATGTCGCTGCCGGAGTGGGCCGGCGTCATCATCGCCTCGGCCGGCATCATGAGCCTGGCGGCGCCCGGCAAGCTGCCGCGCGAGGAGGAGCTGAAGGCCATCGGCTTCGCCCTCGCCACCTCGATCACGATCGCGCTCTATTCGATCGCCGACGGCATCGGCGTGCGGCGCGCCGGCGAATCGACCAGCTACATCCTGTGGCTGCTGTCGATCGACGCCTTTCCGGTGATGCTGGCCGGGCTGTGGCTGCGGCGCGGGCGGATCGTCGCCAGCTTCCGCCCGCACCTGACCTGGGCGATCGTCGGCGGACTGCTGTCGGCGCTCGGCTACGGCATCGTGATCTGGGCCATGGGGCGGGCGCCGCTGGCGCATGTCTCGGCACTGCGCGAGACCAGCGTGATCCTGGCCGCGATCATCGGCACGGTGCTGCTGGGCGAGCCGTTCGGCCGGCGGCGCATCCTGGCCGCCCTGCTGGTGGCGGCCGGCAACGGCCTGCTGCACCTGGCGGGGTGAGGCGACTTGCGATCTGGCCCGCAGCCTCCCCGGCCGTCACCTCTGGCTGTCATTCCCGCGAAAGCGGGAATCCAGGGC
>DATIXH010000011.1:0-2281 GCA_035518775.1 Candidatus Acidiferrum sp.
CCGTGTCGGCGGGCTCTCCTCGGCGCCATTGACCTGATGACCGACGTGGAGGCTTTCTGAATCCTGCCTAAACGTCGGCACGTGCCGTCCGGCGCATGCCCGCCAGTGATTTCAGTCGTGAGTCACGATCCCGGCCAGAAGTAACCGCGACAGCCGGCGGGGCTTACTCCGAGCGCCGTCGCGGCTACTTTTGGGCGCCAACGATGAGTCCCTGTAGGCACCAACACGAAGTAAATCGCTTCGCGAGGCTCGAACAGAGTCGCCTTTTCGCGCCACTTTGCCGACGCGACGGGTGGCCGAAAGCGGACGCCACAATCGCCGGGATGCTGATTCCGCTGAAGCCGCCCGGGCATTCCGAGATGATGTCGCCCGGGATTCCGACATGATGTCGCCCAGGGCGGATGCCTCGCTGGCGGGTGATTTTCTGGCACCGTGCGGGTGCCGGCGTCAATTGTCCGTAGTGGTTTTCGAAGGTCGTTTGCGACGCAGGGAGTCACCGGTGAGATCGACGCGGTGGGCGTTGTGGACGAGACGGTCGAGGATGGCGTCGGCGTAGGTCGGGTCGCCGATGACATCGTGCCATTTGGCGACGGGCAATTGGCTGGTGACGATGGTCGAGCGCCGGCCGTAGCGGTCCTCCAGGATCTCGAGAAGATCATGGCGCGCCTGCGGATCGAGGGGCTCGAGGCCCCAGTCGTCGAGGATCAGCAACTGGACACCGCCCAGTGCCCTCAGCACACGAGGGTAGCGACCGTCCCCGCGGGCGAGCGCCAGATCGTTGAACAGCTTGGGCACGCGCTGATAGAGGACCGAGCGATTGTCGCGGCAGGCCTTATGGCCGAGGGCACAGACGAGCCAACTCTTGCCGGTGCCGGTCGGGCCACACATCAGCAAATTGTCGTGCGCCTCGATCCAGTCGCCGACGATCAGCTTCTGGAACAGGGTGCGGTCGAGGCCACGCGGCGATCGGTAATCGACATCCTCGACGACCGCTTGGTGACGGAGCCGAGCGGAGCGCAGCCGGCCGGCGAGTTTCTTGTCGTAGCGATAGGTCATCTCCCGGTCGAGCAGAAGAGCGAGCCATTCGGCATGGGTCAGCGTCGCGGTGTCGGCCGAGGTGATGATCTCGCCGAACGCCTTGGCCATGCCGTAGAGGCCCAGGTGGTTGAGCTGATCGAGGGTCGGATGGGTCGGCATCGGTCCTCTCAGTTGTAGTAGCGCGCACCGCGGATGTTGGGGTGGAGGATCGTCACGCCGTCCGCGGTGCGCCGATGCGCGGCCTGACGATCGAGGTTGTTCTCGAGGATGGATCTGACCGAGCCATAGGTTCTGGCGCCGATCTCCAGCGCGCGGCTGGCGGCGGCCTCCAGCCGCGCCACCCCGAACGGCTTGCCGAGCCGGATGATGCCGAGGCAGGCGCGGAAGCCCTGCTCGGGATGCGGCCGGTTTTCCAAGATCACTTCGCAGAGCAACGCCGTCGACGGCCCGATGCCGGCGGCTTCCTGCCGGATGCGCTCGACCGTCCAGTCGGCATGACGGCGATGGCTGGAGGGCATGTGCTCGGGGACGGTGGTGTGCTTGCGGTTGCCGCTGCACCGCAGATGCGCGGCGATCCGCTCGCCCTTGCGGAAGACCTCGAGGGTCGCGCCGGTCAGGCGCACCTCCACCTGCTCTCGGGCGAACCGATAGGGGACGCTGTAATAATGGCCGTCGACGTCGACGTGATAGTCGACGCCGATCCGGCGGGCGCGCCACTCGGCAAATACGTAAGGCTCCAAGGGCAGGGGCTTCAGGGCCGGCCGATCGAGCTCCTCGTGCAGCTGCCGCCGGGTGACGCCCAGCCGGCGGATCGACCGTTCCTCGTTCAGGTAGACGAGCAGCGCGCCGATCGCCTCGTTCACTTCGGCCAGGCTGTAGAACCGCCGGTTCCGCAGCCGCCCCAGCAGCCAGCGCTCGACGATCAGGACGCCGGCCTCGACCTTCGCCTTGTCACGCGGCTTGCGCGGTCGGGTCGGCAGGATGGCGGTGTCGTAGTGTGCCGCCATCTCGGCATAGGTGCGGTTGACCTGCGGGTCGTAGAGACAGGCCTTGATCACCGCCACCTTGGCGTTGTCCGGCACGATCAGATTGGGGACCCCGTCGATGGCCGCGAAGGCGCGGGTATGGGCGCCGATCCAATCCGCCAGACCTTGCGTCCAGGTGGCCTCCGCGTAGCTGAAGTTGGAGGCGCCCATCACCGCCACGAAGATCTGCGCCTGCCAGACTTCGCCGGTCAGCCGGT
>DATIXH010000012.1:0-3518 GCA_035518775.1 Candidatus Acidiferrum sp.
TCGACGGACGCGGGATCCTCGACGTAGCGGGCGTAGAGCTCGGCGATGAAGGGCGCGTTGGGGCCCGACAAGATGGTGGGATCGATCTGTTGCATGGCTGATCCACTCACTCCGGTGCGGCAGGACGCCGCAAATCTGTAACCTCCGGCTTAACGCCAGGTTAGCGCTGCAGGACCTTTAACATGGTGCTGCCGAGGCTGGCCGGCGAGTCCGCTACGGTAATGCCTGCATTGCGCATAGCCGCGATCTTGTCGCCGGCCGAGCCCTTGCCTCCGGAAATGATGGCGCCCGCATGGCCCATACGGCGGCCGGGCGGCGCGGTCACGCCGGCGATGAAGCCGACGACGGGTTTTTTCTTCTTCGCGGACTTGAGGAACGCCGCCGCGTCCTCCTCGGCGGAGCCGCCGATCTCTCCGATCATGATGATGCCCTGGGTCTCGTCATCGCCGAGAAACAATTCCAGGCAGTCGACGAAGTTCGTGCCGTTCACGGGGTCGCCGCCGATGCCGATGCAGGTCGACTGGCCCAACCCCGCCGCCGTCGTCTGCGCCACCGCCTCGTAGGTCAAGGTGCCCGAGCGGGAGACGATGCCGATCTTGCCCCGCGTGTGGATATGGCCGGGCATGATACCGATCTTGCAGGCCTCGGGCGTGATGACGCCGGGGCAGTTGGGGCCGATGAGGCGCGTCTTCGAGCCCTGGAGCGCCCGCTTCACCCGGACCATGTCGAGCACGGGGATGCCCTCGGTGATGCAGACCACCAGTTGCAGGCCGGCATCGACCGCCTCCAGGATGGCGTCGGCGGCGAAGGGCGGCGGCACGTAGATCGCCGTCGCGGTCGCGCCGGTCTTGCGCACCGCCTCGTCGACGGTGTCGAAGACCGGCAGGTCGAGATGGGTCGTGCCGCCTTTGCCCGGCGTGACGCCGCCCACCATCTTGGTGCCGTAGGCGATCGCCTGCTCGGAGTGGAAGGTGCCCTGGGCGCCGGTGAAGCCCTGGCAGATGACCTTGGTGTCGGCGTTGACGAGGACAGCCATCAGCCGGCCTCGCCGATGGCTTTGACCACCTTCTCGGCGGCGTCGGCGAGATTCTCCGCCGACAGGATGGGAAGGTTGGATTCGCGCAGGATCTTCTTGCCGAGCTCGACGTTCGTGCCCTCGAGCCGGACGACCAGCGGCACCTGCAGGCTGATCTCGCGCGCCGCCGCGACCACGCCCTCGGCGATGACGTCGCAGCGCATGATGCCGCCGAAGATGTTCACCAGGATGCCCTCGACGTTGGGGTCGGACAGGATGATCTTGAAGGCGGCGGTCACGCGCTCCTTGGTGGCGCCGCCGCCGACGTCAAGGAAGTTCGCGGGCGCGCCGCCATAGAGCTTGATGATGTCCATGGTCGCCATCGCCAAGCCGGCGCCGTTGACCATGCAGCCGATGCTGCCGTCGAGCTTGATGTAGTTGAGGCCGTGCTTGCCGGCCTCGACCTCGGCCGGATCCTCCTCGTCCTCGTCGCGCAGATCCGCGACCTCCTTCTGGCGGAACAGGCCGTTGTCGTCGAAGTTCATCTTGGCGTCGAGCGCCAGCACCTCGCCGCTGCCGGTGACGATCAGCGGGTTGATCTCGACCACGCTGGCGTCGAGCTCGAGGAAGGCCTTGTACATGGCGGTCATGAACTTCACCGCCGATCCCACCTGGGCGCCCTCGAGACCGAGGCCGTAGGCGATGCGGCGGGCATGGTGCGGCATGAGCCCGGTCGCGGGATCGATGGCGACCTTGATGATCTTCTCGGGATGGGTGGCGGCCACCTCCTCGATGTCGACGCCGCCCTCGGCCGAGGCCATGACCGTGACCCGCGCGGTGGCGCGGTCGATCAGCATGCCCAGATAGAGCTCACGCTTGATGTCGCAGCCGGTCTCGACGTAGACGCGCTTCACTTCCTTGCCCGCCGGCCCGGTCTGCTTGGTGACCAGGGTCATGCCGATCATCTTGCCGGCGAGGTCGCGCACTTCGGCGGCGGATTTGGCGATCTTGACGCCGCCGGCCTTGCCGCGGCCGCCGGCATGGATCTGCGCCTTCACGGCCCACACCGACCCCCCGAGGGTGCGGGCGGCCGCTTCGGCCTCTTCTGCGCTATAGGCAACGGCGCCGCGCGGAACGGCGACACCGAATTTGGCCATCAGGCCCTTGGCCTGATACTCGTGTATGTTCATCGACCTGCCGCAAGATTATGCGAGTGGCGGCGGTACCCGGCGCGCCCCGCCGAAGCGCGGCGCTAATCTACCAGCTTCGGAGGGCGGTGCAAGAAGCCCCCTCAATTCCGTGAGTACGTCGGGTAACCGCCGCCGCAGGCCGTCAGAAACTACTCCGGTACGGAGCTACTTCTTCTTGGCCTTCTTCTTTGCGGCCTTCTTCTTCGGCGCCGCCTTCTTGGTCGCCTTCTTGGCCGCAGCCTTGGTGGTCCTACGAGTCTTCTTCATCAAGCTCTCCTCTCTACAAGTTCCTCACCACATCGATGAGGCCCCTTACGGCCGAGACCGATTTGTCGAACATCGCCTTTTCAGACGCGTCCAGCTCGATCTCGACCACCTTCTCCACGCCGCCGGCTCCGAGGACGACCGGTACACCGACGTAGAGATCTTTCACCCCGTACTCGCCCTTGAGATGGGCGGCGCAGGGAAGCACGCGTTTCTTGTCCAAGAGAAATGACTCGGCCATCTGGATGGCCGAGGAGGCCGGCGCGTAGAACGCCGAGCCGGTCTTCAGCAGGCCGACGATCTCGGCGCCGCCGTCGCGCGTGCGTTGCACGATCGCGTCGAGTCGTTCCTTCGTCGTCCAGCCCATCTTGATGAGGTCCGGGAGCGGGATGCCCGCCACCGTCGAGTAGCGCACCAGCGGCACCATGGTGTCGCCGTGACCGCCGAGCACGAAGGCCGTCACGTCCTCGACGGAGACCTTGAACTCCTGCGCGAGGAAGGTGCGGAAGCGCGCGCTGTCGAGCACGCCGGCCATGCCCACGACCATGTTGTGCGGCAGGCCGCAAGCCTCGCGCATCACCCACACCATGGCGTCGAGCGGATTGGTGATGACGATGACGAAGGCCTTCGGGCAATTCTTCTTGATGGCGGCGCCGACCTCGCGCACGACCTTCGCATTGATGCCGAGCAGATCGTCGCGGCTCATGCCAGGCTTGCGCGGCACGCCGGCGGTGACGATCACGACGTCGGCGCCCTTGATGTCGTCGTAGTTGTTGGTGCCGAGAATATTCGCATCGAAGTCTTCGACCGACCCGGCCTGCACGATGTCGAGCGCCTTGCCTTGCGGCGTGCCTTCGATGATGTCGAACAGCACGATATCGCCGAGATGCTTGAGGCCGACGAGCAGCGCCAGCGTGCCGCCGATTTGTCCTGCGCCGATCAGAGCGATCTTCTTACGCGCCATCTGAAGTTCCCATTCGTCGCGCGCCTTCCGGCAAACCACCCCTGACATTGCGTAAGCGCGGACTCGGACAGGGTACTAGGTCTGG
>DATIXH010000013.1:0-2962 GCA_035518775.1 Candidatus Acidiferrum sp.
GCAGGGGCATGGTTTGAGGGCGACGTTGCGAGCGTCGCCGAAGGCCTGGTCTCCGCGGCGGTGCTCAAGCGGATGATGAACCACGCGGTGGCAGCGGACGTGACGCTGGGGCACTACGTGGCCAAGGGCGACGCGCAGCTGCGTGCAGGGTGGCAGGCGGCGGCCGATTGGATCGAGGCGCAGCGGTGCGCGGCGCACTCGAGGGCGTCACCGGGCGGCATTGCGCCGATCGCCGCATCGCGCGCGCAGCCGCGAGACGATGAGAACGCTGGAGACGTCGATGACCTGTCTCGCCACGTTGCAGAGGTCGCATCGACGTAGCCTGGGGTGGGTATCACGATACGGGGGCTTCACGGCGAAGACCGACGCCATAGCTGCCTTTGCCCGAGCGAATCCAAGTAGCCATACAATCAACCATACGTAAGTATGGCAGAAAGTTCGTTGTTGCTGTAGAGTGATTGCATGGCACAGCCGAGCTTCGAATGGGACGTACGCAAGGATGCGGAAAACCAAGCGAAGCACGGGTGCCGTTTGTGCTGGCCCAATATGCCTTTGCCGATCCGCACCGCGTCATCGCTGAAGACACAAGGCACAGCACCAAGGAGCCGCGGTACTTTTGCTTCGGGCGTGTCGGCGAAGGTGTGCTGACCGTTCGATTCACTCACCGCTTGGGCGTCGTTCGCATATTTGGTGCCGGCTACTGGCGCAAGGGAAAGGTCATCTATGAGCGGGAAAATCAAGTACACGAATGAGCCGATGGGAAATCCAAAGATCATCCGAGACTTTCTTCCTTCTCCGGAGGAGCTGGCGTTTCGGGACGAAGATGTCAAGATCACCATCACGCTCAGCAAGAAGAGCGTCGAGTTCTTCAAGTCCGCGGCTTCCAGAAGCGACACACAGTATCAGCGGATGATTCGTCGCTTGCTCGACGCCTATGTCGATGCGCATTCAGACGCTCCGGTTCGTGGCTCGACGCCTGTGCGCGCAAGAACAACGCGCACCGGGTGAGCTGAAGTTGCGAGCCTGTCAGGGTGGCAGGCGGTGGCAAATTGGACTGCCGAGGCGCAGCCGTGCGCGGCGCAGTTGAAGGCGCTACCATGCAATGTTGCTTTGGTTGCCGCGCGGCGTGCAAAGCGGCGAAGGGTGCGGACAGCCCTGAATCTCAGCAAAGTCCCAAGACTTTCGGGTCCCTACCATCGTCCTGAGACGAGCTGCGTGGGAGATCTGAGGACGCGAGATGGCGGCGCTGACCGTGCGCATGCTCGGAGCGGTCAGGTCGCGCGACAAAGCCTTCACGGATTGGGCATCCGATCCAGTTCGGTCGGCGACCATTCGGCAAACAGTCTGCCTTTTTCGTCTGCGACCACGCCGGAACCATTGCGTGTACCCACCGCCACGCTTCAAATGACCACGACTGAAGGCCAGTCGCAGACAGTGGCGGCACCGACGATTGACGTCGACCCCACTGTTCTTCAGCGGTACCGCCGCAGGTAGCGCCACTCGAACGCCCGCTTGGCCCAGTGCATCAGGCGGCTCGATGGCAGCAGCCAGTTGCGCTCGGGCGTGCGCCACACGAGCGTGCCGTGGTCGAGCGCGTCGACGATGCAGACGAGCTCGACCTTGAAGCCCTGCTGCGACGGCCGGCCTTGCAGGTCGGCCAGCAGGTTGGCCGCGGCGGCGGCGGCCTGCAGATCGGCCATGTGCGCCTGCTTGGGCATCCAGTCCGGGCCGGGGAAGCTGGCGGAGTCGCCGGCCACACAGACGCGCGGAAAGCCCGGCACGCGGCACTGCGCGTCCGCGCGCAACAGGCCGCCGGCCGAGCGCGGCAGGTCGGTCGCGTCGAACCACGCGTTGCCGGTCATGCCGGGCATGAAGAGAATCAGGTCGGCGGCGAATGCGCCGCCTTCGGTCACCACCTTGTCCGCGTCGAAGCGCTGCAGCTTGTGGCCGAGGTGGGTGCGGATGCCGCGCCGCGCCATCTCGGCGAGCAGATAACGCACCGTCTTCGGACCGAGCCGGGCGCCGGGCTCGGAGGCGGGACTGAAGAACACCAGCTCGAAGCGCTCGCGCCGACGCTCGCGGCGCAGTTGCTCGTTAGGGCAGCAGTGTGCCCACGCCCATGTCGTGCCCCGATCGTCAAGACCAAGAAGTCGCTGGCCGACATGGCGTCAGAGCGACGTTCGCCAGCGTGGCCGAAGGGCTGATTTCGGCAGCAGTGCTCAAGCGGATGATGAATCACACGGTGGCAGGGGACGTGACGCTGGGGCACTACGTGGCCAAGAGCGACGCCCTGCTGAGAGCTGGCTGGCAAGCGGTCGCCGATTGGATTGAGGCGGAAGCGCGGCACCGCGCGGTGCTCTCGAAGGCGCCACCGGACGGCTGTGCCTCGATTGCCGTGCGGCGTGCGAAGCCGCGGGGCACTGCGGACGCCGGAGGTTGCCTCAATGACTGGCACGCCGCAGAGGCCATCCCAACGTAGGCTGACTCGATAGGGAATCTTTGCGGCGGTTGACGATAGTCACGCATCGCGTTACTATCATTGTAGAAGTGGCGATCAAGACGTTCAAGTGTGCCGAGACACAGGCCTTGTTCGGGCTGCGCCGCGTCGCACGCTTCGCCAATATCGAGCGCCCGGCGCTTCGCAAGCTTAAGCAAATCGACCTGGCTCGACGCATCGAGGATCTGCGCGCGCCACCGGCGAACCGCCTGGAGCAACTGAAGGGCGATCGCGCGGGCCAGTGGAGCATCCGCGTGAACGATCAGTTCCGCATCTGCTTTCGCTGGACGGGCGCGGATGCCGAAGACGTCGAGATCGTGGACTATCACTGACGGAGATCGACATGAGCAGGAAACTCAAACCAGTGTCGCCCGGCGAAATGTTGGCCGAGGAGTTCCTCAAGCCGCTGGGCATGAGCAACTACCGGCTGGCGAAGGAGATCGGCGTGCCCGCACAACGCATCGG
>DATIXH010000014.1:0-6505 GCA_035518775.1 Candidatus Acidiferrum sp.
CTCCAGCCGCTCGCGCGTCTGCTTGCCGAACAGGTACTGGATGGCGTGGAACACCGGGCTGGCATGCGGCTTCACGGCGACCCGGTCGTGCGGCCGGAGCACGTCGAAATAGAGCGCCGTCATGATGGTGGCGACCGACGCGCTCGAGGCCTGATGCCCGCCGACCTTGAGGCCGTCGCGGTTCTCGCGCAGGTGATTGGCGTTGTGGATCATCCAGGAGGACAGCCACAGCACCTTCTGCTCGAGGGCGCGCAGGACGGCTAGCTTGTCCTGCTGGGAATGTGCAGCGATATCGCGAGCCAGTGTCGTCATGGCAGGATTTCACACTCCAGACTCGGTGGTGCCCCGTGGATGAAACCACAGATGAACACGGATTAACACAGATGTATGGGCGGAGTCGCGGAGGCGATCAGCGACTCTGGAAAGGCCGTAGCGCACATATCCGCAGGAGAGACGAGGGACCTTCGGAAACCACAATCTCCGCTGTCACCCCGGCCAAAGCCGGGGCCTATAAACACAGGCTTCTGGAATATGGACCCCGGCTTTCGCCGGGTGACACTGGAGGTACGGAAAGGCAATTGCTTAATGGCACCACGTCGGCAATGGCCGCTGGCGTCAGCAATCGGCTATGGTCACTTGAGGAATTGGTAGAGCAGACCAGCAAGTGAGGGGCCTGTGGCGCATCGCGGAAGACTTGTGGGAGGCATCACCTTGGCATTCGTAAGTGCTGTTGTTCTTGCCCTGCCGCTGTTGATCGTGGTTGGGCCTGTGCTGGCAGTGTGGCCCGGCTACTACACAGTTGGGTTGAGTACTGACGGTAAAGGACTTCAAGTCTTGCTATCTGCTGCCATGGCGGGCGCTGCAGGATTAGTCGGCGGCGTTTGGCTCGCGACGAGCGGCCAAAGATCAAATTAGGACACTACCGCCGCATCCGGTGTCTTGACGGCGGCGAGGGCGTCGCCGAAGGTTCGGCGGGGATTCGTTGCCTGGGGGTCATCATGAGAAGGATCGTTCTGCTGGCCGGCAGCTCCTGGCTGGCCGTGGCGGCTGCGTTGTCGACGCCGGCCCTGGGGGCCGAGCCCGTGCCGGACGGCGGCAAGATCACCGTCAAGGTCACGGTGACCGCGACGTCCAAGGGCAAGAGCGATATCCGGACGAGCGCGATCGATCATTCCTTCACGGGCAGCTGCGTGCTGAAGGCAGCCTCCAGGTTGCGCGGCGATCTCGCCACCGGCCAGGCGATGGCCGGAGATACGACGGCCATGGAGCAGACCACGACGAAGATGCAGGGGCAGATGGACGACGCCGGACTCGAACAGTTCGGCAAGGAGATGGAAGCGAAGATGGCGGCCTGCGGCGCCGATGAGGCCTGCCAGATGGCGGTCATGCAGGAGGCCATGAACGATCCACGCGTGAAGGCCGGTGGCCAGATCGCCCAGGAGAACGCGCCCGCGGTCAATGCGCTGGCGAACCAGCAGGCGGACACCAACCTGCAGGCCTTCATGCCCGAACGGTGCGAGGGCACGATGAAGGTGAACGACCGCCAGGTCACCGACGACCCCGGCGGCGAAGGCGGCGTGGACGCCTACCAGGAGACGGTCACGATCAAGGACAGCGAGAAGTTTTCCCCGGGGCTCGATCGCTGGGCGATCACGGTGATGGGCGACTACAAGTCGGAGCAGTCGATCTTTTCCTTCCGGCCGCCACAGGGCGGGCAGTTCGCGTCGACCAGCAGCGTCAAGGGCAAGGGCGAGACCGGCGTGACCTTCCTGCCGGACGGAGTGGCTTGGCCGGAGCGGTTCGGGCCGAAGCCGGGATTCCTCAAGGGCGGCTCGGAAACGCTGGATGCGCCGGGCGGCCAGGTGACCATCAAATGGACGGTGCAGCGCGGCGGCTGACGGGCACTGCGCACCGGCCGGCGATTGCGCGCGCGGCCCGCGGCCGGTAACTCTTACGCATGATTCGAATCCGGCGCGTACCCGACGATCTCGCCGCGGCCAACGCGGCTGCGGTCGCGCAGGTGCAGACCATTCTGCGCGAGCAGTTCCCGGCGGCACGCTTGGCCGAATCCGCCAGCATCCCTGAGCAGCTGCGCAACCCCTTCAAGAAGAAGCTGCATACGCTGCTGTTCGTCGCCGAGGACGGCGAGGAGCAGGTGAAGGGCTTCGCGCTGGTCATGCATGCGCCCGACCTGAACTTCGCCTATCTCGACTATCTCGCGACGCAGGCCGGCCGCGGCGGCCACGGCATCGGCGCCGCGCTATACGAACGCGTGCGCGAGGAGGCGGCGGCGCTCGACTGCGTCGGCATCTTCAGTGAGTGCCTGCCGGACAATCCCGCGCTCTGCACCGATCCGGCCGCGACGCTGAAGGCGAACGCCGACCGGCTGCGGTTCTATGAGCAGTTCGGGGCTCGTCCGATCGTCGGCACGAAATACGACATGCCGATCGAGCCGAACCTGGAGAACCCGCCCTATCTGATCTTCGACGCGCTCGGCCGCGATGCGCTGCCCGACCGCAAGCGGGCGCAGGCGATGGTGCGAGCGATCCTCGAGCGGAAGTATGGCGAGCTGTTGCCGGCCGAATACACGGACATGGTGGTGAAGTCGTTCCAGGACGATCCGATCCGGCTGCGGCCGCTGCGCTATCTGCGGCGCGAGCCGGAGCCGGCCAAGGCGGCGCCGCGCCCGGTCGCGGACCGCATTCCGCTGGTCGTCAACGACAAGCACGAGATCCACCATGTGAAGGATCGCGGCTACGTCGAGGCGCCCGTGCGCATCTCCGCGATCCTGCGCGAGCTGGAACAGGCGGTGCCGTTCGAGCGCTTGCCGCCGCGCACCTTCTCGGAAGATCACATCCGCGCCGTCCACGCCGGCTCCTTCGTCGACTATCTCAGGCGCGCCTGCGCGCTCGTGCCGGCGGGCAAATCGATCTATCCCTACGTGTTCCCGATCCGCAACACCAAGCGCCCGCCCAAGGAGCTGCCGCTGCGCGCCGGCTATTTCTGCATCGACACCTTCACGCCGCTGAATGCCAACGCCTGGCTGGCGGCGCGGCGCGCCGTCGACTGCACCTTGACGGCGGCCGAGCGCGTGCTCTCCGGCGCCCGCTTCGCCTATTCGCTGGTGCGGCCGCCGGGGCACCATGCCGAGCGGCGGGCTTTCGGCGGCTTCTGCTATCTCAACAACACGGCGATCGCCGCCCACTATTTCAGCCGCTACGGGCGGGTGGCCGTGCTCGACGTCGACTATCACCACGGCAACGGCACCCAGGACATCTTCTGGACGCGCAGCGACGTGCTGACGATCTCCATCCACGGCCACCCGAGCTTCGCCTATCCCTATTTCTCCGGCTTCGCCGACGAGGTCGGCGAGGGCGCGGGCAAGGGCTTCAACCTCAACCTGCCGCTGCCCGAGAGCGTCGATCCCGAGACCTATCGCGCTGTCCTCGCCGCCGCGCTCAACCGCATCGAGCGCTTCCAGCCTGCGTTCGTGGTCGTGTCGCTCGGCTACGACACCGCCGCCGGCGATCCCACCGGCTCCTGGCGTCACCGCCCGGCCGATTTCCGCAAGATCGGTGAGGCGGTGGGCGCGGTCGGCTTTCCGACGCTGGTGGTGCAGGAGGGCGGCTACCGCACGCGCACGCTCGGCAGCAATGCCCGCGCATTTTTCACAGGTTTGTGGGAGAGTGGGACCAGGACGCCGCTGCGCCGCACGCGCCGGCCGGCGCGTCCGACGCCGACGCCAACGCCGGCCACCGTGCCGATGCCGGCGGCGGCGCAACTGCAGGACGCGAGCTGAGACGATACTTCGAGGAGGATCTGACCATGCGCGAGACCGTACGAATCGGCGAGATGGCCTGGACCGACTACGACGCGCGCGTGCGCGACGGCCGCCGGATGGTCATGCTGCCGATCGGCGCGCTCGAGCAGCACGGGCCGCATCTGCCGATGAACTGCGACGTCGTCATTCCCTCGGGAGTCGCCGAGCGGGTGGCGAAGCGGATCGATGCGCTGGTCGCGCCGGCGATCGCCTACGGCTACAAGTCGCAGCCGAAATCGGGCGGCGGCAACCACTTCCCGGGCACGACCAGCCTGGATGCCATGACGCTGATCTCGACCGTGCGCGACGTGATCAAGGAGTTCGCGCGCCACGGCGTGCGCAAAGTCACCTGCATGGTCGGGCACTACGAGAACACGATGTTCACGATCGAGGGCATCGACCTGGCGCTGCGCGACCTGCGCGCGGACGGCATCAAGGACATGAAGGTGGTGCGGCTCGAATATTGGGACTTCATCTCGACGGAGACGGTGGCCAAGGTGTGGACCGAGGGCTTCCCCGGCTGGGCCACGGAGCATGCGGGCGTGATGGAGACCGCGCTCATGCTGCGCCTGCATCCGGAGCTCGTCGACATGAGCAAGGTGCCCATGCATCCGCCGGCCACCTTCCCGCCCTACGACGTCTATCCGGTCAATCCCGCCTGGGTGCCGTCGACCGGCGCGCTCTGCTCGGCCAAGCTGGCGACGGCCGAGAAGGGCGAGATCTTCCTGGAGGAGCTGGAGCGCGACATCGCGAAGGCACTGGCAGGGGAATTCAAGCTATCCGAACCGGGGCAGAGCAAGGCGCGGGCG
The DNA here is from genome assembly GCA_035518775.1 of Candidatus Acidiferrum sp. Lineage (GTDB taxonomy): Bacteria > Pseudomonadota > Alphaproteobacteria > Dongiales > Dongiaceae > JBGPEQ01. Next base: position 4,630 of record DATIXH010000014.1, read on the forward strand.
GCAGAGTAGCGGTTGGCGTGGCGCGATCGAGCGTGTGGCCTTGAACCACAGAGGCACAGAGCCACAGAGGTTCACAGAGAAGGAAGGGGAACGCAGATAGAATGAATCGCGCGCCGATGGCGCGCAAGAATCCCTATCAGCGTTCATCTGCGTTGATCTGCGGCTTTCTTTCTTCTCTCTTCTCTATACTACTGACCTAGAGAATCTTCGCAGGCCGCGGTGACTTTGAACCGCGAAGACGCGAAGACGCAAAGTGTAGGGGCGACCCCATGTGGTCGCCCCTCAGGTCGTCGCACGATAGAGGGCGGCCACGCGGGGCCGCCCCTACAAGCTTCTTCGCCCCTTTGCGTCTTTGCGGTGAACCTTCTTGTTCGGTTGCGGCTGCGCCGCGCTGCGAACCTCTGTCGCTCTGTGCCTCTGCGGTTCAAGGCGGCAAACTCGGTCGGGCCGTCTGCTTCGCAGTTGAAGGCCCTACAGATCCTTGCACAGCCTCAGCGAGTCGTAGAGCGCGGCGTGGATGTTGCGGCTGGCGATGGCGTCGCCGACGCGAAACAGCTGGAACTTTCCCGCGGGGTTGTTGACGATCGCCTGCGGCTGGTTGGCGCGAATGGCGCGGTGATCGAGCTCGCCGAGATTTGTCGAATGCGGCTTGAGCGCGAAGTAGAGCGCCTCGTTCGGCAAGGTGCCATGCTCGGCCACGATCTGGTCGACGGCGCGCTCCTCCTCGCGCAGCGAATATTCGTTGCGCAGCACGGCCACCAGCCGGTTGTCCTCCACATAGATGCGGCGCAGCCGCAGGTCGGGCGAGAAGATCACGTCGGCGCCGTACATCTCGCGCTGATGGATCGGATAGTTGGTGGCGCCGATCTCGACGCCGGTATAGCGGTCGGGCGAGGCCAGCTCGACCTTCGCGCCGCGCTTGGCCATGAACTCGGCGGTTGAGACCGCCTGGTGGCTGCCGTTGTCGTCGTAGACCAGCACGCTCTCGCCCGGCGCCACCTTGCCCAGCAGGATGTCCCAGGTGGTGACCGCGTAGTCCGCGCCCTCGAAACTGCCCTTGTTCGGCTCGCCGCCGGTGGCGACGATGACCAGGTCGGGACTCTCGGCCAGAACCGTATCGGCCGTGGCTTCGGTGTTGAGACGCAGGTCGACCTTCAGCTTCTTCGCCTGCAGGTCGAGCCAGCGCACGATGCCGGAGAGGGACTCGCGCCAGGTCGCGCGCGCCGCGATGTTCACCTGCCCGCCGGTGCGGGCGCTACGCTCGAACAGCACGACATCGTGGCCGCGCTCGGCGGAGACGCGCGCGGCTTCGAGCCCGGCCGGGCCGGCGCCGACGACGACCACGCGCCTCCTCTTGCCGGCTTTCGCGATCGTGTGCGGCATGGTGCGCTCGCGGCCGGTGGCGGGATTCTGGATGCAGAGCGCCTCGCCCCCGACATAGATGCGGTCGATGCAGTAGTTGGCGCCGACGCATTGGCGGACATCGTCGGGCCGCCCCTCCATCAGCTTGCGGACGATGTGGGGGTCGGCGAGATGGGCCCGGGTCATGCCGATGAGATCGACATGCCTCTCCTCCACCGCTCGCGCGGCCGTGGCGATGTCGGTGACGCGCTGGGCGTGAATGATGGGGATGTCGACGTGGGACTTGATGGCGCTGGCGAGATGCAGGAACGGCGCCGCGGGGAAGGCCATGTTGGCCATGTTGATGGCGAGGTTGCGCCAATCGACGGGCACACCCGCCCACACGTTCAGCAGGTCGACCTTTCCCGATTTCGCGAGCCGCACGGCGATCTCCAGGCACTCCTTGTCGGAGAGGCCGTCCTCGATCAGCTCATCGACAATCATGCGGACGCAGACGATGTAATCGGGGCCGACC
>DATIXH010000015.1:0-2092 GCA_035518775.1 Candidatus Acidiferrum sp.
GGGTTCCTAGGTTCCAGGCCGGAATTTCGTCCGTCTGCCCAAGCACGACGCGGCGCGCAGTTTTCGGGGCCATAGCTCAGCTGGGAGAGCGCTACAATGGCATTGTAGAGGTCAGCGGTTCGATCCCGCTTGGCTCCACCAGATAAGACAAGGGCTCAGCCTGTGGCTGAGCCCTTGTGCTTTTTGGGTAACACTAGGGATAACTGCAGTGTTGATCTGGCTCGCCCGATGCAGGAATTCGATTTCTGTGTTGATCAAAGCGGAAGCAGGCTCCGAGCGCCTTGTTTCGCCGTCGGCCGGGACTTGGGTTCCGCTCTTCATGATCGGTAGTCTTGCGATGACCTCTCCACGCCGCCTGTGAGGCGCAACACACTGGAAGGCGACAATGACCAGACGAAAAGCCTGCGACACGTTGTTCACGGTGATCTTCGCTTTGGCGTTGTTGAGTTCTGGTGGCGCGCGATCGAGCGATCTGCATGATGCGGTGGCGCACGACGATCTCAACCGCAGTCAGGCGCTGATTGCTGCCGGCGCCGACGTCAACGAACTCGACCTCTCGGGAACGCCGCTCCATATCGCCGTGGCGCGTGGTTCCGTGGCGATCGCGCAGGCGCTCATCGATGCGGGTGCGGATCTGGAGGCCGAGGACGATTCCGGCGCGCACCCGCTGCATACGGCAGTTCGGAGCAACGAACTGGCTGCTGCGACCCTCCTGATCCAGCGCGGCGCCAGCGCGGATGCGCACGATCGTCAGGGGATGACCCCACTCATCATCGCTGCGCGTGCCGGACGGGCCGAAATGGCGAAAGCCCTGCTCGACGCGGGGGCAAACCCGGACCTGGAAGATACGACGTATCACGATCCGCCCGTCCGGTATGCGGTCTATGCGAACCGTCTCGATATCGTGAAGCTGCTGCTATCGCGGGGCGTCGCCATCGACGTGCGGAGCGGCCACAACGGAGAAACTCCGCTCTGGTATGCCTCAATGGACGGCCGCGCCGATATCGTGGAGTTCCTGCTTGAGCAGGGCGCGGACGCGAAGATCGCCGACGGTGCCGGGAAGGCGCCTTACGAGGTTGCTCGCGACCAGCGGATACGAGACCTACTGGTCCGATATGGCGCCAACAATTGACGATAGGGCCGCGCTCCAGATGTCTCGGTCAGCGTCAATGATTCTGCCCCGGGTTCAAGCGCTCTCTCCTCAGCCCGAAGCAAAGGTCAATCCAACGCCGGCGAGCGATAGAGCTCGCGGCCTTTGACCTCGATCGCGACCGGCACGAGGTAGGGCTGCAGCTTCGCCTTGTCGATCTCGATGCCGAGGCCGGGCGCGTCCGGCACCGCGATCTCGCCGGCGGAGTCGGGCAGGATGTGGTTGACGCTCAGGTCCCAGGCGAGTGCGCGCGGCGCGAACGGATATTCGCAGATCCGGTGGTCGGCGAGGCCGGCATAGGGTTGCAGCGAGGCGCTCAGCGCCAGGTGCGATGTGAATGTGTGGTTCACATAGGTCACGCCGTGGCCGACCGCGTAGTCGGCCACGGCCTTCGCCGGCGCGATGCCGCCGATGCGGCCGCAGTCGATCTGGATGAAGCCGACGCGGCCGTAGTCGATCAGGTGGCGCGCCATCGAGATGTTGTGCGCGCCCTCGCCCCCGGCCAAACGCACCTGCTTGCTGCGCGCCGCGAGCGCACCATAGGCCTCGAGCGCGCTGGCATGGAACGGCTCCTCCAGCCACACCGCCTTGGCCGCTTCGAGCGCGGGCAGGCGCTGCGCCGCCGCCTCCACGTCCTCGCCCCAGATCTGCCCGGCGTCGACGAGCAGGATGCCGTCGGGCCCCAGCCCCTCGCGCGCCGCGACCAGGTGATCGGCGTCGAGCGCGACGGCGCCGCGGCCGTACGGACCCCAGCCGAACTTGGCGGCGCGGAAGCCTTTGGCGCGCGCGTTGCGGGCCGCGGCCAGCGTCTCGCTCGGCGTGTCGCCGAAGAGCTGCGAGGCATAGGGCGTCTTCTTGTGCGCCTTGGCGTAGCCGAGCAGGCGGTAGACCGGCTCGCCCTTGGCCTTGCCGAGCAGATCCCACATCGCGGTCTCGACGCCG
>DATIXH010000016.1:0-28632 GCA_035518775.1 Candidatus Acidiferrum sp.
ACCGAGTTCGTCTCGACCCGGGCCGGATGGGCGCGCCTGCCCGCCGACCTCAGGGAGCGCGCGCGCGACAAGGTTGTGTTCCACAGCTTCGCGCATTCCCGCGGCCTGGTGGACGCGCGGCTGGCCGCGCAGGAGATCTACACGAAGTTCCCCGCGACGCCCTGGCGCACGACCTGGCGCAACCCGCGGAATGGAACCGAGGCCCTGTTCCTGGGGGCGCATGCCGCCCGCGTTCGGGGCCTTTCGAAGCAGGCAGGAACGCAGCTGATCGAAGAGCTGATGGGCGCCGTGACCGGACCGGAGGCGATCTATTCACACCGCTGGCGCGTGGGCGACGTGCTGATCTGGGACCAGCGCGCGATCATGCATCGCGGCACGGGCTGGAACTTCGATGAAGAGCGGACGCTTGCCAGCTTCGTGTCCTCGGCACGGGAAAGCGACGGCATCGCAAGCGCGCGACCCTGAACGCGAAAGGAATCGACCATGGCGTGGCTCGTCGTCAGCGACGACAACGAACGCGGCCCCGCGATCCGGGCGGATGCTCGAATCATGGATGCCCACTGGCAATATGAACTGGCCAACCGGCACATCATCCTGGCCGCCGGCAGTCTGCGCGCCGACGACGGGGTGACCAAGACTGGTTCCTTGCTGGTGCTCGACGTGGCGACGCGCGCCGAAGCGGAGGCCTTCTTCGCGAACGACCCGGCGACCAAGGCGGGCCTGCGCGGCGCGACCAGCATCCGCTACCTCAACGCCGCGATCCTGAACCGCGAGGAGCGGGCCTGATCGGCGCAGCGCGCGCCGGCAACGCTATGGTGCGGCGTCACCGTCATTCGATGAGGCGCTGACGGCTGCTGGCGTAGACCCGCTCCATCGCGGCGACCGTCTCGTCCAGCTGCTCGACCTCGGCCGCGATCTCCGCATGCAGGTCCTGGGCGCGGCTGCTCTCGATGCCGCGGGCGTCCATCAGAAGGGTCTGGGAATAGATCGTTCCGAGCTGGCTGATCGATTGCTCGAGCTTGAGGTTTGCCCGCGCCACCGTCCTCTCGACCTCGCCGAGATTACCCATGAACTTCTCGTGCGACAGGATCGTGTTCTCGATCTCCTGCTTCGTCTTCTGATCCCTTTCCTGGTGCAGGAGGGCGCGCAAATGCTCGACGCGCCGGCCGGTGTCGAGCGCGTGATCGCCGGGGTAGACGACGTCCTTCTTGAAGTCGTCCAGCCACTTCGCGAGCTTGTAGACGTTGCCGATCCAGCCGTCGAACTGCAATTCGAGGTCGGACTGTCCCGGCCGCCCTTCGGCGCGGTCGCCCACGCGCATCAGGGCCCCGATCCGGCTGCGATAGTCCAGCGACGTCAGGACCTTTTGCCGCAACTCGGAGTCCTTGAGCTGCTCCGGCCGGAAGCGGGCGCGCAACAGGAGGCTGACCACCTTTCGATGGCTGTCGGGGTCATGTAGGCTCGCATAGATGAGTGCGCCTTCGCCGACGAGGCCCAGAAGAACGCAGGCGAGCCAGGACCACGGGGGGATGGCCCCGCCGGCGCCGAGGACCGCGCTCGCGCTGACGCCCAGGACCGTGAGACCGGCGACGACGGCGCTCTCCCAGCGAAAGATCGCGTGCTCCCACATGCCGCGCCAGAACTGGCGCCGCAGCGCGGCGCCGGACTCAGGGGGCATGGCGGTAACGGTCCCGGGGGCCGTGCACTGCGGCGTGCAGGAGAGAGCGCTTGGCCGAGCCGTTTATCCTGTCGTGCATGGCGCCCCCGCTCACTGTTCGGCGGAGATGCTCAGATAGATCTTGTCGATCGACTCCGGACTGGCCTTGAACATCTTGCCGCCGGTGACCTCCGCAATCCGCTTGAGGACGGCCTCGTCGGCATCGGCGCCGAAGGCGATCGTGTTGATCCGTATGGTCTGCGCCTCGGCATTGGCGGGCAGGCAGGCGGCGAACATCTGGTTCTCCGTGGTGTCGCCGCTGGTGTTCTGGCCATCCGACAGCAGCACGATGCCGTAGAGGCGGTTTTCTCCCGCCACCTCATCCGCGCTCTTCAACTCCCCCATCCTCTTCATCGCGTCGCAGACGCTCTGGTAGAGGGCCGTGCCACCCTCGGCGACGAGGTTGGTGACCTGTTGCGAGAGGGTCTCGGCCACGGCCGCCGCCGGCTTCGGTTCCGAGAGAGTCTGAACCTTGTCGCTGAAGGTCATCATGCCGACGATGTCGTTCGGCTGCAGCCGCTTCAGGAAATTGGCGGTGGCGTTGGTGCCGGTCCGGATCTTCTCGCCCTGCATGCTGCCGGAGATGTCCATGACCACGAGGACGGTGGCCTTGCGCTTCGTGATCAGGAAGACGTCGGCGACGGCCCGCATGAGATCGGCGTTGGGGAGGGGCAGCGACTTCACCGTGCCCGGCTTGACGCGCGGATCCGTGCCATGGGCGAGGTCGAGCGGTTCGCCGAGGGGAACGCTGGTGTCGAGCGGGCGCATGTAGGATTTCAGGGCGAGTGCCTGCTGTGCCGGCTGCAGAAGGTAGTCCAGGAACAGCTTGGCCGCTTCTGCCTGTTCCGGGCTCACCCAGTCGGCCTTGTCGAAGATGCAGTAGGGCTGATCGGTCCAGAAGATGCCTTCGGACGGGAAGATGAAGGCGAGCGGAAAGCGCAACTTATCCTTCTTGTCGGTATTGTACTGAAGGGTGTCGTTCTCGTAGGACGCCACGGCGTGCAGGAATTGCGGCCCGTGTTCCGCCATCGAGTCGAGAAGATCGAGCGAGAGCGTGCCGTATTTCGAAGTGCTCTGCGCGAGCGTCCGCATCGACGCCTCGACCCCGGGTGCATAGACATCCGTCGGCTGCAGGTTCTCCGACTTGCCTTCAACCCCGTAGACGAAAGCCGTCATGAAGAGCATGCCGGCATTGGAGTATTTCGGGTGCGGGTAGCCCAGCTTGAAGCGACCCCATTCGGGATGGCCGAAGGACTTCCAGCCGTCCGGCGCCGCCGCCAGATCGACGATGGTCTTCCAGCCCACGGGCTTGTCCGGCCAGCCCAGCGCCTCCGCCATCGGCCGCCACATGGCGATGCCCAGCGGAGCGTAGATCGTCGGCCGGCAGTCCGTGCTTCTCAGAGGCTGGCCGCCCTGCTGCTGCCACTTGGCGTCGAAGTCCTGCACCCAGGAGGCAACACCGGGCGACCAGGCGACGGGCTTCAACTTGCCGGCCAGGATATCTTCCATCGAGCCGCCCGACGTCACGGACTTCGACGTGATCGTGATCGCATTGCCCTTGCTCGTCTTCCTGCCCTCCTTCTGGAAGTTCGCCGCCAATTCCGCGAACCAACGGTCCTTGGTCGCAGCATTCGCGATCAGCACCTCGACGGTCCGCGCCGGCTCGGCGGCGGGGGGGCTTTCGGCCGAACTCTCTGGCGGTGCGGAGGGCGGCTTGTAGACCCAGAGCAGATAGGCGCCGAAGCCGACGGCGGCCAGCAGGATCGTGAAGAAGACCGCCCGTGTCCTGGTCATGACAGCGCCCGCCTCGTCCTGTTGCGTCTGCCGGACTATACTCCTGCCGCCAGCGGCGAATCGAGCGATGCCGAACAGGCCCGGCCAGGGCAGAGGCGTAAGGGCGGCTGCTCAGGACGCGGTGACCCGAGGAACGCGTCGACGCCTGCCGCGACGTCTCAGCCTTCGCTCGGCGAAGCAGCAGCGGAGCTTGTCTTCCCCTGCCAGGTACGCACGCCATCCGTTATCCGTTCATAGAAGTTCTCCGCGCCCACCGCGGCCTCGATGCCCGCGAGCCGCATCCGTTCGCGCACCTCGTCGCGCACGCGCGCGAAGGCAATGGTGATGCCTTGGCCGTGCAACTCCTTCACGGCGTTCAACAGGTCGTCGAGGGCGGTCGTGTCGATCAAGTTCACCGACTCGGCATCGATAAGGACGTGCCGCACCGGCTCACGGCTCTCGGCCAGTGCAGCTTGCAGCGCCTGCCCGACGTGGCCGATGCTGGCGAAGAACAGGTCACCGCCGGGGCGCCAGATCAGCAATCCGGGAAAGGTGACCGCGTCGCGGCGCCTCTTGACGTCGCGATAGGCTTCCACGCCGGGCAGCTGGCCGAGCACCGCACCCTGCGGGTGGGTGGTTCGATAGATCAGCACGATCAGCGACAGCACGACGCCGAGGGCGATGCCCTGGAGGACGCCCAAGGTCAGCTCGCCGGCGAAGACGATCGCGGCGAGGGTGAACTCCCAGCGGCTGCGGACGAACAGATCGCGCAGATAGGAGGGCTTCTGGAGGTGCAGCATCGCCGCGATGACGATGGCGGCGAGCGCCGGATGCGGCATGCCCCGGAACAGCGGCGTCAGCAAGACCAGGGTCAGGAAGCAGAAGACCGCGGCGACGAGATTGGCGAGCTGCGTGCGGGCGCCGGCCGACATGCCCACGGATGTCTTGGACAGGCTGCCGACGACGAGGAAGCCGCCGAAGAGGCCGCTCAGGATGTTGGCGGGCCCGTGGGCGATCAGCTCCTGGTTGGGATCGATGGCGCCGCCGCTCTCCAGCGCCGCGGCCTTGGCCCCGCCGAGCGCCTCGGCATAGCCGACCAGCACGATGGCGAGCGCGCCGGGCACGAGCTCCCGCAGGATCGCCGGATCGAGGGTGGGCAGGGTGAGGTGGGGCAGGCCGGAGGGAAGATCGCCGACCACGTCGATGCCGGCCGCTTCGCCGCCGGGCAGGCCGACGAGGACGGTGGCCGCGACCGCGACCACCAGCGCCGCGGGGACGCGGGGCGCCAGGCGGCGGAGCAGCTGCATGGCGATGAGGCTCAGCAAGCCGGTCAGCATCGGCGCGAGCGAAACCTCGGGCAGATGCTGCAGCACGTGCCAGAGCTTGGCGAAGAAGTTGCCGGACGCGCCGCCGATGCCCAGCAGATGCGGCACCTGCCCGATGATCGTGACGCAGACGAGACCTTCGATGAATCCCCGCATGACAGGCGTGGGGATGAAGGCCGCCACCCAGCCCATGCGCAGCGCCCCGAAGAGCAGGAAGAAGGCGCCGATCACGACGGCGAGGCTGGAGGTGAGCGCATTGAATTCCGCCGTGCCCTGGGCCGCGATGGCGCCGACGGTCAGGGCGGAGATCAGGCCGGTCGCCGTATCCGGGCCGACGACCAGCAGGCGCGAGGTGCCGAGCAGCGCGTAGGCGATCAACGGCGGCACGATCGTGCACAGCCCCATGATCGGCGGCACGCCGACGATGCCAGCATAGGCCATGCCCTCCGGCACCATGACCGCCCAGAGGGCGAGGCCGCCCAGGACGTCCGGCAGCAGCCACGCGCGCTGATAGGCGGGAAGCCAGACGAGGATGGGCAGCAGCCGGCGTATGATGGCGGGTGACCGGGCGGCGATCGGCATGGTCCGTCATCGACCCGGGGCGACGACGGCGAAGGCCATGAAGATTCCCAGCGACATTGCTGTCAGCGCACCAGGTTGAATGAACCAGAGCTGCGGGGCTGCCCAACGCAGATGCGTTGGCAGCCATCGGCGAACTCGCTTGTTTGCGTCGCTACGCAGGTCCAATATACAATTGCTGATCGCTACGGGGCACAATCAATACGCCGCGCAGGCGGCTCCATCTTGGGAGGCGCTGCAGGGTCGGCAAACAAGCAAATCTATCTGACCCATTCGTTTGGGAACAATCATGAAGCCAGGAATCCGTTCATGGCGACGACTGTGGCATCGTGACGCAACGGGTCGACAAGTTGCGCAACTTGCTCATCTCAGGCCGGAATGCGAGAAGCGCGTCCCCCATGACGCGTGATTGAGCGTCTGCCGCATCCGCCTGGATCAGGCGGGGCGCGACCGAATGCAGTCACGGCCGTGCGACGGAGGCAACCATCGAAGAGGTCAAACCATCAGCCACTCCACCGTCTCCCGCAGCAACGCCGGCCGCCCCCGATAACACCGGCGCGCAGCCGCAAGCTGCAGGTTTGAATCCTCAGGGACCGCCGCCGCCGGCCGGCACGGCAAAGCCGCCGACCCAAGACGGCGGCGTTCCGGAGACAGGCGCGAAGGCTCCTGATCAGAGCGCCAAGCGGTCGGCCACGGCCGCGCCAGCGGATCATGCAGGGCCGCCGAAGCAGGGCGGCCGCGGCGCCGCCGTTGTCGTCACGCTGATCGTCCTGGCCATCCTCGGGCTCTCCGTCTGGTATCTCATGCGGCCCGCGTCGCTGCTCATCCAGGGCGAGGCCGACAGCACGCGCATCGACATCGCAGCGCGCGTCGATGGGCGCGTGCAGAAAATCCCGGTGTTGCGCGGCCAGAACGTCGCGGCCGGCGCCGTTCTGCTGCAGATCGACAATCCCGAGCTGCTGGCGAAGCTCGATGAGGCGAAGGCCTCCAAGGGCGTCGCCGATGCCGAACTGGCGCATATCCATGCGGGGACGCGGGCCGAGACCGTCGCGGCGCGCAAGGCTGCGGTCGACCGCGCCGCCGCCGATGCCGCGCTGGCGCAGTCGACCTACGAGCGCGTCCGCCAAGTGGCCTCCAAGCAGTATGCCTCGCAGCAGCAGCTCGACCAGGCGACCGCCAACCTGCAGGTCGCGCGGCGCAGCCTCGACCAGGCGCAATCCTCCTATCAGGAGGCGCTCGCCGGCTACACGCCGGAAGAGGTGCGCATGGCGGAGGCCAAGGTCGTGCAGGCCGTGGCGGCGATGCAGACGGAGCAATCGCTGGTCGATCAGCTGGTGGTGACGGCGCCGGCGGCGACGCAGGTCTATCAGATCAACGTCGAGCAGGGGGAGGTGATATCGCCGGGCGTCCCGCTGCTGTCGCTCGTCGACCTGAACGATATCTGGATCCGCTTCGACCTGCGCGAGGACCTTGTGCGCGATCTCAAGGTCGGTGACAAGATCGCGGTCCGCATTCCAGCACTCGGCGACCGCAAAGTGCTGACCGAGGTTCGGCTGATCGCCGCCAAGGGCGAATATGCCGACTGGCGCGCGACGCGGGCGACCGGCGATTTCGATCTGCGTACCTTCGCCATCCGGGCCTATCCGACCGAGAGCATCGCGGGATTGCGGCCGGGCATGAGCGCGTACGCCGACTGGCCGGGCGCGCCGCAATGAAGCGGCCGCCGGCGCCGGGCTTCGTCCTCGTCGTCACGCGCGAGCTGCGCTGGATCCGGCGCGACCGGATCGCGCTGTTCCTGATGGTCGGCGTCGCCCTGATCGGAGCCACCATTCTCAGCCTCACCTTCAGCAACGCCGTCATCCGCGGCCTCAACACGGTCGTCGTCGATGCCGACCGTACGCCGGTCTCGCAGCAGTTCGTGCAGGCGATCGCGGCCGCACCCGGCGTCGGCCTGAGCAGCCGCGCCGACGACCTGGCGGCGGCGATGCATGCCATCCGGTCGGGCGCGGCGCTCGCCGCCGTCTACATGCCCGAGAACTTCGCGCGCGATCTGGCGGCCGGCCGGCGGCCGCAGGTCTCCGTCTTCTACAACACCCAGTTCATGACGCCCGGCAACGCGGCCTCGCGAGCGCTGCAAGATGCGGTCCAGAGCGCCACCGCCGCCGCCGCAGGCAGTGGTGCCGCACAGCCGCGCACGATGGGATCGCTCGTCGTCGAGCAGTATGTCCTCACCAATCCCGCCCTCAACTACGCGCAATTCCTGCTGCGTGCCGTCCTGCCCACGGTCCTCCATGTGATCGTCGGGATCTCCGCGGCCTATGTGGTCGGATCCGAGTTTGCGCGCCGCAGCCTGCGGACATGGCTGCGCTGCGCGGGCGGCAGGCCGCTGGTCGCGCTGGTCGGAAAGCTGGCCCCGCTCCTGGCGATCTTCATCTGCCTGATGGCCGTGATCATGCTGATCATCCACGGCGCCTACCGCATTCCGTTCCGCGGCGATGCCGTCATGGTGGTTGCCGCCGCCTGCCTGCTGATCGCGGCCTACCTCGGGTTCGCCACGCTACTGGCGCTGCTTGCCCGCAACATCGCGCTCGGTCTCAGCCTCACGGGCATCTTCTCCTCGCCGGCCTTCGGATTCGCCGGAGTCGGTTTCCCGACCATCGCGATGTTGCCGTTCGCGCATGGCTGGGGCGCCATCCTGCCGTTGCGCTGGTACATCCAGATCCTCTTCGATCAGGCGGCGCGCGGTGCGCCCGTCAGCAGTTCCGGACCGCCGTTCGCGATTCTGGCCGGCCTGGCGATCCTCTATGGCGGCCTCGCCTGGTGGCGGCTGGTCGCGCTCGCCCGCGGTCTGCGGCCGCCGGTCGCCCGGGCCGTGCGGCCGCTGCCATCCGCCGCCGCGCCGGCCAACTTCGGCGCGGCCATTATAGGCGAGGTCAGGCGCGTGCTCGCCGACCGCGGCGTCATGGGTCTGATGGTCCTGGCACCCTTCCTCTACGGCGCCCTCTATCCGCAACCCTACATCGGCCAGACGCTGCGGCATCTGCCGATTGCCGTCGTCGACCACGACCGTACCGAGGTCAGCCGCCGGCTGATCTCGACGTTCGATGCGGATGCCGCACTGGAGGTCGCCGTGCGCGCCGACACGCTGGCCGAGGCCCAGGCCGCGCTGTTCGGCCGCCGCGTCTTCGGCATCGTCGAGATTCCCGACGGGACCACGCGCGATCTGCTCAAGGGCGATCCGGCCCGGCTGCCGGCCTATGTCGATTCCGCCTACTTCCTCGTCTACAGCCGCACGCTCCAGGGCGTCAGCGAGTCGGCCGCGATCCTGACCAACGCGCTGGCGACGAATGATGCCCGGGCCGACGGCATCGGCAAGGCGCGGCTGGCGGCCGCGAGCCCGGTGGCGATCCTGCCGGTGCCCCTGTTCAATCCGACCGGCGGCTATGCCAGCTACATCGTGCCGGCGGCTTTCATCCTCATTCTCCAGCAGACCTTGCTGCTCGGCTCGGCCATGCTGGCCGGCGTCGCTTTCGAGACCGGCGGCAGCATGGCGCACGCGGCGCGCGGCACGGCGCGGGCGGTCCTCGCGCAAGGTTTCGCACATCTCCTCATCTACACGCCGGCAACGCTGCTCTACCTCGTCATCCTGCCGCATGTTTACGGCTTCACGATGGCCGGACGCCTGCCGGACCTGGTGCTGTTCGCGGCGACGTTCCTGCTGGCGACCAGCTTCATGGGCCAGGCCGTCGGCGCCTGGGTCCGTCATCGCGAGACGGCCGTCGTCCTCTTCATCGCCACCTCGCTGCCGCAGTTTTTCCTGGTAGGCGTCTCCTGGCCGGTCGAGGCGATTCCGCCGGCGCTGCGCTTCATCGGCCAGATCTTCCCGTCCGAGCGCGGCATCGACGGTTTGGTCCGGATCAACCAGATGGGCGCCAGCCTCGCCGAGGTCGCGCACGACTGGATCGGCGTCCTCGTCCTGATGCTGGCCTATTTCGCGCTCGCCGTGGCGAGCACCGGCATCCGGCGGCGGAGGGCTGCCTATGCCGTCTAGGTTCCGGCGCGGCAGGCGCGTCGCCGGCGTGCTCGTGCTGGCCATCGGCGCCATTGCGCTCGCGGACCTCGCGCTGCGGCCGGCGCCGGCGCCGCCGCTCGTCGGCATGGTCCGGGCGACCGAGATCAAGATCGCGCCGGAGGTGAGCGGCCGCATCGCCGCCCTGCCGGTCAAAGCCGGCGAGCATATTACGGCCGGCACGGTGATCGCAGTGCTCTCCAGCCCCGAGCTGTCCGCGGCGGTAGAGGAAGCGCGCGCAGCCGTCGGCCAGGCGCGCGCGAGCCGCGAGCACGTCTATGCCGGCGTGCGCCAGGAGCAGGTCGACATCGCCGCCCGCGAAGTGGACAAGGCCACCGCTGACCTGACTTTCGCCGAGGAGCAGTTCCGGCGGACATCGTCGGTCGCCAGCGCCGGCTATTCCTCGAAACAGAATCTCGACAGTGCGCAAGCCGCGCTCGACGCCGCACGGGCGAACCTGGCGCAGACGCAGTCCGAGTTCGCCGCCGCACAGCGCGGCCCGACCGCCGAAGATCGCGCCTCCGCCGACGCGGAGGTGACGGCAGCCGAAGCCTCGCTGGCCGTTTTGGAGCGGCGGGCGGAGAAGCTGCAGCTGCGGGCGCCCGTCGACGGCGTCGTGGAGACGGTCGTCGGCGAGCTTGGCGAAGCCACCGTGCCCGGCCGGACAGTGCTCACCATCACCGCCACGGCCGAGCCCTGGTTCAGCTTCAATATCCGCGAAGACGCGCTCCGCGGCATTGATATCGGCACGACCCTGACGCTGACCGCATCCGGCAACACGCAGCCGATCGCGGCCAAGGTCACGGAGCTGCGCCGCCTCGGCGATTTCGCGACTTGGCGCGCGGCGCGCGCCGTCGGCGACCACGATCTCAACACCTTCGCCGTCCGCGCCGATCCCGGCGGCCCGGTCGGCGGACTCGAGCCGGGCATGACGGTCTGGATCTCCCGCGGGGAAGGATCGTAGACCCGTGAGCGCCCTGCCGAAGGGCGCGCTCTAGTATCGGTCGATCACGGGTATCCCCAGCGTGCCGTAGCTATCCATGGCGGCCAGGACCGCGCCGACCTCCTCGAGGGGCAGCCTCCGGCTCACGAGAGAGCCGGGATTGAGACGGCCCGCTTCCACCATGTCCAGCATCGCGCGATAGCCGACGGCCGGCATTCCCTGCGTCCCGATGAGCGTCAATTCCTCGTTGGCGATCACGTCGATGGGGACCGCGATCTCGCCGTGCTCGGCGCTCGACGTCATGCCGATCTGCAGGTGGCGCCCGCGCTTGCGCAGGGAGCGGATGGAGTTCTGACAGGTCGCCTTGATGCCGAGCGCATCGACGGAAACGTCGGCGCCGCCCTTCGTCATCTCCTTGATGGCGCCGGCGGGGTCATTGCGGCGTCCCGCGTCCAACGTGGCGACGGCGCCCTGCCGCTTCGCCCACGCGAGCTTCTCCGCGTCGATGTCGACGGCGATGACGTTGGCGCCGAGCGCCGTCGCGATCTGGACCGCCGAGAGACCGATGCCGCCGCAGCCATGAACGGCGACCCATTCGCCGGGCCGCACCTGGGCCTGGTTCACCAGCCCGTGGAAGGACGTCATGTAGCGGCAGCCCAGGCCGGCGCCGTCGATGAAGCTGAGCTTGTCCGGCATGCGGACGAGGTTCACGTCGGCATGGGGAATGGCGGAATAGCGACCGAACCCGCCCCAGTAGTTGAAGCCGGGGGAGAAGCCGCTCTCGCACATGTTGCTGTGGCCCGTGCGGCACATGCGGCACGTCCCCTCGCCCTGGCTGAAGGGTACGATCACCCGGTCGCCCTTCCGGAAGGTCCGCACGTCGCCGCCCACCTCTTCCACGACGCCGCAGAACTCGTGACCGAGGACGTGGGGGAAACCGAAGGTGACGCCGATCCAATCCCAATCCCCCACCCAGCCGTGCCAGTCGCTGCGGCACACGCCGTTGGCCTCGACGCGGACGAGCGCCCCATGGGCCTCGATGCGCGGATCGGGCAGCTCGCGGATCGCGAGCGGCTGTCTCACTCCTTCCATGACGGCAGCGCGCATGTTGGTCCTCCCTTTGGCGACGATTCCTCGTTGCGCCCGTTCAAACAGCGCCGGCGCCGTGCGCGCTTGCTCGCATCGTGCGCGCGCCCGGCAGGCGAGCCCGCTCCATGCTCGCACTCGGTCGTGCCGCAATCAATGACGTCAGGTCGGGATCTTCGCCACGTCGCGAGGGTCTCGCACTCTGGTCGTCGACAGGGACGGCCCCGCCACCGATTGATCTTGCGCAAGGCGCGCCCGCCAGCGCGAACCCTAGGATACGCGAGATGGCGCGGGAGGGCGAGATGAGACCTGATGCGGCAGAGGTGATCTGGTTCGAGGCGCTCCGGCGGGGCGATGTGCCGCGCGTCGGCGGCAAGAACGCCTCGCTCGGCGAGATGGTCGGCAACCTCGCCGCCAAGGGCGTCAAGGTGCCGCCGGGCTTTGCCACCTCGGCGGCGGCCTATTGGCGCTTCGTCGACCGGAACGGGCTGCGGGATGTTATCGCGAGCGCGCTCGCCGACCTCGCGAGCGGCAAGATGACGCTTGCCGAGGCCGGCCTCGCCATTCGGCAGGCGTTCCTGCGCGGCGAGTGGCCGAAGGAGACGGGCGATGCGATCACGGGCGCCTATCGCGATCTGTGCCGGCGCATCGCCAGGCCGTCCGCCGATGTCGCCGTCCGCTCCAGCGCGACGGCCGAGGACCTGCCCGACGCGAGCTTCGCCGGTCAGCAGGAAACCTTCCTCAACATTCGCGGAGAACGCGCGCTGCTGGAGGCATGCCGGCGCTGCTATGCCTCGCTGTTCACCGACCGGGCCATCAGCTACCGGCAGGCCAAGGGCTTCGATCATCTGAAGGTGGCACTCTCGATCGGCGTCCAGGGCATGGTGCGGGCCGATCTCGGCGGCGCCGGCGTGATGTTCTCGATCGACACGGAGACCGGCTTCGACAAGGTCGTGCTGATCAACGCGGCCTGGGGCCTCGGCGAGAACGTTGTGCAGGGCGCCGTCGACCCCGACGAGTACGAGGTGTTCAAGCCGCTGCTCGCTGATCGGTCGCTCGCGCCGATCATCGAGAAGAAGCGCGGCGAGAAGGCGCGCAAGATGATCTACGCCGCCGATGGCGACCGCCCGACCCGGAACGTGCCGACGTCCAAGGCGGAGCGGGCGGCCTTCGTGCTCGATGACGCGGACATCCTCACGCTCGCGCGCTGGGCGTGCGCCATCGAGGCTCACTATGGCGTGCCCATGGACATGGAGTGGGCCAAGGACGGCGAGAGCGGCGAGATCTTCATCGTCCAGGCGCGACCCGAAACCGTGCAGTCCCGGCGCGAGGCGAGCGCGCTGAAGACTTACCGGATCAAGAGCAAGGGCCGACGGATCGCCTCGGGCCTGAGCGTCGGCGATGCCGTCGTGGCCGGCAAGGTCTGCGTGATCGAGAACGCGCGCGACATCGCCCGCTTCGTCGACGGCGCCGTCCTGGTCACGGAGACCACGGATCCCGACTGGGTCCCGATCATGAAACGGGCGGCGGCGATCGTCACCGACCATGGCGGTCGGACCTCGCACGCCGCCATTGTCAGCCGCGAACTCGGCCTGCCCGCCGTCGTCGGCACCGGCAACGGAACGCATCTGCTCCATGACGAGCAGCTGGTGACGGTCTCCTGCGCCGAGGGCGACGAGGGCTTCGTCTATGACGGCACGGCCGACTACGAGGCCGAGGAGCTGGATCTGCAGGGCATTCCGGCCACGCGCGCCAAGGTGATGCTCAACCTCGCCAACCCGGCGGCCGCCTTCCGCTGGTGGCGCCTTCCCGCCGACGGTGTCGGGCTCGCGCGCATGGAGTTCGTGATCAACAACGACATCAAGGTCCACCCCATGGCGCTCGTCCGCTACGACACACTTGCGGACGAGGCGGCCAAGCGGGCGATCACGGAGCTGACGGCGGGATACGCGGACAAGACCGAGTATTTCGTCGACCGGCTCGCGCGGGCGCTCGCCCGTATCGCCGCGGCCTTGCATCCGGCCCCGGTGATCATCCGCATGAGCGACTTCAAGACGAACGAATACGCCAACCTCATCGGCGGGAAGGCGTTCGAGCCGAAAGAAGAGAACCCGATGCTCGGCTTCCGCGGAGCCTCCCGCTACTACTCGCCGCGCTATCGGGAGGGCTTCGCCCTCGAATGCCGTGCCATCCGCCGCCTGCGCCGGGAGCTGGGATTCGGGAACGTCATCGTCATGATCCCCTTCTGTCGCTCGACGAAGGAGGCCGACCGCGTCCTCGAGGTGATGGCGGCCAATGGATTGAAACGCGGCGAGGACGGCCTCGAGGTGTATGTCATGTGCGAGATTCCCTCGAATGTGATCCTGGCGAAGGCCTTCGCCGAGCGCTTCGACGGCTTCTCGATCGGCAGCAACGACCTGACCCAGCTGACGCTCGGCGTCGACCGCGACTCGGAGGCTCTCGCGGAGCTGTTCGATGAACAGGACGAGGCGGTCAAGTGGATGATCCGCAGCGTCATTGTCGAGGCGCACAAGGCGGGCGCCAAGGTTGGGCTCTGCGGCCAGGCGCCCAGCGATCACCCGGAGTTCGCCGAGTTCCTGGTTGCTTGCGGTATCGATTCGATGTCCGTCAGCCCCGACAGCTTCATCGCGGTGAAGCGCCGTGTGGCCGCCGCCGAGGCGGCGAAAGAGGAGGGCACGCGCAGACGATGAGCGGGTCGATGAGGCGACGCAGTGCGCACGCTCATGCGTACGCACGAGCGCCGCGCGCAGATCGGCTTCGCGGGCGTACCGGCTGGCATTGAACGCCACCAGCGGCCGAGCCGCCAGCTCAGCCAGGGCCCGATCGCGGCATAGAGAAGGGCGGCCCGCAACCCCGGAAACGACCTACCCCTGCGGCACGCGCATGCGGCTGAGGAAGACCGGGTCGGGCACCGGCGCCCGCGCCGGCGGGAAGTAGAGCGTCGAGGTCGAGGTGAGGCCGGCGTTGAGAATCTGCGTGAGCGCGATCGGGCGGATCATGGGCTCGCAGCAGGGGGCCGTGGGCGCCTCGTAGACATAGATCGTGTGCGTGGGCGGATAGTAGCGCAGCAGCTTCTCCAGCAGCAGCGGCATCGCCGAGGTGTCGTAGCCGTAGCGGCGGTAGGTCCAGTCGCCGAGCACGCCGGCCTGCCAGAGGATGAGCTGCGATGAATTGTCGATCGCCCGCGAGTTCACCAGGAAATCGGTGGCCTCGTAGGACTGCATGCCGTTGACCGCGGGGTCGACGCCGAGATCGGCGATCAGGCAATCCTCGGCCGAGACGCCCGGCAGCATGCGCGCGCGGTAGCCCTCGGCGCGTGCGCGCCGGATCGACTCGTGCGTGGCGAAGGCGAACACGCCGGGGTGGCCATAGAAGGCGGCGAGCGTGCGCTTGCCCTCGCGCACGCTCGCCAGGATGCGGTCGACCATCGCGTGGTAGGTCTGGATGCGCGGCTTGCCCTCGCCATAGAGGTCGTAGAGCGTCTGCGCGCCCTCGGGGCAGAATCGCTTGATCACCTCCTCGCCGACCGGATCGGAGACGAGGTAGAAGATCCGGTCGGCGCGCTGCATGCAGGCGATCGTCTCGACCGTCAATTGGCCGGTGACGCGGATGCCCGTCCCGACCACGATCAGGTGTTCGTCGTACACACTCTCTCCCTTTGGCCCTCCCTTGGGCGCTCCTTCGGGACTGCCGTCTTCGGAACTGCGGGCCGCGGCCCGTACGGGCGGCCGCGGCTCCGCTTTACGCCTCGCCACCGCGACCTACCGCCACCAGTAGGGCCAGAACAGCGGCGGTACGGCGCCGGGCAGGGCCGCCGGCCACATCAGCGGCGGCACGGCCCCCAACGCCGCATACCAGAGCGGCGGCGGGACGGCCCCCGGCGCGGCCCCGAGCGCGGCGCCAGGTGCGGCCCCGGCTGCAGCGCCCACGGCACCCGGGGCGGCCCCGAGCGCGGCGCCCGGCGCGGCACCAGGAGCCGCACCGACCGCGGCCTGCCACGCGACGGCCCCGGGCGAGGCGCCGAGGGCAGCGCCCGGTGCGGCGCCCACCGCGGCTTGCCACGCGACGGCGCCAGGCGAGGCGCCGAGTGCGGCCCCCGGCCCGGCGAAGGCTCCCGGAACGGCGCCGAGTGCTGCGCCCGGCGCTGCGTACTGCCACGCGAACGCGCCCGGCACGGCGCCGAGCGCTGCGCCCGGTGCTGCATACTGCCATGCGAAGGCGCCTGGCACGGCGCCAAGCGCAGCACCCGGCACGGCGCCGAGCGCGGCGTAGGCTCCCGGGACGGCGCCGAGCGCTGCGCCCGGCGCTGCGTATTGCCATGCGAAGGCGCCCGGCACGGCGCCAAGTGCAGCACCCGGAACGGCGCCGAGCGCGGCGTAGGCTCCCGGGACGGCGCCGAGCGCTGCGCCCGGCGCTGCGTACTGCCATGCGAAGGCGCCCGGCACGGCCCCGAGTGCCGCGCCCGGAACCGCGCCGAGTGCCGCGTACGCTCCCGGGACGGCGCCGAGTGCGAGCGACCAAGCGAAGGCACCCGGCACGGCGCCGAGCGCAGCGCCCGGGACGGCGCCGAGTGCGAGCGGCCATCCAAAGGCGCCCGGCACGGCGCCCAGCGCGGCACCCGGGACCGCGCCGACCGCGGCTTGCCACGCCCCCGGCATGGCACCCGGGACGGCGCCGACCGCGGCGCCGCTGAACATCTTCTGCAACTGCTCGAACCCGGTCACGACCACGACCTGCGGCGCAATCGCACCCACCGGCACGCCGGCGAGCTTGGCCTGGATGGCCATGAGATTGCCGCTCTTCAGCAGCGTGCGATCGTCTTCCGCGAGCTCTGCCTTCTCCATCACGGCGTCCGCGTCGGCCATGAAGTCGGCGAGCTGCTTGGCGTCGGTAGCCAGTCCAGCCAGAAATTCTCGGAGTTCGGTTGCCATGATGCTCCTCCCTCGCTTGGCAATGGCGGCGGGGACACTAGCAAAGTCATATGACGGTTGCCTCCTCCCAAATGGGGGGAGCGCACGACTACAGGTCGGAAAGAGTTCCTGTCGCCGATCAGCGCAAGTCGTCGAGCAGCGCTCGGGCTTCGCGCAGGTCAGGCGTATCGAATCCCTCGGTGAAGCCGCCGCAGAGCGGGGCCAGCAGGTCGCGGCCGGCGCGGCGCCTGCCCTGAGCCGCCCACAGGCGGGCGAGCGAGACCGCGGCGCGCAGCTGGAACGGCTTCGTCCCCTGACGCGCGGCGACGTCGAGAGCGGCGCGCAGGTCGGCCTCGACATCGGGCATCGCGGCGGCGCCGGTGGCGAGCTTCAGGGCGCCGAGGACGCGCAGGGCCTCGGCTTCCCAGGCGAGCTCGCCGCTCGCCCGCGTCATGGCGAGCGCCTCGCCCACCATCAGGCGCGCGCCCTCGCCCTCGCCGCTCTTGCCGAGCGCCGCCCCGAGGTTGACCAGCAGGATCGGCACGAAGCATTGCCAGCCGGCCCGACGCAGGCCGTCCATGCCCTCCTGGGCCAGCGGCACGCCGCTCAGCGCGTCGCCGCGCGCGGCGATCGCCGTGCCGGCCAGCATGCCGCCGAACGAGACGTAGTCGGGGATGCCGTGCTGCAGGCTGACCTCGAGGGTCTCGGCGGCCAGCGCCTGCGCCGCGTCCCAGTCGCGCGCCAGCATGTGGAGCAGCGCGCCGTTGCCGAGCGCCTGGGCGAGCGAGAAGGGCTGCATCACCCGCCGCGCGATCGCGACCGCCTCGGCGCTGGTGCGCGCCGCGGTCTCGGGCAGCCCGACCAGCCATTCGGCGATGGCGAGATGGAAGCGGATCAGCGAGGCCATCTCGAGTCCGGTGAGCCGGATGTGGGTCTCGCGGTCGCTGTCGTCGTAGCAGCGCAGCGCCTCGCGCAGGCGCTCGACCGCCTTGGCCGGCTCGCCGACGAACAGCCGCGTCGCGCCATCGATGGTCCAGCGGATGCACTGGGTGACGCGATCCTGCAGCCCCTCCGCCGCGGCCGAGATCCGCTCTGAGACCTGGGCCGCGTCGGCCCAGCGCGCCGCCACGTAGTAGGACCCGAACAGGCCGCGCAGCGCATGCACCAGCCGCACACGGTCGTCCAGCTCCTGGCAGAGCTCGCAGGCGCGCAGGAACACCTGCTCGGTCTCGGGCACGCTGTAGCCGCGGCCCGCCCGCACCGCCACACCCTTGGCGAGCTGGACCTCGAGCTCGGCCCGCACCCGCTCGGGCGTGCGCGGCAGGCTGTGGAGCTGCGCCACCGCCTCGTCGCAGTGGGCGATCGCCTCGATGTTGGCGAAGCGGCGCATGGCGCGCTCGGCCGCCTTCAGCCAATAGCCGACGGCGCGCTCGGCCATGCCGGCGCCCGCATAGTGGCGGGCCAGCAGCTCCGGCTGCACCTCGGCGGTCTCCGGCCAGCGCTCCTCGAGGACTGCCGCGATGCGGGCGTGCAGGTGATGCCGCCGGCTCTTCAGCAGGCTCTCGTAGGCGGCGTCGCGCACCAGGGCGTGCTTGAAACTGTAGACCGCGTCGGGCGGCGTGCCGCTGCGGAAGACGAGCTCGGACGAGACCAGCTGGTCGAGCGTCACGCGCAGCTCCGCCTCCGGGCGCTCGGCGACCGAGGCGAGGAGCGCATGCGAGAACTCGCGCCCGATCGCGGCTCCGATCTGCGCGATCTCCTTGACCGGGGTCAGGCGGTCGAGGCGGGCGAGCAGCGAATCCTGCAGCGTCGCCGGAATCGCGAGCGGCGGCAGCGGGCCGGCCAGCACGTAGTGATCGCCGGCGTCGGCCAGCAGGCCGGACTCCAGCACCTGCTTGGTCAGCTCCTCGACGAACAGCGGCACGCCGTCGGTGCGTTCGATGATCTGCGCGCTGACCTCGGCCGGCAGGGTCTTGGCGCCGGCCACGCCCTCCACCATCTCCGCGCCTTCGTGCCGGCCGAGGCGGGCGAGCGGCAACAGGCTGACATGGCCGAGCCCGCGCCAGGGCAGGGCCAACTCCGGCCGGAAGGTGATGAGCAGCAGCGCCCGCAGGCGTTGCACGCGCTCGATCACGAGGCCGAGCAGCTCGAACGTGGTCGGGTCGATCCAGTGCACGTCCTCGTAGACCAGGAGCAGGGGCTGGTCGGCCGCGAGCCCATCGAGCTGGCCGACGACCGCCTCCAGGGTCAGCTGCTTCTGACGCTGCGGCGTGAGGTCGCGCAGGGCGTAGCGGCCCTCGCGCGGGAGGCCGAGGGCGGCCGCGATCAGCGGCACCGCCAGGTCGAGCTGCTCCGTGCCGCGCGCCAGCAGCGCTGCGAGCTTGTCGAGCTTCACCTCCGCCGAATCGTCGCGCTCGAAGCGGGCGGCGCGCTCGAGCTGCTCGATCAGCGGATGCAGCGGGCTGGCGGTGTGGTAGGGCGAGCATTGATAGAAGAGGGGGATGTGGGGCTCGCTGGCGAGCCGCGCGCGCAGCTCGCGCACCAGACGCGACTTGCCGATGCCGGGCTCGCCGGAGAGCAGGACGACCTGGCCCGCGCCGGTCTTGGCCTGGTGCCAGCGCCGCAGGAGCAGCAACATCTCCTCCTCGCGCCCGACCAGCGGCGTGAAGCCGGCGGGATGCCGGGCCTCGAAGCGGCCTTCGGTCCGGATCTCGCCGCCGACGCCCCAGACGGGGAGCGGCTCCGCAAAGCCCTTGACGGGCTGCGGACCGAGATCGGCGAGCTCGAAGAGGCCGCTCACCAGGCGGCGCGTCGCCCGGCTGATCACGACTCTGCCGGGATCGGCGAGGCCCTGCAGCCGCGCGGCGAGATTGGGCGTCTCACCGATCGCGGAATCCGGGCCGACGGAATCGCGGTCGAGCTGCTTGCCGACCACGACCGGACCCGTGGCGACGCCGACGCGCGCCTGCAGCCGCACGTTGCTGCCCGGCCGCAGCTGGGCGATCGTCTCGACCAGCGCGAGCCCGGCGCGCACCGCCCGCTCGGCATCGTCCTCATGCGCCCGCGGCCAGCCGAAATAGGCGAGCACGCCGTCGCCCATGAAGCGGGCAACGTAGCCATCGAAGCGCGTGACGACATCCGTGCAGGCGTTGCGATAGGCACCGATGACCTCGCGCAGGTCCTCCGGATCGAGCCGTCCCGACAGCTCGGTCGAGCCCACGAGGTCGCAGAACAGCACCGTCAGCTGCCGCCGCTCGGCCGGCTGCGCCACCTCGCCAGCAGGCGGGCCTGCATCCGTCAGCGGCGCTCCGCAGTCGCCGCAGAACCGCTTGTTGGGCGGGTTCTCGGCACCGCAGACGGCGCAGCGCAACGGCAGCGGCGCCCCGCAGTCGCCGCAGAACCTCTTGCCCTCCTCAATAGGGCTTCCGCAACTCGGGCATCCCATCCGCGCACGCCTCATGCCGGAGTATGCCGCCAGTCTAGCCCCCCAGCGCCACGAGGGCCAAGCCGCGAGCAAGCCGGCGACGCCTGGAGTCCTAGGCGCGGGGCTGCGATCGCATCGCATTCGCCGGCAGTTGCGCGGCCTTGTCGCCGAACTGCAATATTCGGACGCCGGGCGTCAGGCGAGCAGCCGCGGCAGCAGCAGCGTGATTCCGGGGAAGGCCACGAGCAGGGAGATGCGGACCATCTCCGAGCAGAAGAATGGCATCACCCCCTTGAAGGTCTCGCGCATGGGCACGTCGGGCGAGAGCGAGTTGATGATGAAGACGTTGAGGCCGACCGGCGGGGTGATGAGACCGAGCTCGACCACGATCAGCGTGATGATGCCGTACCAGATCTTCAGGTCGTCCTCTGGCATGCCGTAATCCAGGCCCGACACCACCGGCCAGAAGAACGGCGTGCACAGGATGATCATCGACAGGCTGTCCATCAGGCAGCCGAGGATGAGGAAGATCACGATGATCAGGGCCATGATCGCCATCGGCGGCAGGCCGCTGTCCTGCAGCATCTCGGCGACGGCCTGGGGCACGCCGGCGCGCGCCATGAAGATCTTCAAGAGCTCGGCGCCGAGCAGGATGAGGAAGATCATGCCGCTGGTGCGCGCCGTCTCCAGCAGTGCCTCGACCGTGTTGCGCCAGGAGAGCCGGCGCCGGCCGTAGCCGTAGAGGGCGACCAGGAATACGCCGATGGCAGCGGCCGGCGTGGGGTTGTAGATGCCGGCATAGATGCCGCCGATGACCACGCCGAAGACGACGAGCACCGGCACCACGCCGAGCGTCGCCGCCAGCAGCTCGCGCGGCGAGACCGGCCGGCCGGCCGGACCGGAATTCGGGACCAGCCGCACGTAGATCGCGACCGTGATGATGAAGAACAGCACCGCCAGCAGGCCCGGCACCAGCGCGGCCGCGAACAGCGTGACCACGTTCGCCTCGACGATAATGGCGTAGACGATGAGCACGATCGACGGCGGGATGAGGATGCCGAGGGTGCCGCCGGCGGCCAGCGTGCCGGTGGCGAGGGCCGGCTGATAGCCGTAGCGCTTCAGCTCGGGCAGGGCGACCTGACCCATGGTCGAGGCGGTCGCCGTCGAGGAGCCGCAGACCGCGCCGAAGCCGCCGCAGGCGGCGATGGCCGCCATGGCGATGCCGCCGCGCACCCGCCCGATCCAGGCGTTGGCGCCGCGGAACAGGTCGTAGCTGAGGCCGCAGCGATAGGCGAGCCCGCCCATGAGTATGAACATGGGCAAGACGGTGAGGTCGTAGTTCGAGAACTGCGAGTAGGCGAGATCCTTCAGCTGGTTCAGGAGGATCGCCGGGCCGGAGAGGATGCTGGCGCCGGCGAGGCCGACGATGAGCATCGTGTAGGCGATCGGCACGCGGATGGCGATCAGCGCCAGCAGCGCGACGAAGCCGCAGACGCCCGTGAGGAAGCCGACGTCCACGACGGCCCTAGCGCGCCGGAATATCGCTCCCCCACGCAGTGGGGGAGGTTAGGTGGGGGCGGCCGGGGCAGGCGCGCGGCATCGAGCCGCAGAGATTCCCCCACCTTAATTCTCCCCCGCTGCGTGGGGGAGGAGACCTGCGATGCGCGCTCATGAAGTCGGCGCTCGAGGTCGACCGCGCAGCGTGCGCCAGGCGTCAATGGCGGTTAGGAGGGAAGCGAGTAATAACAGGGCCAGAGACAGCAGAATGGGTGGGAATGCCGTCCAGAGCTTGATGTGCAGGACGGCGGTCTCTTCGGGGTAGCGGACGTAGTCGCCGAAACCGAGCGACATCTGATGGAGGAGGAGAACGGCGAAGGCCGCCGCGAGCAGCGACGAGAAGAGCAGCATCGCCGCCTTCGCCCGCGGCCCGAAGCCTTCGGTGAAGATGTCGACGGTGACGTTGGCACCGGTGAGCTGGCAGTAGGGCAGGAAGGTGAAGATGGCGATGCCGACGAAATGCTTGGCCAGCTCGTACTCGCCCGAGAATGGGACGTTGAACAGCAGGTTCGAGAGGGCGCTGGCCGCCGTGATCAGCACCAGGATCAGCATGATGAGGCCGCCGGTCAGCGCCCAGGCCCTGATGATGCCGCGAAGGAGGTCGGACCAGAACGACCTCCTTCGCGGCGCCCCCTCCCCGCTCCCCCCGGATCGGTGAACGAAACTCACGTGCTGTATTTCGCGATCGTGGCGCGGGCGGTCTCCACGAGGGTCTTGCCGTCGATGCGTTTGCTGGAGGAGGCCGCGACCCATTTGTCGACCACGGGCGCCAGGGCGGCGCTGAACTCCTCGGTCTCGTCGTGGGTGAGCACGATATGCTCGTTGCCGGAATCGACGGCGATCTTGATGCCGGCATCGTCGGAGCCGCGCCAGATTTCGCCCACCTGCTTCAGCCAGGCCTCGTCGGAGGCCTTGTCGAAGACGGCCTTGAGGTCGTCGGGCAGGGCGTTCCAGCGCGCCTTGTTCATGGAGACCTGGAAGGTGGTGGTGCCCAGGCGCCAGTTGTTCTCGCCCTCGATCTGATACTTGGTGGAATCCTGCAGCTTGAGGGCCGGGATGATCTCCCACGGGATGAGCGCGCCGTCGACGGCGTGGGTCGTGAGCGCCTGCGGCAGGTCGCTCACCGGCATGGGCACGGGCACGGCGTCGAGTTGCTGGATGACGGTGATGCCGGTGGGGCCGGGCACGCGCAGCTTCTTGCCCTTGAGGTCGGCCGGGTGATGCACCGGCGTCTCCGCCATATGGATCGCCTGGCCCGCATGCACATGCAGGAAGCAGACATGGACGTCGCGATATTCCTCCTGCAGATGCTGGGCGAACATCTCGCGCATCGCCAGGTTGGTGGCGACGATGTTGTTGGTGAAGACGGTCGGCAACTCGAACACTTCCGAGCGCGGGAACAGGCCGGCGGTATAGCCGTTCACTGTCCAGATCAGGTCGACGACGCCGTCGCGCACCTGGCCGAAGAGCTGCGGCGGCGTGCCGCCCAGCGACATCGCCGGATAGATCTCGATCTTGACGCGGCCACCCGAGGCCTGCTCGATGCCCGCCGCCCAGGGCGCCAGCATCTTCGTGTGGGCGGGCGCCTTGGGGCCGAGCAGGTGGTGGAGCTTGAACTCGAACTCGGCGGCCTGCGCGCGTCCGGCGCGCAGGACGAACGGCGCGGCCAGGGCGGCCGCGCCCGCATTCAGGAATCGCCTGCGGTTGAACATGGTCCTTCCTCCCTTTCGCTACCGGTTCGCTCGTACGCCGGTCTCACGCTCCGCCGTTGCTCTCGGCCAGATGGTTTTGTCCCAAACAATACCCCAAGGCCGCTCTGCTGGATAGCCTCAGAGCGGCGGCAGCCAGGCGTCGAGGACGGCGCAGCGTTGCTCGTCGCGGACGACGCGCAGGGCCTCGGCGATCGCCGTCTCCACCTCGCGCGGGTCGCGCAGGGTGCAGCCGACGGCGCCGCCGGCGGCGACGGCGAGGGCGGCATGGTCGGGCGGCGGGTCGAAGCTCACGCCGATGTCGGCGGCGCGGCTGGCATAGCCGTCGGGATGGACGGCGAGAGCCGAGAGCTTCGGCGCCTTCCAGCCGCGGTTGTTGTAGATCACCTGCAGGAATGGAGTCTTATATTTGCGCGCCATCCAGTGCACAGTCGAGGGCTGCGAGAACAGGTAGGAGCCGTCGCCGGTGAGCGCCACCACGGTCGCCGCCGGGTTCGCCAGCTTGGCGCCGATAGCGGCGCCGCCGTTCCAGCCGAGCGAGCTGCTGCCGCTGGCGAACAGCGTGCCGGCGACGGTCTTGGCGATATGATCGGAGATCACGTGATAGTTGGTGATGCCCTCGTTGAGGACGATGGCGTCGGCGCCGATCTGCCGGCGCACGCAGGCGGTCAGGTATTCCGGCGTGATGACGTCCGCGGGCTCGACTTCGCGACACGCCAGCTCGGCGGCGCGCCTTTCGTGCTCGGCGGCATAGTGGCGCTGCCGCCGCGCCACGGCATCGGCATCGATCCGCAGGCCGTCGAGATGCGCATTCAGCTGCCGCAGCGCCGTCGCCGCGTCGGCCCGGAAGCTGCGGCGCGTCTTGATGTACCAGAGCGGCATCGACTCCTTCAGGGGATCGACGTCGACATGATAGATGGCGGCGGTCGCCGCGGGCTTGTTGACCAGGGGGACCCAGGGCACGTCGCTGTCGATGACGAGGACGGCGTCCGCGGCGGCCAAGGCGGAATTCTGGATCGGCTGGTTCCAATGGCTGCCCTGGTAGAGCGCGTCGTCGTGCGGATAGTTCATGAAGCTCGGCACGGACTCGAGGACGCCGACGCCGAGGCGGCGGCAGAAGCGCAGCAACTCCGCCACCGCCGCCGGTCGGCGGCCGAGATAGGAGGTGACGACCAGCGGCCGCTCGGCGGCGGCCATGGCTGCGGCGATCTCGGCCACTCCGTCGGCCGGCAGCGGCAGCGGCGCCACGGCTGGAAAGCCGGCCGGATCGACCGCGGCCGGGTCCGTGCGCTCCTCCAGCACTTCGCGCGCGGCGACGACATAGACCGGTCCGCGCGGATCGCTGTGGGCGAACTGCAGGGCGCGGAAGACGATCTGCTTCACGTTGCGGCCGGTGCGCAGCTCGTTCTCGTACTTCACGTACTGGCGCACGATGCCGCGCTGGTCCGGCACGTCCTGCAGCCAATGGATGAACTCGTTGCGGCTGCCCCTGAGTTCGCCCTCCTGCGTGAACGGCGACAGGCCGGCGAAGATGAACACGGGCACGCGGCCGCGGGCGGCGTTGTGGACGGCGCCGGCCAGCGCCTGGGTGCCGCAGTCCACATGCACCAGCACGGCCTGGCCGCGGCCGCTCACCTGGGCATGGCCGTGGGCGCAACTGAGGGCCACCATCTCGTTGGGGCAGGTGATGACGGTGGGGATGGGCCGGCCATGGGTCCGCGTCTCCGCAATGGCCTCGATCAGCGCCGGATGGTCGCTGCCGAAATTCGCGAAGATGCAGGACACGCCGGCCTCCGCCAGCGCCTCCAGGAGGGCCGTGCTCGTCGTGTACACCGGCGCTACCCCAATTCGTCGGCGATCTTGCGGAGCAGCGCGAGCAGCACTGCCTTGCGCCGGCCGACGATGGCGTCGAGTTGGCGGTCATGGGCGCGGGCATGCGCCCGCAGGTCGCTGAGCGCCGCCTCGCCGGCGCGGGTCAGCGTCAGGGTGATGCTGCGGCGGTCGACGGCCGACGGGCGGCGGTGAATGAAGTCGTGGCGGTGCAGCTCCTGGACGAGCGGCGTCACGGTCGACTTGTCGCGCGCGATGGCGCGGCCGAGCGCCGCCTGCGTGATGCCGGGATTATTGTGGATCACCATCATCGCGCCGAAGCGGCCGGGCTTTAGATCGCTCTGCCCGGCGTGCCTGGCGAAGGCACGGAAGGAGGCGTTCTGGGCGAGCAGCAGGTGAAAGCCGATGAAGTCGGCGAGGACGCCGAGCCGGATGTTGCCGTTGCCCTTGGGGCCGTTGCCCTTGGGGCTGTTACCCGTCGCGGGCCGCACACGGCCGCGCTCAGCCTTGCGGGCCGGTCGCTTCGGCAATTGGTTTGCCTCCAAACCTTCGCGGGCCTAAGCTCGTATGGCGCCGCGGCAACCGGTATTAGCAGATTGGCAAGGGCAAGGCGAATCGGGCGAAGCGCAGACCGGCCGTCGCCACCGCGGCGAGCGCCGGCGTGAGGCAGCGCACCCAGGTCGGCATCGTCGGCGCCGGGCCGGCCGGCCTGTTTCTCTCCTGCCTGCTGGCCCGCGCCGGCATCGATTCGATCGTGCTGGAGAGCCGCAGCCGGGCCTATGTCGAGAGCCGCATCCGCGCCGGCGTGCTGGAGCAGGGCACCTGCGATCTGCTGACCGAGGCCGGCGTCGGCGTGCGCCTCCGGCGCGAAGGGCTGCTTCATGAAGGCATCCAGATCCGCTTCGGCGGCGGCGGCCACCGCATCGATTTCCGCGCGCTCACGGGCAAGGCGATCACCGTCTACGGCCAGCACGAGGTGGTGAAGGACCTCATCGCCGCGCATCTTGCGGAGGGCCGGCCGCTGCATTTCGAGGTCTCCGATGCTGCGATCGAGGGGTTCGAAGGGGACTGCCCGCTCATCCGCTGCCGGCGCGGCGGCGAGGTCTACGAGATCGCCTGCGACTTCATCGCCGGCTGCGACGGCTTCCACGGCATCTGCCGCCCGAGCATTCCCGCCGGCCGGCTCACGATCTACGAGCGCAGCTACCCCTTCGCGTGGATGGGCATCCTGGCCGAGGCGCCGCCGGCCGCGGCGGAACTGATCTATGCCCACCACGAGCGCGGCTTCGCGCTCCTCTCCATGCGCTCGCCGACGCTGGCGCGGCTCTACGTGCAGTGCGGGCCCGAGGACGACGTCGCCGACTGGCCCGACGCGCGCGTCTGGGAGGAGCTGCAACGGCGCGCGGCCACGGGCGGCAGCTTCCGCGTGCCGGAAGGACCGGTGCTGCAGAAGGGTGTCACGCCCATGCGCAGCTTCGTCGCCGAGCCCATGCGCTGCGGCCGCCTGTTCCTGGCCGGCGACGCCGCCCACATCGTGCCGCCGACCGGCGCCAAGGGCATGAACCTTGCGATCGCCGACGTGCACCGGCTGGCGCGGGCGCTGGCGGCCTACTACCGCTCGGGGGCGATGGCGCTGCTGGACGGCTATTCCGACGGCTGCCTGGGCCGGGTGTGGAAGGCGCAGCGCTTCTCCTGGTGGATGACGACCATGCTGCACCGCCATCCCGACGACTCGCCCTTCGATCGCCGCCGCCAGCTCGCCGAGCTCGACTACCTCACCGGCTCGGAGGCGGCGATGCGGGCGCTGGCGGAGAACTATGTGGGGCTGCCGCTGGAGTAGCGTCGCCCGGCGCGCCTCGCCGCCGTGTCGCCGATCAGATAACCCGACAACCCGTCCGCGCCGCGCTGCGCCTCGTGCACCGTGCGGCGTTCGGTCGCACGCTCGCGGCGGTTGCTGTGATGCGGGTCACAGAAGAACGGCGGCCTGCGGGCGCTCACTGTGGGCGGCCGGGCTTCCTTTTCTGATTCATCGGCCGAAGGAAGCGTTTTGTTTCGAGCGGCCGCCGCGCGAAGGCGGCACGCAGTCACGTCTCCAAGCCGACCGAATGAGGGGGAGGCGCCGGCTCTTATCGAGAGAAAGGGAGTATTCACATCATGGCAAGTTTTCGATTTGGAAAACACCCGCCGAAGGTCGACTATCGCACGCTGCGGTTCCGCACCTATGCGGCCAAGCTGCCGGCGCCGCCGGCCTCTTTCAACGTCCTCACGCGCGTCTACGACAAGCTGCACGCGTCGGACCCGACGGCGCTGTTTCCCATGGATGGAAACGACACGCTCGGCGACTGCACGATCGCCGGGCTGGCCCATGCGATGACGGTCTATCGCGGAATCGTGGGGCAAAAGAAGATCATGACCAAGCAGGCCGTGATCAAGCTCTACCAGCATCTGACGGGCGGTCCCGATACCGGCCTGGTGGAGCTCGACGTGCTGAACTACTGGCGCCAGCACAAGGTCGGCGGTGACGAGATCATGGCCTATGTCAGCATCGATCCGAAGAACCATGACCACATCAAGCAGAGCATCCAGCTCTTCGGCGGCGTGTACCTGGGATTCCAGGTGCAGCAGAACTGCATCGAGGAGTTCGACGCCCGCAAGCCCTGGATTCCAGGTCCGCTGACGAACGACGGCCACGCCGTCTTCGCCGTCGCCTACGACGCCAACAGCCTGACGGTGCTGACCTGGGGCAACACGCAGCAGGCGACGTGGGCCTGGTGGGACGAGTGCGTCGACGAGGCCTATGCCATCCTGCCGCCGGAGGCGAAGAACCCGCAGTTCGCGCCGGGCTTCAACCTGGCGCAGTTGACGGCGGACCTCGAGGCGGTGGCGAACTGACGCGGCGGTCTTCTGATCGGCTGTGCAGCATGGGGGAGGCGCGGCTAGCCTCCCCCGGGAGGCCCACCAAGCGCGATACGTGTGGCCCGCTCGCGAGAGCAGATTCGACGCGGCGCCGTCTTGCTGCGGCACGAATCACGCAGCGGCACTTCGGCCAAAGATGCGACACGAGGCAGATCGAGTCCTTGGCGGCGGCACCCTAGCCGCTCGCCCATGCCGTCCGTTCGGGCTTGGTCAGCGAGAGGGGCAAATATCGGTCAGTGCATCGATCAGTTCGGCGGGGTCCATGGGCTTGCGCAGCATCGGATGGTTGCGCCACAGGGGTGACATGTCCTTTTCGTCGTATCCCGTCATGAATACGAACGGAATCTTCAGTTCACTCAGTTCTCGGACCAGCGGCGCCGCGCTTTCACGACCGAGATTCACGTCCAGCACTGCGCAATCGATGTCCGAGCCAGCGACGATTTGGCGGGCTGCGGCCACGCTGCTTGCCGGCCCGAGAACGACCGCGCCATTGCTGGCCAGGAAATCCGCAAGATCAAGCGCCACGATCGGTTCGTCTTCCACCACGAGAATGCGAACGTTGCCGAGTCGTTGGGCCATCTGGAACTAACGCGCATGCTGGCGGCGATGTTCCGGATATTCCGCACGGGAGTGGCTTCGCCAAGGCTTCGGAGGGCTGTTTCGCGTTTTGAACGATGAGGATGCCGATCCTGCGAAGCGCGGCGCGCGCGAAGCAAAATGGCGGACCCGGCGAGATTCGAACTCACGACCTCTGCCTTCGGAGGGCAGCGCTC
>DATIXH010000017.1:0-11648 GCA_035518775.1 Candidatus Acidiferrum sp.
GCGTCGCCGGCTGCGCCACCACGATCTTGGATTCCTCCAGCGCGATGATGCCGAGGAAGAGGCCGACGCCGGCGGCGACGGCAAGCTTCAAATTGTGGGGGATCGACTCGATCACGTACTGCCGGATGCGGAAGACCGAGATCAGGAAGAAGATCACGCCTGAGCAGAACACCGCGGCGAGCGCCTGCTGCCAAGTGTATTTGTAGGTGAGCACCACGGTGAAGGCGAAGAAGGCGTTAATGCCCATGCCGGGCGCGAGCGCGATCGGATAATTGGCATAGAGCGCCATCACCATGGTCGAGACCGCGGCCGCAACGCAGGTAGCGACGAACACCGCGCCGGTATCCATGCCGGTCTTGCCGAGGATCGCCGGGTTGACGAACACGATGTAGACCATCGTGAGGAACGTGGTCAGGCCGGCGATGAATTCGGTGCGGATGTCGGTGCTCTGCTCCTTCAGCCCGAAATAGCGCTCGAGCGTGCCGGCAAATCCGACCTCGCCCTTGCGCGCCGCGTGGCCTACATGCGCTTTTGCCTCTTTCGCCATAGCCGGCCCCTTTCCCAATCGTTGCCTCTCGCAGCCCCGCGCAAGCCTAACGCCGGGAGCGCCGGCGCGGCAGGCTTGGCTGTGGATGATGTGGATACCGCCGGCCTAACCGCACTCCCGC
This sequence comes from Candidatus Acidiferrum sp., assembly GCA_035518775.1. Lineage (GTDB taxonomy): Bacteria > Pseudomonadota > Alphaproteobacteria > Dongiales > Dongiaceae > JBGPEQ01. The sequence goes on from DATIXH010000017.1 coordinate 669, forward strand.
TTCGAAATGGCGCAGATAATGGAACACAGCCCCAGGGCCGCGATTTTATGATCGGAACTGTGGCCGCCCCTGGGGCCCACCCGATCGGAGCTGCGCGATGGATTTTGATCCTGCCCTGCTCGCCCGGTTGCAGTTCGCCTTCACCGTCACCTTCCACATCATTTTCCCGAGCTTCACGATCGGGCTGTCGGCCTATATCGCCACGCTCGGCGTGATGTGGGTGCGCACGGGCGAGGACCGCTACCAGCAGCTGATGCGGTTCTGGACCAAGATCTTCGCGGTGTCCTTCGCCATGGGCGTGGTGTCGGGCATCGTGCTGTCCTACGAGTTCGGCACCAATTGGAGCCGCTTTTCGCTCACGGTAGGCAACGTGATCGGGCCGGCGATCGGCTACGAAGTGCTGATGGCCTTCTTCCTGGAGGCGACCTTCCTCGGCGTGCTGCTGTTCGGTTTCAGCAAGGTGCCGCCCTGGCTCTACGTGCTGTCGGCGGCGATCGTCGCGTTTGGCACCGCGACCTCGGCCTTCTGGATCCTGTCGGCCAATAGCTGGATGCAGACGCCGCAGGGCTACGCGCTGCAGGACGGCGTGTTCCGTCCGGTCGACTGGACAGCGATCGTCTTCAATCCGTCCTTCCCGTACCGCTTCATGCATATGGCGGCGGCGGCCTTCCTGACGACGGCGTTCGCGGTCGGCGGCATCGGCGCCTGGTATCTGCTGAGCGGCCGCCGCGCCGATCACGGGCGCGTCATGGTCGGCATGGCCGTCAGCATCATCGTCTGGCTGGCGCCGCTACAGCTGATCCTCGGCGACATGCACGGCCTCAACGTACGCGAGCACCAGCCGGCCAAGCTGGCCGCCATGGAGGGCGATTGGCGGACGCAGCGCGGCGCGCCCCTGATCCTGATCGCCTGGCCCGACATGGAGCAGGAGATGAACCACTTCGAGCTGGCGATCCCCCGCATCGGCAGCCTGATCCTCACCCACAGCTGGGACGGCGAGGTGACCGGCCTGAAGGCCTTCGAGCCGCAGGACCGGCCCCCGGCCCCGATCGTGTTCTGGTCGTTCCGCATCATGGTCGGCATCGGGCTGCTCATGCTCCTCGTGGCCGGGCTGAGCGCCCTGCTGTTCCTGCGCAGGCGGCTGTTCGACAGTCGCTGGTTCCTGCGCCTGCTCGTGCTGTGCTCGCCGCTCGGCTTCGTCGCGGTCATCGCGGGCTGGGTGACGGCCGAGGTCGGGCGCCAGCCCTGGGTGGTCTACGGCCAGCTGCGCACGGCCGACGCCGTGTCGCCGGTGCCAGGCGCCAGCGTGCTCCTGTCGCTCCTGCTGTTCATCCTGGTCTACGGCGTGATCTTCGGCGCCGGGCTCTACTACATCGCCAAGACGATCCGGCAGGGCGCGGCCGGCCATGCGCCCGATCCGGAGCCGATGGCGCCGCGCCGGCCCATGGCGGCCGCGGACTACGGTGACTGACATGCAGGATTATCTCGTCATCATCCTGCCGCTGGTCTGGGCCGTGGTCATCGCCTTCGGCATCTTCGTCTACGTGCTGCTCGACGGCTTCGATCTCGGGCTCGGCGTGCTGTTCCTGGCCGCTCCCTCGCACGAGGCGCGCGACCGGATGATGCGCAGCGTGGCTCCGGTGTGGGACGGCAACGAGACCTGGCTTGTGCTGGGCGGCGCCGCGCTCTTCGCCGCCTTTCCGCTTGCCTATGCCGTGATCCTGCCGGCGCTCTACCTGCCGCTCGTGCTCATGCTCATCGGCCTCATCCTGCGCGGCGTCGCCTTCGAGTTCCGCTTCAAGGCGGACAGCTCGCGCTTCCTCTGGGACTGGGCCTTCGCCGGCGGCTCGCTGCTGGCGACGCTGATGCAAGGCATCGCCCTCGGCGCCTTCATCCAGGGCTTCGCGGTCGCGGACCGGCGCTATGCCGGCGGCGCCTTCGACTGGCTGACGCCGTTCTCGGTCCTCACGGCGCTCGCACTCGTCGCCGGCTATGTGCTGCTCGGCTGCGGCTGGCTGATCATGAAGACGGAGGGCGAGCTGCTGGAGTGGGCGCACGGTCAGGGAAAGCGCGCCCTCGTCGCCGTCGTGCTCTTCGTTCTCGTCGTCAGCCTGTGGACGCCGCTGCAGAACGGCGAGGTGGCGACGCGCTGGTTCAGCTGGCCCAACATCGTCATGTTCTCGCCGGTGCCGATCGTCACGGCCGCCGTGGTGGGCGCGCTCTACCGCGCGCTGCAGCTGCGCCGCGTCTATCTGCCCTTCCTGCTGACGGCCGCGCTGTTCGTCCTCTCCTATGCAGGCATCGCCGTCAGCTTCTTCCCCTACATCATCCCGCCGGACGTCACGATCTGGCAGGCGGCCTCGCCGCCGGAGACGCAGCGCTTCCTGCTCGTCGGCCTCATCCCGATCCTGCCGGTCATCCTCGGCTACACCTGCTGGAACTACTACGTCTTCCGCGGCCGCGTGCGCGAGGGCGACGGTTATCACTGACATGTTCGAAGGCTTCCGCCTCGCCACGATCGACACCGGGGAAGCGACGATCCGCCTGCGCCACGGCGGCAGCGGCCCGCCGCTGCTCCTGCTGCACGGCAATCCGCAGACGCATGTGATGTGGCACAAGGTGGCGCCGCGGCTGGCGGAGCGCTTCACGGTCGTCGCCGCCGACCTGCGCGGCTATGGCGACAGCTCCAAGCCGGCCGCCGCGCCCGGCCACGCGCCGCATTCCAAGCGCGCCATGGCCCGCGACCAGATCGCGGTGATGCGGCAGCTCGGCTTCGAGCGCTTCTGCGTCGCCGGCCACGATCGCGGCGGCCGCTGCGCCTACCGTTTGGCGCTCGATCACCCCGAGGTCGTGCAGAAGCTGGCGGTGCTCGACATCATTCCGACCTACGAGCACTACCGCCGCACCGACATGCGCTTTGCCATGGCCTATTGGCACTGGTTCTTCCTCGCGCAGCCCTATCCGTTGCCGGAGCAGCTCATCGGCGCCGATCCTGACTGGTTCTGCCTGCGCGGCCGCCATCATCTGTTCGACCCCGAAGCGCTGGCCGAATATCTGCGCTGCTTCCGCAACCCCGAAGCGCGCCACGCCATCTGCGAGGACTACCGCGCCGGCGCCACCATCGACTACCGGACGGACGAGGCGGACCGCGCCGCCGGCCGCCGCATCGCCTGCCCGCTGCTGGCGCTGTGGGCCGGCCGCAACCCGATCCACGAGGCCTACGACGTGCTTGCCGTCTGGCGCGATTGGGCCGATGACGTGCGCGGGTGCACCTTCGATTGCGGGCACTATCTCCCGGAGGAAGCACCGGAGGAGACGCTAGCGGCGTTCGTTGAATTCTTCGGAACATAGCGACCACCGGCAGGTTGCACGCTCATGGCGTTGCAGAGCGCTGCGCGAACGGCCAGGTTTGTGGATGCGACGCGTTGACGCGCGTCAGTCCGGTGTCAGGTCAGGCCGACAGGCCGGCCTATCCTTCGATTCAGTGATCGAAGATCGGGAGAGTAGGATGAGCCTCCGGCTTGCTGTCATCGCTTCGTGCATCGCCGTTGGCGGGCTTTTTTCCGGCGTCGCCGTCGCAGACGATCCGAACGGCGAGTTCCTCGTGGGCGACTGGACCTGCACGCACTGTCCGGACTCGAGTCCGCCGAAAACGCTCACCGTGAAGTGGCAAGACGGTTCGCTGTGGTTCCCTACCGACAAGGGGTTCGTGAAGGGTACCTACGACATGGTCACTCGCAGCGTGCGGTTGCAATCTTGGGCCGATCCCGGCGCCGCCAGCCCGGGGGACGTGAGCGACGCAACGCCGCTCGTCATCCATTGGAACAACCATACGACTTGGCAGAAGATTAAATAGCCTCTGGCCAATCGGTCGGTGATCGCTCCTCATGCACCCGGCCTTTGGCCGGGGTGACAACCACAAAACAGACAGCGGCAGGTTTGCACCCGCCCGCGCCGGGTGGTGACCTCGCCGAAGTCGCTCGCCGTTCGATCACCCTTAGAGGGGAGCGGCCGCCGACCGTGCGCCTCAGATTTTCGGCGACGATGTCACATCGGGATGGCCTGTCTCGTCTCAGCAGGGAAGGAAGGAGCGTGCTCATGCGCAACGCGTTGCTTTGGACGATCGGGCTGCTGCAGCTGGCAATCGCGGGCCTTATGCTCTTCGGCCCGCAATCGTTCTACGATCTCTTCCCCGGCGTGACCGAGACCGGGCCGTTCAACGCGCACTTCCTGCGCGACGTCGGGGCGGCCTTCCTGGTCGCGGGTGGCGGTCTGCTCTGGTTCGCGCGTGACGCACGGGCGCGACCGGCGGCGGTGGCCGGCGCCGGCTTTCTGGTGCTGCACGCCCTGATCCATCTGTGGGATGGGCTGGCGGGACGCGAACGGCCTGCGCATCTCGCCCACGATCTGCCCCTTCTGTTCGGCGTGGCCGCGCTCGCGCTGTGGCTTGCATGGCCGCGCCGCAATCCCGATTCTGTTGTGAAAGGAAACGACGATGCTGAAATGGCTGCTACGGCGGAAGCTCGACGCCTTCGAGCGTGACTTCGACTACGACGCGAGCTATGTGCGCGACATCCTGGCCGCCGATCCAGGCGCGGCTCTGCGCTTCGCCCGTGTGCAGGCCCTCGGGCGCTATTGCCGCGACCTGCCGCGCGATGCCTGGTACGCGGCGGGGATCGCGGGGACCATGGCGGAGGACTGCGGGCCCTGCACCCAGCTGGGAGTGACCATGGCCGAGCGCGAAGGCATTCCGGCCGCGACGCTGCGGGCGATCGTCGCCCGCGATGTCTCGGCCATGCCGCCGGATGTGGCGCTCGCCTTCCGCTTTGCGCAAGCGGTCCTGGCGCACGATCCGGCAGCCGATGAGCTGCGCGCGGAGATCCTCGAGCGTTGGGGGCCGCGGGCGGTGGTCTCGCTCGCCTTCGCGATCACGGCCGCGCGCCTGTACCCGACGGTGAAGTATGCGCTCGGGCACGGCCGTGCTTGCCGGCGCGTGAGCGTGGGTGGCGCGACCGTGCCGGTCTTGCGGCAGGCGGCCTGATGGCGAGCGTCGACCGCGCCGCTGTCGACGGCTTCGAGCCCCATCGCAAGCATCTGACGGGGCTCGCGTACCGCATGCTGGGGTCGCTGGCCGAGGCCGAGGATGCGGTGCAGGAAGCCTATCTGCGCTGGCACAGGACCGACCAGACGAAGGTGACGGATGCGCGGGCCTTCCTGTCGAAGACGGTCACGCGCCTCTGCCTCGACCAGCTGAAGTCGGCGCGGGCGCGCCGCGAGACCTATGTCGGTCCCTGGCTGCCCGAGCCGCTGCTGGAGGACGCCGGGCTGGCCACCGAGACCGCAGGCGAGTACGCGCACGACCTCTCGGTGGCGCTGCTGCTGGCGCTGGAGCGGCTGTCGCCGCTCGAGCGCGCGGCCTTCCTGCTGCACGACGTCTTCGACATGGCGTTCGCGGAGGTCGCCGAGACGCTCGGCCGCGACGAGGCGGCCTGCCGGCAGCTGGCGGCCCGCGCCCGCGCGCATGTACGCGTCGCGCGCCCGCGCTTCCCGGTTCCCCCGGACGAGGGCGCGCGCCTCGCCGAAGCCTTCATGGCGGCGGCGCGCAGCGGCGATGCCGGCGCGCTCGCGCGCCTGCTGACGGCCGACGCCGCGCTGCATTCGGACGGCGGCGGCAAGAAGCGGGCCGCGCTCAACGTGATCCGCGGCCGCGACAAGATCGCGGCCTTCTTCGCCGGACTGGCGCGCAAGGAGGCGGCCGCCGTCACGGCGATCCGCGTGCGTCCGGCGCGCATCAACGGCCTGCCGGGCTTCGTCGCGGTCGAGCCCGACGGCACCGTGCAGACCATCGCGCTGGAGATCGCCGGTGCGGAGATCGCGGCGATCTATGTCGTGCGCAATCCGGACAAGCTGCGGCACGTGGCCGCGTGAGGGCGCCGGGCTACTGGATGACGATGCGCGGCGCCTGCCGGCGGCTGTCGCCGAGCACCGCGGTCACCTTGTCCCAGACGCGCGCGGCGATCGCCTGGTAAGTCTTGGCGTGCGGGCTATCGGGCTGGGAAACGACGATCGGGTGGCCGCCGTCGGAAGTCTCGCGGATGGCCATGTCGAGCGGCACTTCACCTAGGAACTCCGTGCCGAGCCGCTCGGCCTCGCGGCGGGCGCCGCCGTGACTGAAGATGTCGCTGCGCTCGCCGCAGTGCGGGCATAGGAAATAACTCATGTTCTCGATGATGCCGAGCACGGGCACGTCGACCTTGCGGAACATGTTCAGGCCCTTGCGCGCGTCGAGCAGGGCGATGTCCTGCGGCGTCGACACGATGACCGCGCCGGTCAGCGGCACGTCCTGCGCCATGGTGAGCTGGGTGTCGCCGGTGCCCGGCGGCATGTCGCAGACGAGGATGTCGAGCTCGCCCCAGTCGACCTCGCCCAGCATCTGCTTGAGGGCGCCCGTCACCATCGGGCCGCGCCAGATCATCGGCGTGCCCTCGGGAATCATGAACCCGACCGACATGCATTTGACGCCGTAGTTCTGCAGCGGAATGAGCACCTTGTCGTCGCGCGCCTGCGGCCGCCCGCTGATGCCCATCATGCGGGGTTGCGAGGGGCCGTAGACGTCGGCGTCGAGCATGCCCACGCGGCGGCCCTGGGCCGCGAGCGCCACCGCCAGGTTCGTGGCCGTGGTCGACTTGCCGACCCCGCCCTTGCCGCTGGCGACGGCGATGATGGAGCGCACGCCGGGGACGACCATCTTGGGGCGCGCTCCCGGCCTGCCGCTGGGCGGCGCCGGCTGGGCGGCGCCGCGATGCGCCGTCAGCACGGCCGTCACCGAGAGCACGCCCGGCAGGTCGAATACGGCCTTCTCCGCCGCCTTGCGCAGCGGCTCCAGGCGCGGCCCGCGCTCGGGCTCGACCTCGATGGCGAAGGCGACGTGGCCGTCCTTGACCGTCAGGCCCGAGACCATGCCGAGGCTGACGATGTCCTGCTGGCGGTCGGGATCGGCGACTTGGCGCAGGGCGTCGCGGATCGTCTGTTCGTTAACGGGGCCGCTGGCGGCCATGCTTGAAAACCCCGGCTGTGCTACAAGATTCTAGCAATCCCGCCCGTCGGTTGCCCGCGGCGGTCGGCTGTCATATAAGGCGCGCGCTCCCTATTGGAAAGCCTCGCGCAGGCTACACCTCCTCACGAAAGGTCTTCCGACAGATGCCTTGGCAGAATCAAAGTGGCGGCGGCGGCCCCTGGGGCGGCGGCGGAGGCGGCGGCGGACCTTGGGGCCGCGGCCCCGGAGGCCAGCGCCCGCCCGATCTCGAGGAGCTCCTGCGCCGCAGCCAGGACCGCATGAAGAGCTATATCCCGGGCGGCTTCGGCAGCGCGCGGGGTATCGCCATCGTGGTCATCTTGGTGATCGCGGGCTGGATGCTGACCGGGTTCTACACGGTGCAGCCGAGCGAGGTCGGCGTGCCGCTCATCTTCGGCAAGGCCCAGCCCAAGACCGAGCCCGGCTTCCACTGGAACTTCCCGGCGCCGATCGGCCATGTCGAGAAGCCCGAGGTCACCGCCATCAAGAGGGTCGAGATCGGCGGCCGCGCCGACAGCTCGGTCGGCTCCGATACGCTGCCCGCCGAAAGCCTCATGCTCACGGGCGACGAGAACATCATCGAAATCCACTTCAACGTGCAGTGGCAGATCAACGATCCCTACCTGTATCTGTTCAACATCGACGACCCCGACACGACGGTGAAGAACGTCGCCGAGGCGGCGATGCGCGAGATCATCGGCCAGACGCAGTTCGAATATGCGCTCACGGCGGGCCGCCAAGAGATCGAGGAGAAGAGCAAGGAGCTCATTCAGCGCACTCTCGACACCTATCAGGCCGGCATCACCGTCACGCAGGTGGCGCTGCAGAGCGTCGATCCGCCGGCGGATGTCGTCGCGTCGTTCCGCGACGTGCAGGCCGCCCGCGCCGACAAGGAAAACAAGGTCAACGAGGCGCAGAAGTATTTCAACACCGTTACCCAGGACGCCGAAGGCCAGGCGCAGAAGATCATCAAGGCAGCGGAGGCCTACAAGGAGCAGAAGATCGCGATCGCCACCGGCGACGCGCAGCGCTTCCTGTCCGTCTACGAGCAATACAAGCTGGACAAGGACATCACGCAGCGCCGCATCTATCTGGAGACGATGGAGCAGATCATGCAGAAGATGCGCAAGATCCTGATCGAGCCGAGCGCCGGCAGCGGGACCGTGCCCTATCTGCCGCTCGATCAGCTGCTGCGGCAGCCGCAATCGCCGACACCGCCCGCGGCGTCGGACGCGTCGAACAGCGGAGGAGCCAGCCAATGAACCGCTTCAGCGGCGCCGCCATCCTCATCGTCGCCATCGTCGGCATCATCATTCTGCTGCAATCCGTCTTCACCGTGCACCAGTCCGAGCGGGCGCTGGTGCTCCGGCTCGGCGCGCCCGTGCGCGCGACCGACGATCCGGGTCTCCACTTCAAGATCCCCTTTGTCGAGAACGTCGTCACGCTCAGCAAGCGCGTGCTGAAGGTCGAAGGCTCGCAGCAGGAGCTGCTCACCACGGACCAGAAGCGGGTGGTCGTGGACTATTTCGCCCGCTATCGGATCCTGAATCCGCTGCTCTTCTACCAGTCGGTGCGCAGCGAGGAGTCGCTGGAGCAGCGCCTGCAGCCGATCATCGCCTCGCAGATGCGCCGCGTGCTCGGCAAGGTCGAGATGTCGCGCATCCTGACGAAGGAGCGCGCGGCTCTCATGCACGAGATCACCTTGGCGGTGGATGCCGAGGCCAAGAACTTCGGCGAGAAGCACACCGTGGAGGTCGGCATCCGCAACCAGAAGACCGGCAAGGTCGACATGCACGAGGTCGGCGAAGAGCAGCAGGGCTTCGGCATCCAGGTGCTGGACGTGCGCATGAAGCGCGTCGATCTGCCGACCCAGAACAGCGAGGCGATCTTCAAGCGCATGCAGTCGCAGCGTCAGCAGGCCGCGGCCCTCATCCGCGCCGAGGGCGATCGCGAGGCCCTGACGAAGAGGGCCGAAGCTGACAAGCAGAAGGTCGTTATCGTGGCCGAGGCCCAGCAGAAGGGGCAGATCCTGCAAGGCGAGGGCGACGGCAAGGCGACGGCGATCTACAACGATGCCTATGGCCGCGACCCCAAGTTCTTCGATTTCTACCGCTCGATGCAGGCCCTGACCACCAGCCTCGGCGGCGACTCCACGACCTATGTGGGGCCGGCCACCGGCGACTTCTTCCGCTATTTCGGCACCGGCGGCCAGTTGCCGCCGACCGGCGGCGGCAACGCCGGAACGGGGCCCTAGCAGCGGGCGCGCCGCGCCGGGGCCATGCATCCGTCAGGATGGTCCGACCTGGCGACTGCCCTCGGCCTCGTGCTCGTGATCGAGGGCCTCGTGCTGGCGCTGATGCCGGAGGCCCTGAAGCGCATGGCGGCGCAGATCCTCGCCCAGCCGGCGCAGACGTTGCGGGTCGGCGGGCTGGTTTCGGCCGCCATCGGCTTGGCCGTCGTCTGGCTCGTGCGCGGCTAGGAGATCGGGGTCAGCACGCAAATTATTAACCAGTTCCTGCTAAGACCAGCGTGCATCGCCACCGGTCCCCGCCACCCTTTGAGGGGGCGGTTAAAGCAAGGCGGTCCATTCGAGCATGTTGCACGCCTCCCACGATCCGGCGCTGGTCGCCCTGTCGATCGCCGTTGCCGTCTTCGCCTCCTACACCGCCTTGGATCTGGCCTCCCGCGCCAACGCCGTCGTTGGTCGCGGGCGGGTCGGCTGGCTGATCGGCGCCGCGATCGCGCTCGGCGGCGGCATCTGGGCGATGCATTTCATCGCCATGCTGGCCTTCAGCCTGGGCATGCCGATCGCCTATGGCGTCGACATCACGATCGCGTCGCTGGCCGCGGCGATCGCCGTGGTCGGGATCGGCCTCTATGCCGTCCATCGCTGGCCGAAGCGGCCGGGCGCCCTGCTGGCTGCCGGCGCCTTCACGGGCAGCGGCGTCGCCGTCATGCACTACACCGGCATGATGGCCATGCAGATGAACGCCACGATCGCCTACGATCCGCTGCTGTTCGCGGCCTCGGTCGTCATCGCCGTCGTGGCGGCGACGGCGGCGCTGTGGCTGGCCTTCAACGTCAGCGGCCTGTGGTCGCGCCTGGCCGCGGCGGCCGTCATGGGTGCGGCCATCGCCGCCATGCACTACACCGGCATGGCCGCGACGACCTTCACGCCGACGGAGATGGCGATCGAGGTGCCTGTTTCGTCCGCCTCTCCCTACGCCATAGCCTTGGCCGTCGGGGCCGCCGCCATCGTCATTCTGTCTCTGGGAATCGCGGCGGTGCTGGTCGATCGCTATCTCGCCTTCCACGCGGCGGAGCATCAGTCGCTGGTGTCGAATGTTCCCGGCGCGGTCTATCGCTGCCGGGCCGACTGGACGGCGGTCTTCATGAGCGATGCCGTCACGGACCTGACCGGCTACGCCCCGGCGGATTTCGTGACCCACCGGACGCTGCAATTCGCCGACCTCATCCATCCAGAGGACCGGGAGCACACCTGGGTCGCCGCCGCCAAGGCGATCGAGGAGCGCCGGCCCTATGCGATCGAGTATCGCGCCATCGATCGGCAAGGCACGCAGCGTTGGTTTCTCGACAAGGCAATGCCTGTGTTCGACGCCGGCGGCCGGCTGACCTTCATCGATGGCGTGATCTTCGACGTCACCGACCGCAAGAAGGCCGAGCTGGAGCTGCACGAGACCAACGCCAAGCTGCGCGAGGCCATGGACAGGCAGCTGAAGGTCGAGGCTGAGATCGTGGAGGGAGTGACGAGCATCAAGGCGGCGACGGTGCAGCTGACGGCGGGGTCGCAGGACCTGTCGGCGCGGACGGAAGAGCAGGTGGCGAGCCTGGAGGAGATGGCGGCGTCGATCCGGGAGCTGTCGGTGACGGTGAAGCAGAACGCG
>DATIXH010000018.1:0-43307 GCA_035518775.1 Candidatus Acidiferrum sp.
CGCTGATGATCAGCATGGGTCTGTCTCGATCGTGTTCGCCTCGTTCATGCTGTACCGAAGGGGCGACATCAAACGCCTGTTCGCCTACTCGTCGATCGAGCATATGGGGATCATCACCTTCGCCTTCGGCATGGGTGGGCCGCTCGCCAATTTCGCCGGTCTCCTGCACATGTGCATGCACTCGCTGACCAAATCAGCGATCTTCTTTGCCGTCGGCGATATCGCACAGGTGAAGGGCACGCAGAAGATCGCCGACATGGGCGGCCTCACTGAGAGCAATCCCGTGCTCGGCTGGGGGCTCGTGCTCGGCGTCGTGGCCATCGCCGGCCTGCCGCCGCTCGGCATCTTCATGAGCGAGTTCCTGGTGGTCAGCTCGACCTTCGCGCGCGAGCCGCTTCTGGCCATCGTGCTGGTGATCGGATTGCTGGTCGCATTCGGCGCGCTGCTGCTGCGCCTCAACGGCCTCGCCTTCGGGGAGCCGACGGGATCGACGGCGCCGGTGCAGGCCTCCTACGTGCCGCTGTTCGCCCATCTCGGACTCGTGCTCGTCGCCGGGTTCTACCTGCCGGCTCCTCTCGTCGCCTGGTTCCAGCATGTTGCGACCTTGCTCAGATAGCGAAAGGCGGCGCTGACATGCCAGCCCTCGCGGACATCATGCGTGCGGGCCGTTCCGTCGAAGGCCACCGGCCCTGGCCGCGCGTGGTCGTGGACGAGACGGGCTGGCGCGCCGCCACGGCGCTGCTGGCGGAGGCCAAGCGGACGCTGCTGGGTCTGTGGGGCGAGGCCGCAGCCGTTCACCTGGCGCTGCTCGACGAGCGCGCCGGCGATATCGTCGTGATCACGCTGGAATGCCCGGAGGGCCGGTTCCCCTCCATCGGACTGGTGCATGCGCCGGCGATCCGCCTCGAGCGCGCGATCCGCGACCTCTGGGGGCTCGTGCCGGTCGGCGCCACGGATTCGCGGCCCTGGCTCGATCACGGCCGTTGGGACGTCTGCCATCCGCTCTGCGACGGCCGGCTCCAAGCGTCGACTCCGCCCCCTTATGGCTTCCTGCCGACCGAGGGGGAGAGCCTGCACCGGATTCCCGTCGGCCCCGTCCATGCCGGCATCATCGAGCCCGGCCACTTCCGCTTCACCGCCAACGGTGAGACGGTCGTGCGGCTCGAGGAGCGGCTGGGCTATGTGCACAAGGGCATCGAGTCGCTGATGGCGGGGGCGCCGATCGAGCGTGCGGCCCGGCTGGCCGGCCACGTCTCCGGCGACAGCACCGTGGCCTATGCGCTCGCCGTCGCGCGCGCCGTCGAGGCCGCGCTCGGCATCGAGGCGCCGCCGCGGGCGGTCTGGCTGCGCGCGCTCATGGCTGAGCTGGAGCGGCTGGCCCACCACTTCGGCGACATCGGCGCCATCTGCAACGACGCCTCCTTTACCCTGATCCACGCTCACTGCGGCATCCTGCGCGAACGCGTGCTGCGCACCGCCGACACCTGCTGGGGCCACCGGCTAATGATGAACGTCGTCGTCCCCGGCGGCCTCGCCGCCGATGTGGGCGCGGGCGGCCCGGCCGCCGTCGGCGGGCTCGTCGGCGAGATCCGCCGCAGCTTTCCCAAGCTGATCGAGCTCTACGACAACACGGCGTCGCTGCAGGACCGCACCGTCGGCACCGGCATCCTCAATCCGGCGCTGGCGCGCCGGTTCGGCTGCGGCGGCTATGTGGGGCGCGCCGCCGGCCGTGCGTTCGACGCCCGCCGCGCGCCCGGCTACCCGCCCTATGCGTCCCTGCGCTTCGAGGTGCCCGTGCTCGATGCCGGTGACGTCGATGCGCGCGTCTGGGTTCGCATCCGCGAGGTCGAACAGAGTCTCGCCCTGATCGAGCAGATCATGGCGCAGCTGCCGAATGGGCCGGTGGGGGTCCCCATCGATGGCGCGCAAGGCGGCGAGACGCGGGAGGGCCTGGCGCTCGCAGAGGGGTTCCGGGGCGACATCCTGGCCTGGGTGCGGATCGCAGGCGACGGAACGGTGGCGCGCTGCCACCTGCGCGATCCCTCCTGGTTCCAGTGGCCGCTGCTGGAGGCGGTGATCGAGGGCAACATCGTCGCCGACTTCCCGCTCTGCAACAAATCCTTCAACTGCTCCTATTCGGGGCACGATCTTTAGGGAGCGCCGCCCATGCGCAAGCTGCTGTTCCAAAGCCTCATCCGGGCGCCGCTGACGGAGCCGGCGCCGGCAGCCGAGGACGCGGCGCTTGCCGAACTCGCCCAGCAGGTCGAGCGCGCCGCCCGGCGCCGGCTCGGCCGCAGCCTGTCGATCCGCGAGGTCGATGCCGGCTCCTGCAATGGCTGCGAGCTGGAGATCCACGCGCTCAACAATTCCTTCTACGACGTCGAGCGCTTCGGCATCCGCTTCGTGGCGTCGCCGCGCCATGCCGACGTGCTGCTGGTGACGGGACCCGTGACCAAGAACATGCGCGAGGCGCTCGAGCGCACCTACGACGCCACGCCCGCGCCGAAATGGGTGGTCGCGGTCGGCGACTGCGCGGCCGACGGCGGCCTGTTCGCCGGCAGCTATGCCTGCGTCGGTGCCGTCTCGGCGGTGGTGCCGGTGGACCTGCACATCCGCGGCTGTCCGCCGCGCCCCACGGACCTCCTCAAGGGGCTGCTGGCGCTCCTCGAAGACGCCGCGGCGGGCGCGGCGCGCTAAGCGCCTCTGCGCAATTCTTCATCAGCAAGGGATTCAAGAAACGGACGATTTCGACGATGGCCGGGGAGGATCACACGATGTCGGAGAAGACGCATCTGGCACTGTTGAAGCACGGCGTTGACGGCTGGAACGCGTGGCGGACGGCGCACGCGGATATCAGGCCCGAGCTCGCGGGCGCGGGACTGTGCGGGCTGGACCTCGCGAACGCCAATCTCGCGCGCGCCGACCTGCGCAGGGCCGACCTGCGCGGCGCCAATCTGAACGGGGCCGCGCTGGCCGGAGCCGATCTCGGCGGCGCGGATTTCTTCAAGACCGTCCTCGACGGCGCCGACCTCGCGGGCGCCAATCTCGTCGGCGCCCGGTCGCTGAACTGCTGGCAACTCGAGAAAACCCGCAACTGGCAGTCGGCGCTCCGCGACATTGAGCTGGCCTGCGGCGCGGCGATTCCGCAGCCGCGCTCTTGACCGGGCGTTAACCAACAATTAACCAAACCAGTGCGAGGGTCGACCTCGAGCTTGGTACCCTGTGAAATGTCCCGGAGGCCCCGCATCGTGCGGGGCGCTCCTTCCCACGAGCCTGCGGCTCGCTTCAATCGCAGGGTCGGGCATCATGATCGAGGGTCAGCGTCGCATGGTTCATAGTCCCGCCGCATCGCGCGTCCTGGTCATCGACGACGAGGCGACGGTGCGCGCCTCCGTGTGCGATGTGCTGAGCGACGTCGGCTACCAGGTGGCCGAGGCCGGCGACGGGGTGGCGGGCGTCGAGAGCCTGCGCCGGAACGCCGCCGACGCCGTGGTGATGGATATCTACATGCCGCTGCGCGACGGCTTCGAGACCATCCGCGAGCTGCGGCGCGTGGCGCCGCATGTGCGCATCATCGCCATCTCCGGCGGCACGCGCGGCGATTTCGATCCGCTCAAGGCGGCGGAGATGCTGGGCGCGGACCGGGCGCTGCGCAAGCCGTTCGCGGTCGAGGACCTGCTCGGCGCACTCACGGACGTGCTGGCCGGCGAGCCCGCGCTTCGGCAGTGATCCGGCGCGGGCGGCGGCCGCGCTGCAGGCAAGCACCGGCCTCGAACCGCCCCGATTCTTGAGTCTCTCGCCGACCTCAGCGAGAGTCCGGGATATCCTTCGGGACGCTCGCAAGACACCAATGCTCCTCAAAGGGCGGCGCCTCGGTCACGCCGCAAGTCCTGAGCACGTCCGCTTCGGCCTTCAGGAGGTCCGCGAGGTACGTCGCGTGCCGAGGCGGTTCGGTGTGATCGGTGTATTGGCACCGATACTCGTTCATTCGATAGACGAACGCCCGCATGTAGAGATGGTAGTCCGCCGTGCCGCCGCCGGGCGAACTTTCCTGCGCGGCGTGGTCGAGACGACACCATCGCACCTCTCCGTCGTGAAGGAGCGATTGCAGCTGAGCCAATACGTCCGCCGTCGCGTGCTCGGCTCCGGCAACCTCCGTCTCCTGTCCTGGGTCCGGCGTGGGGCCGGCAGATGGTGCGTAAAGCGCCTCCATGTCGTTTGTCGCAACGACATTCAACTGACACGGCTCGATCGTGCCGTCGGGGCAGGTGCCGGCGCTGGATTGCGACAGGTACTTCACCTTGTCGCCGATGTTCTTCAAGGTATCAATCGTCACGATACGGGCCGCGTCATAGAAGAGCTTGGCGAAATTGGGAGCGTGGTCGGGCGCCCCGGGGCGAGGCCCGCAGTCGGCGAGAACGAAGCGATTGACGCAGACGTACGCTCGCTTGTCTGCATCTTTCGGCAGGTCGGCGTAGTCGGACAAGTCCGCGCCATCGAGGTCGAAGAGCCTGAGGTCCACGCCCGCCAGCTGCGCCTTTCGGAGGTCTGCCCCGCGAAAATCGACTCGCAGGTTCAGCTGGGTGCTGTCGCCCTCGATCGGCGTGCCCTGGAGCTGGGCGCCCCTCAAGATGGCGCCCCAAAAGACGGGCGGCTCATATGGCCGTTGGCTCAGTGCCCTCCCGGATCGAGGCTCCGGATCGAGGAAGCTCAGGAATTGCAAATGCGCGCCGTTGAGATCCGCGCCCGTAAAGTCAGTGCCATGGACGATCGCGCCTTGGAGCTCGGAATAGGGCAGGTCTGCCCCGCGCACCGATGCATTCGTAAGATCGGCTCCTTCCAGATGCGCAAAGTTGAGGCGGGCCCGATCGAGGGTAGCTTCTTCCAACAGCGCGCCGCGAAAGTCGGTGGCGCGCAGATCGGCGCCCGTCAGGTCGGCCCCCGTCAAGTCCGCTCCCACGAGCGACGTGCCGACCAGGACCGCGCCCCGCAAGCTCCGGCCCTGCAGGGTCGGGCCGGTCTTCGGTGCGGGAGCTTCGATCACGGAGGTGAAGTCGTCCGGGTTTTGCTCGGCGCGCTCAATGGCGTGCAGGCGTGCATTCAACTGGTCCTTCGTCAAGGTCGCCAGCCTTGCGTGCGTCTCGGCCGATCCATCACCGGAGAGGACGGTCCGCTGCACGTCAAGCGTTGCGAACGCCTCGAAGCCCCAGAGGGCCGAAGCGCCCACGGGGGCGGTCGTCAAGATCGCGATGACCGCGGTCAGCCCGATCCCCGCAAGCAGCCAGGGTCTGCGGACTTGCAGCACCTTCGGCGCCGCTGCTGCCGGGGCCGACTGTAGCGCCATCGCTTCCTGAAAGACGCGCCGCCACATGAACCAGATGACCAGCAGGTCGAGCAACACATAGCCTGAGTGCAGCAGAGTGATCGACCAGGATTGATAGGGAAGAAAGCGGGATTCCAGCCACAGCAAGGTGGCGATCGGCATGGCCATCGTCGGGAGAACGAGGCTCAGGATCTGCAAGGCCCTCGAGATCGGCTGTGTCGGCGGACGGGCCAGCCATTCCACCAGCGGATGGGGATAGAGCAGGCTGAGCACGAACCTCTGCTCCGACGCGTGCACGCCGAGATCGCGCATTTCCTGCTGCAGCTGCCGCAGGCGCTGCGCCACGGTCCCGCACAGGCTGAGGACGGTGAAGTGGAGGATCACCAGCACGCCGGGCGCCAGCAGATAGAACCAGAGGAGCGAGACCTCGACGTCGAAGATCGGCAGCTTCACCATGCGGCCGAGCAGAAGGTCGCGGTGGCTGGTGCCGAGGCCGGCGACGAACAGGTAGAGCGCGACGGAGACGAGCGTGAAGTTGGCCGCACGCAGCTGCTGTGCTGCGTCGTCGACCGCCCGCCGCAGCACCTCGACGTGCCGCTGCGGATCGCCGGAAGAGTCTTTGGATTTGGAAGACATGACCGCCTCGTGGCAAATGACGATAGTGTCGGCATGCTGCCGGCAAAAACGGCGGTCCGGTCGTTCAAATGGGGCGACGATCAATCGGCCTTCCGGGATCGGACCGCGGACGACGCACTAGTCGCAATTCGGATATGGTATGACTGTGCGGCCGGCGGTCGCCCCGCAATGTGACTAAGATCACATATTTCCGTTTCATTGGGCGTATAAGGAAGTGCGCGCGAGATGTCGGAGACGTCGAGGCGTCGGCACTCTGATGCTGCCGGTCCCGCACACACGATCAGGAGGGGGATGATGTTCACGAGAGCGATGATCCGGAATCTCGGCCGCACGGGCCGTCACGCCGCCCTCGCGGCGGGCCTGCTCGGGCTGGCGGGCTGCGCGGACTACCACCTGACGGTGCCCGACTCCGACCCCTTTACGCCGCGGGGCCAGGAGAGCGCCTACAAGACCTACGATACGAGCGCCTTCTTCTGGGGGCTGATGCTGGACCCGCAGGTGCTGCCGGCGGACTGCCAGGGGCAGGGCATCAACGACGTCTTCGTGCATCGCAACTTCGGGCAGGATCTGGCGAGCGTGCTGACGCTCGGCATCTGGATGCCGGCGGAGATCAGCTATCAGTGCCATGCGCCGCCGACCACGGGCGGCACCATCCCCGTGCCTCCCAGCCAGTGACGCCGGCTGTTCTCCCGCAGCATCCAACGGAAAGGGCGAGACCATGGCGAACGAACGCAGGTTCCTCAGGCCGGCCAGGACGGAACAGGGCCGCCACCTGGCCTACACGCAGGCGCTCGACGGCGAATACGCCTTCGATCCCAACCCCGGCACCAAGCCGCCGTTCGACACCTACAATGACGCGACCAAGGAGCTGCAGGCGATCATCAAGGAGTGCGTGGACGGCAACAAGACGCTGCGCGCCCGCGGCAGCCTGTGGTCGCTGAGCAGCGCCGCCGTCACCAACGGTCGCATCATCGACACCTCGACCCTGCGGGTGGCGCTGGAGGTGCCGAAGGCGCTGACTGTGCCGGCCTATACCGGCGACGTGACCAAGCTGCGCTTCGTGGAGTGCGGCAACACCGTCGGCGCGCTCAACAACTACCTGTTCGCCAGCGGGCTGTCGCTGAAGGCCTCCGGCTCCAACAACGGGCAGACCATCGTCGGCGCGCTCTCGACCGGCACGCACGGCGGCGCCTACAAGGTCGGCCCGATCGCCGAGATGGTGGTGGGCATTCATGTGATCGTCGGCCCGAACAAGCACGTCTATCTGGAGCGCAAGTCCTATCCCGTCATGCAGGCGAGCTTCGCCCAGAGCCTGGGCGCCGAGTTCCGGCAGGACGACACGCTGTTCAACGCCGTGCTCGTGAGCTTCGGCTCCTTCGGCATCATCCACGGGCTGATGATCGAGACGCGCGCGCTGTTCGCGCTCAACGCGCTGCGCTTCAAGGTGCCCTACGACAACACGCTGAAGGCGGCGATCACCGCCTGCGATCCCACCAAGATCCCCGTGCCGGCCTTCGCGCAGGGCATCCCGCTCGACAAGCCCTATCACTTCGAGCTGTTCCTCAACGTCAACGAGCCGAACGCGCCGGCCAACGCGTTCATGCAGATCATGTACGAGGCGCCCTACGATGCCGCCACCTACGCGGCGCCGGTGTGGGACGGCGGCGAATCCGGGCTCGGGGCCGACGGGCTCAACGTGATGGGGGCGGTGGTGCAGCGCGTCCCCAGCCCGCTCGACAAGCTGATCGTGCCGTTCCTGAACCGGGAGATCGACCACGAGTTCTCGCCCTACCTGAAGAAGGCGATCATTCGCGATCTGTTCCGCGGCGAGAAGACCCTGGGCAAGACCCTCGCCTGCGGCGTCGGCATGCCGGCCGACCGCGCGGTGGAGGCGATGGACATCGCTTTCAACCGCTACCGGAAGAACGGCGACATGCTGCCGGCGCTGGTGTCGGTGCGTTTCGTGAAGGCGACCAAGGCACTGCTCGGATTCCAGCGCTTCGAGCCAACCGCCGTGTTCGAGATAGACTCGCTCAATATCGAGAAGACCCGCACCTACTTCGAGCAGACCTGGGCCGACCTCGAGGCGGCCGGCATCCCCTTCACGCTGCACTGGGGCAAGTACAACAACTTCTGGAACGCGGCGCGGCTGCGGGCCCATTACGGCGCTGCGGCCGTGGACCAGTGGATCGCGAGCCGGGAGGCGTTGCTGGAGAGCGCGGCGGTGCGCAAGGTCTTCACCAACCCGTTCATGACGACGGTCGGGCTGGCCTGAGGGCGGGGCGCGGGCGGCGCCGCTCCGCGGTCTACGGCCAGGAGCGAATTCCCCGCGTCACCATGCCGCGGCGGGCGGCGGCCGCGACCTGCATCGCGGCCGCGCGGGAGGTGCTACACAGAGGCTCATACGATCTGCGTCATAGGGGGACTTTCGGCATATAGAGTCGCGGAGGGGGTGATCGATGCCGCCGCCCAAATTCGACATATTCGCCACAACCTATTCCCTTACGCCGGGCCCCAATCGTCGGGTCACGACCAGCCAGCAGAACGAGGCGCGCAGCGAGTCGGCGGTCGCCGTCAATCCTTCGGATCCGTCCAACATGATCTGCGCGTCGAAGAAGTTCTACGATCGCGCCAAGTACATGTCGACGATCGGCGTCTCCTATACAAAGGACGGCGGCAACGTCTGGCACGAGGTGCCGCTGCCGCCCACGCCGGGTCACCCGGAATTCACCTGGCTGGTCGACCCCGACGTCGCCTTCGCCGCCGACGGCACCGCCTATCTGTGGGGCGAGCCGGTTGCCAATCCGCCCACTCTCACGACGCTGGCCATGGTGGCCTATCGATCGGAGGATGGCGGCGCCAGCTGGAAATCCATGGCCGTCCTGCACAACGACAGCGGCGACGACAAGGGCTGGATCGCGGTCGACGAGACGCACGGCAGTCACCGCGGCACGCTTTACGCCGTGTGGGGCGCCGACACGCCGCTGCGCTTCGCCCGCTCCGCAGATAGAGCCAAGACTTGGACGGGCGTCGATGGATTGGCGGCGGGAAGCGACGTCAATCCGCCCGCCTGGTCCTACGCCCCCGCGCTGGCGATCGGGCCGGACGGGACGCTGCACGTCGCCTGGCAGCTGCCCAACGACACCACGATCACCTATACGCGCTCCAAGGACGGCGGCCAGACCTTCGAGCCCTTCCGGTCGATCGCCAACAACGTGAAGACGTTTATGGCGGGACTGCCGCAGAAGGAGGGCTGGCCGGTGCTGCCCGGCGCCAGCTTCCGGCTGATGACGATGGCGACCCTGGCCGTCAATTCCGATGGCCGGGTGATCGCGGCTTGGCCCGACATGCGCGAGGGCGCGGCCCGCATCTACATCTCCATCTCCGACGACAACGGCGATACCTGGCCGGCCGCGAGGCGCGAGATACCGATGCTGCCCTGGTTCCCGCACGACACGCTGCAGCATTTCCATCCGCAGCTGGCGGCGGCGGGCAACGGGGTCTTCGGCTGCGCCTTCTATCAATACGATCCCACGCTCACGCCGCCCAAGATCGACGTGCGCATCGCGCCGCTGTGGCCCGGCGGCAGCCAGTTCGATTTCCCCAAGACGGTGACCGACAATCCCTGGGATCCCACGATCAATCCGCCGATCGTGCACAACACCACGAGCGTCACCTTCATCGGCGACTACTTCGGCATCGGCGCCGGCCAGGATTTCTTCGAGCTGGTCTGGACCGATACGCGCACCGGCCTGCAGGAGCTGTTCTCGGCCGGGGTGCAAGTGGACGTGCACCCCGGCTACATCCCGCCGGAGTTGGTCGCCACGATACTCGCCGGCGTGATCCAGGACGGCGGCGGGTTCGTCATCGTCGGCGGGCATATCATCCGGATTCCGCCCTGGGATCCCGGCGTGGACATCCTGCGGGGCGTGAGTGCCCTGGTCGCCGCGCGCGCCATCGGGAGCCGCGCCGGCCGTTCGCTGGAGGTGGCCGCCTGGCGGGCAATCGCCGCAATCGCGACCGAGAACGCCAAGGCCGCCGCGGCCAAGGCGGCCGCGACCGAAGGTTAATGAAAGGAGCGCTTCATGGATGAGCTGTTTCCCCTCGGCGTCGGCGTTCTCCTGGGCATCCTGTTCTCCCTGCGATTGGGCGTGCTGCAGCCGCTCTGGCGAAAGGGCCTGCTGGTCGTCATCGCCGGCGCGTCCGCAACGCTCATCAGCGGGGAGTACAGCGAGAATTGGGGGTTCCTGATCGTGGATATCGGCGAGGTCGCGCTGGCCGCGTGGATATCGCTGGCCTGCATCGGCCGCCTGCCGCGCCTGCTTCCTGCCCTAAAGCGGTGGCGGCACTAGCCGACCGGTTACAACTCGTTACAACCTGTCGAACCGGCGAAGCAACTCGGTCACACAGCCGCGCCATGCTCCGGCATCGAATTCAACCGATGTCTGGGAGCCCCGCACCAATGCCCGCTCTTTCAGAGCGCTCGATCGAAACCCTGCTCGATCTCGTGGAGATCAAGCTGTCCTGCCTTGAGGTCTACGACCGCGAGGACGCCCGGGAGAAGGCCTGTCTCGAGAACGCGCGCAAGGAGCTGGGCGCCATGATCGGCCGGCGGCTGGGGCCGGTGGTGGCGCGGGTCGCCGCTTAGTCAGGATTCGACTGTAGGGGCGGCCCCCTGTGGTCGCCCTCGGCCCGTCGCACGATGGAGGGGCGACCACACGGGGTCGCCCCTACGCCTTCAGGCGCTTTGTCTATTCCTGCGGCAGCACGAATTTCTCCAGCCAGCGGATATCGTAGGCCCCGTTGATGAAGTCGGCGGCGCCGATCAGGCGGCGGTGGAGCGCGATGTTGGTGTCGATGCCGCCGACCACGAACTCCTCGAGCGCGCGGCGCAGGCGCATCAGGCACTCGTTGCGGGTGGCGCCGTGCACGACCAACTTGGCGATCAGGCTGTCGTAGTAGGGCGGCACCGTGTAGCCGGCATAGAGCGCTGAATCGACGCGCACGCCCAGGCCGCCGGGGGCATGATAGTCCGTGACCTTGCCGGGCGACGGCAGGAAGGTCTCGGGGTTCTCGGCGTTGATGCGGCACTCGATCGAGTGGCCGGTGAACTTCACGTCCTTCTGCGCGATGTCGAGCGGGGCGCCGGTGGCGATCTGGATCTGCTCGCGCACGAGGTCGATGCCGGTGATCATCTCGGTGACGGGGTGCTCGACCTGCAGGCGCGTGTTCATCTCGATGAAGAAGAATTCGCCGTCCTGGAACAGGAACTCGATGGTGCCGGCGCTGCGGTAGCCGAACGTCTTCATGGCGTCGACCGCGACCTTGCCGATGTGGGAGCGCTGGTCGGCGTTGAGGGCGGGCGAGGGCGCTTCCTCCAGCACCTTCTGATGGCGGCGCTGCAGCGAGCAGTCGCGCTCGCCGAGATGGACCACGTGGCCCTGGCCGTCGCCGAGCACCTGGATCTCGATGTGGCGGGGGTGCGAGAGGTATTTCTCGAGATAGACGGCGTCGTTGCCGAAATTGGCCTTGGCCTCGGCCCGCGCCAGGCTCAGCGCCTGCACCATCTCGCCGCGGGCGTTGGCCACCTTCATGCCCTTGCCGCCGCCGCCGGCCGCCGCCTTCACCAGCACGGGATAGCCGATGTCGTCGGCGATCCTGATGGCCTCGGCGTCGTTGCCGACGGCGCCCTCCGAGCCCGGCACGACGGGGATGCCCAGCGACTTCGCGGTGTCCTTGGCCTGCACCTTGTCGCCCATGATGGTGATGTGCTCGGGCGTCGGGCCGATGAAGGCGAAGCCGTGCTCCTCCACCATGGCCGCGAACTTGGCGTTCTCGGATAAAAATCCTATGCCGGGATGGATGGCGTCGGCGCCGGCGATGGTGGCGGCCGACAGGATGTTCGGCATGTTGAGGTAGCTCTGGCGCGAGGGCGGCGGGCCGATGCAGACGCTCTCGTCGGCCAGCCGCACATGCATGGCGTCGGCGTCGGCCGTGGAATGCACGGCCACCGTGCGGATGCCCATCTCGCGGCAGGCGCGATGGATGCGCAGCGCGATCTCGCCGCGGTTGGCGATGAGGACCTTTTCAAACATGGATAGAAGATGAACCGCAGAGACGCAGAGGCGCAGAGAAGAAGGAAGGGTGACGCAGATAAACGCCGATTTCCGCGGATGAACGCAGACAAGGGATCAATCGCACCTGCGGCGCGCTCAAGCCCAAATCTGCTTTTGCCTGCAGCTTCATTCTGCTCTGCGCCTCCGCGTCTCTGCGGTGAAAAGCTGTTACGCGACGACCAGCAGGACTTCGCCGTATTCGACCGGTCGGCCGTCGCCGAACAGGATCTCCTGGACGGTGCCGCCGTGCGGCGCGGGGATCGGGTTCATCACCTTCATGGCCTCGATGATCAACAGTGTCTGGCCCTTCGAGACCTTGTCGCCGACCTTGATGAAGGGCGCCGCGCCCGGCTCGGCGGCGGCGTAGGCGGTGCCGACCATGGGCGAGGTGACCGCGCCGGCCGGCGGGCCTTCGGCCGCGGCGGCCGGCTTGGCGGCCGCGGGCGCGGCCCCAGCCGCGGGCGCGGCGGCCACGGCGACCGTGGCGCCGCCGCGGCTGACGCGGATGCGCTGCTCACCCGCCTCGTACTCGATCTCCGTCAGCCCGGTATCGGCGAGGAGGGTCGCCAGCTTGCGCACGAGCGCGTCGTCGACATCGAACTTGGGCATCACACCTCCTTGGTCGTGCCGAGCATCTCCGCCAGCGCTTCCAGCGCCAGCCGGTAGCCGGTCTTGCCGAGGCCGCAGATGACGGCCCGGGCGGCCAGGCTGACATAGGAATGATGGCGGAAGTCCTCGCGCCGGAAGATGTTGGAGAGATGCACCTCGATCACCGGCAGCTCCGCGAGCTGAAGCGCATCGAGGATCGCGACGGAGGTGTGGGTGTAGGCGCCGGCGTTGATGACGATGCCGGCGCAGGATTCCCGCGCCTCCTGGATCCAGCCGACGATCTCGCCTTCGTGATTGGACTGTCGGAAATCGATCGCGAGCGCGAGGTCGCGCGCCGCCTGGCGGCAGAGCTTCTCGATGTCCGCCAGCCGGTCGCGGCCGTAGACCGCCGGCTCGCGCACGCCCAGCATGTTCAAGTTCGGCCCGTTGACGATCAGTATCTTCGGCGCCTTGGCCATCCGGTCTCCCCCGAATCATCCGGCGGTCCTGTTTAGCCCATGCGGCAGGGGATGGGCAATCGACGGCCGTCCCTCAGAGGCTGCGGCGGTCCTGCCAGTCGAAGTAGCGCATCACCAGCGGGACGAACCAGGGATTGCCGGTGTAGAGCGGCAGGGTGCGGAAGGGCAGGGCGTCGAAGGCCGTCGCGGCCTCCGGCAGCCGCATGATCTTGAGCGCGGCCTTCAGCCCCAGCCAGCTGCCCATGGGCACGCCGGCAAAGCAGTAGCCGAGGGCGTAATGCAGACCGTCATGCACGCCGATATGGGGGTAGAGATCGAAGGTGCCGGCGCACTTGCCGGTCCAGGCGTGGGAGAAGCGCACGCCCGCGAGGTCGGGGAGGATGCGCAGCAGGGCGGCATGCAGGCGCGTGGCCATGCCCTTGAGGCTGGGCACGGGGCCGCCGGTGTAGCCGCCGAACAGCAGGCGGTCGCCGTCGGGCGAGCGCCGCAGGAAGAAGATGTTGTGATGGAACTCGATGACCGTGCGCGCGCGCGGCAGGATGCGGTCGATCTGCTCGCCCGCCAGCGGCTCGGTCGCCACCATGTAGCCGTGGAAGGGAATGAGGCGGCGGCGCAGCCAGGGCATGGCCTTGTCGACATAGCCGTTGGCAGCCACGAGCACGTCCCGCGCCTTGACGGCGCCGCGCGCGCTGTGCACGGCAAAGCCGTCGCTCTCGCGCCGCACGGCAGCCACGGGCGTGCGCGCGTGGAGCTCGACGCCGGCGCTGAGCGCGCGGTCGAGCAGGCCCAGGTGGTAGAGGCCGGGATGGAAGGAGCCGTGATCGGGAATGATGGCGCCGCCGCAGTAGTAGTCGGAGCCGAGCTCGCGCCCCTGGTCGGCGGCGGACAGCATCTCGAAGGGCTCGTCCAGATGGCGCTCGCGCAGCGCGTATTCGCGCGCCATGGCCTCGTACTGCCGCGGCGAGCGCGCGCCGACGAAGCGCCCGCAATGGACGAGCTTGCAGGCGATCTGCTCCTGCTCGACGAGCGTGAAGACCCAGTCGAAGGCGGCGCGCATGTCGCGATAGACGCCGACCGCGCGCTCGAGGCCATGGCGCTCCATCAGCTCGCCGAAGCCGTGCTTCAGCGAGCGGCCGACATAGCCGGCGTTGCGCGAGCTGGCGCCCTGGCCGGCATCGCCGGCGTCGAACACGGCGACGCGGCGGCCGGCGCGGGCCAGGGTCAGCGCGGCGACGAGGCCGGTGTGGCCGGAGCCGATGATGGCGACGTCGACCTGCCCGGGCAGCGGATGCTCCGGCAGCACCGGCCGCGGCGCCGCGTCCCACCAGAACGGCTGCTCCTTGAAGTCAGGCGTGAAAATGCCGGTCTCGTTCGTCACGGGGGGGGGCTCCTGGCCTCGGCTAGTCGTCGGCGGCGCCGGCGGGTGGCGTCGCGGCCGGTGCGCGCGGGTCGAGTTCAACGGCAACGGCCGTCGTCTGCGGCATGGTGACGAACTCGCCCTGGTCGGCGACCGGCTTGGCGATCCGGCGTCGCATGCGGTGCAGGGTGAAGGCCGCCAGCGCGAACAATATGACCGCGATGAACGCGAACAGACCGGGCGGCCCGATCGCCGCGATCGCCAGGGACGAGGCCGTCGGACCGACGCTGGCCCCGATGCTGTAGGCGAGCAGCAGCCCGCCGGCCGCCGGCACGAATTCGTCGCGCGCCACGTAGTCGTTGGTCTGCGCCACGCTGAGGCCATAGAGCGGGTGCGCCATAGCGTCCATGACGAAGCCGAGCGCCGCGAGCGGGAGAAAGGCGCGCACGCCGAAGCTCGCGATCGCGGCGGCGGCCAGGGCCGCGGCAATGGTCAGGTACAGCATGAGATGGCGGCGATCCCAGCGGTCGGAGAACATGCCGACGGGAAACTGGGCGAGCAGCCCGCCGATGAGGGTGATCGTGATGAAGGCGGAGACGGCGCCCGAGGAGAGGCCGACGGACTGGCCGTAGACGGCGCTCATGCCATAGAACGAGCTGTTGACCAATCCGGCAGTCAGGCAGCCGACGACGCCGAGCGGCGAGATCGCGAAGAGCCGCTTGAGGCCGAGCCGCTGGCGCCGGGCCATCTCCGGATTGCCCGTCCGCGTCAGGGCGACCGGCAGCAGCGCCGCCGCGTACAGGATCGCCATCAGCGAGAACAGCTCGAAATCGTGGGGATCGCCGAGGTTGAGCAGAAGCGGGCCGGCGGCCACGGCGGCGCCGCTCGTCACGGCGTAGACGGCGAAGGTGCGCCCGCGGATCTCGTTGGCGGCGCGATGGTTGAGCCAGCTCTCCATGGTCATGAAGAGCCCGGCCATGCAGTAGCCGGCAACGGCGCGCAGAATGGCCCACAGCGCCAGCGCCTCCGTCATGGCAAGGAGGAGCACGGTGATGGCCGCGGCCGCGGCGAACACGGCGAAGGCGCGGATATGCCCGACGCGCGTGATGATGCGGTCGCCGCTCAGCGAGCCCGCCAGCAGACCGACGAAATAGGCGGACATGACGAGGCCGATGGTGGTCGAGGACACGCCGCCTGCCGACAGGCGCAGGCCGATCAGGGCGAAGAGGGCGCCGTTGGCGGCGCTCAGCAGGGCGAACCCCGCGAGCACCGCACCCATCGCTCTCACCACCATGCCGAGGGCGGTATCCATGCAAGGAGCGCCGCGCGCCGCTATGCCGGGCCGCGAATTCGCGTGCTCAGCCGCCCATGGACATGCCGCCGTTCACGCGCAGCACCTGACCCGTGATGTAGCCGGCCTCGTCGGAGGCGAGAAAGGCCATGGCGGCCGCGATGTCCTCGGGCTTGCCGTAGCGGCGCATGGGGATGATGCGCAGGGTGGCCTCGAGGCCCGTCTGGTCGATCTCGCCCAGCATCTCCGTGGCGATGTAGCCGGGCGAGACGGCGTTGACCGTGACGCCGTGGCGCGCCACCTCGGCCGCGATCGGCCTGAGCATGGCGGTGATGCCGCCCTTCGAGGCCGTGCAGACCGAATAGCAGTTGCCGCCGAAATCGGCGACCTCGGTGATGCAGGAGCCGGTGGCGATGATGCGGCCGCGCTTGCGTTCGATCATGTGCGGGAGCGCGGCGCGGGTGATGTTGAAGAAGCCGTGCAGGTTGTTCTCGATGGCGCGGGTCCAGTCGTCGTCGGTGCTCTCGACGAAGGGGCGGTCGATGACGATGCCGGCGTTGCTGACGAGGATGTCGAGCTGGCCGAACGCCTTGATGGTGTCGGCGATGAGGCGCTCGGCGTCGGCCTTCTTCGAGACGTCGGCCTGCACGACCACGGCCTCGCCGCCCGCCATCTTGATCTCCTCGACCACGGCCTTGGCCTTGTCGACGGTGGAGACGCAGTTGACGGCGACCTTGGCACCGTCGCGCGCGAAGCGCTTCGCCACGGCCTTGCCGATGCCGCGCGAACTGCCGGTGACGATGGCGGTCTTGCCCTTGAGATCCATGGCCTGCCTCCCGGTTGCTCTTGGAGTCGAGGCTAAGGGCAGGGGCGGCGATGCGCAACCGGCCGCTCGGCGCGCCGCGATTCCGCCGCAATGCAGCCCGGCTTGCCGCCGCAATTGCGCCCGATCCTGGGCGCGGGTGGCGACAGAGCATGGGAGGTCCGAACCGTCGTCTCGCAACGGAGGACTTCCATGAAAGCAGTGTGGGCAGCGGCCATGGCGATGGCCGCAACGATCGGCGTTGCCAGCGGAGCCGAGGCGCGCATTTCCGGCCCGTACCAGAGCGGCAACCTGAGCATATTCCTGATCCATGCCGAGCCGATGCCCGGCGGCGGCGCGGCCGGCGCCTACCTGACGCTCGACGAGGCGCTCGCCGGCGGCTTGGCGGCGGTCTACGAGACCGGCGACGTCAACGAGCTCCAGGTCGAGAACAAGTCGAAGGACCGCACGCTCTTCATCCAGGCCGGCGACATCGTGAAGGGCGGGCGGCAGGACCGCGTACTGTCCGTGGACCTCATCCTGCCGCCGGGCTCGGGCAAGACAGCGATCACCGCCTTCTGCGTCGAGCAGGGCCGCTGGTCGGCGCGCGCCGGCGAGTCGGCCCAGCAGTTCGCCAGCGCCGAAAAGTCACTGGCCGGCAAAGACCTGAAGCTCGCCGCCAAGTCCGCGCGCTCGCAGACCGAGGTGTGGAACGCGGTGGCCGAGACCCAGGCCAAGCTCGCCGCGTCGGTGGGCGAGGAGGTGGCGTCGCCGGCGTCGCCGACGAGCCTGCAGCTCAGCCTCGAGAACAAGACGCTGACGGAGGCCATCGGCAAGCACAAGGCGGCGCTGGCGGATCTCGCGGAGAGCAATCCCGATGCGTCCGGCTACGTCTATGCGATCAACGGCAAGATCAGCGGCGGCGACCTCTACGCGTCGCCGGCGCTGTTCCGCAAGCTATGGCCGCGGCTGCTGGAGGCGAGCGTCACCGAGGCGGTGGCGGAGGCCGCCGACGGCGCGGCGGGATCGGGCGCGGCGGCCGACGATGTCGCGGCATTCCTGGCCGCGATGGATGGGGCGGCGTCGACGGCCCAGGAGCTGCCGGCGGGCGTGACGCTCGTGAGCCGGGAGACCGAAAAGGCGGCCGCATTCGAGACGCGCTCGGCCGCGGCCGAGGGCTGGCTGCATCGCAGCTACATCGTGAAATGAGAGGGCGGGGTCGGCGGCGAACGCCGGCCCATTGCCTCAGCCCGGCGGGTTGCGGAGCGCAGCGATGCGCTTCTGCATCTCGTCGGCGGTAATGGCGCCGGGCACCAGCTCGTTGCCGAGGATGAAGGCCGGCGTGCCCTTGATGCCGAGCGCTTCCGCCAGCGCGTAGTTGCGGTTGATCGTGTCGGCGACGGACGGATCCTTCATGTCCTGCTCGAGCTTGGCGACGTCGATTCCCACCTGCTTGGCGAGATTGCGCACGTCGTCGTCGGTCAGCTTGCCCTTGAAGGTCATCATCGCCAGGTGGAATTCGCGGTACTTGCCCTGCTTCTGCGCGGCCAGCGCTGCCTTGGAGGCGAACTCCGACTCCGGCCCCAGAATCGGGAACTCCTTCAGCACGAGGCGCACCTTGCCGTCCTTCTCGTAGAGGTCGATGAAGGAGGCGGCGACGGACTTGCAGTAGGGGCAGCGGTAATCGAAAAATTCGACGATCGTCACGTCGCCGTTGGCATTGCCGATCACGGGGTCGGCGGCCGTATGCAGCAGCTCGTCGCGCCGGTCGACGAGCGCCTGCGCCTGCTTCTGCGCCGAGGCCTTCTCCTGGTCCTTCTGGTACTTGTCGACCGCCTCGATGATGACCTCGGGATGGGCCATCAGATAGTCGTGGACGATCTGCTCTATCTTGGCCTGGTCGGTCAGCGTCTCGTTCTGCTGGGCCGAGGCGGGGACGGCGATCGCGGCCAGGGCGACCATCACTGCCAGAGCGGCCGCCGGAAACCATGCCTTCATGCGTCTTGTCCTTGGCTGAAGCGGGGCGGATCAATCATCGCCGATCGCGCGGCCTGTCACAATCGCCATCGCTCCGTGCTCACGGGAATGTCAGGCGCGGGGCGGGCGACGCTATTGATCAATCTCGTCGCAGCGAGCCCCGTTGTAGATATCCTGGGCACGCAGCCAGGCCGGCGATCCCTCCGGCAGGCCCTGCATGGCGCGCTGGGCCTGCTCCTTGGCCTGCCGGCAGGCGCGCTTGGTGCTGCCGGTCGATGCCTCCTCCGCGCAAGCCAGCGAGGCCATGGCCACCTGTCCGTCCGTGCCATAGGCGATGCACAGCTGGCGCCACGCCGACCCGCTCCTGGGTTCGATGCGGACGACCTTCTCGAGCTCCGGTATCGCCTTCTTCACGAGCGCCGGATCGCCGATCGCCAACTGTGCCATCGCCAGCTCCGTCAGGATCAGCGGCGAATCCGGCAAAGCGGTGACCGCCGCCTCGTAGTAGGGCAGCGCCGCCTTCGCCTGGTTGGCGCTCTTCAGCAGGATCTCGGCCTTGTTCTCCTGGAAGTAGGGGTCCTCGGGGGCGTCGGCGATGAGGCTGTCGGCGAGGGCGATCGCCTTCGGAAGATTGGCCTGGCCGGGCTGGGCGTAGGCAACGGAGCGCGCGTAGCGCGCCTCCAGGCTTTTGTCGGATTCGGGATAGCGCTGCAGCACGCGCGCCAGCGGCTCGGTATAGCCGCGCAGCTTGGCCTGGATCCGCTTGAAGCCGGCGACGAATTCCGGCCGGTCGGGCACGTCGCTGTAGGGCGAGTGCGCGATATGCGCCGTCACGGCTTCGATGCGGTCCTGCGTCAGCGGGTGCGTCCGCAGGTAGGGGTCCTGCTGGCCGATCAGCAGGGACTCCTGCTTGCCGAGGATCTTGAAGAACTCGAGCAGGCCCCGCGCCGACTGATGGGTGGCGTCGAGGAACGACATGCCGGCCTGGTCGGCCGAGGCCTCCTGCGTGCGCGTGAATGCGAGCAGCGACATCATGCCGATCTGCTGTCCGAGCTGGCAGGCGCCGGCGGCGCCGCCCTGGCCGCTGCCGGCCGCGGCGCCGACACCGAGGATGCAGGCGACGATCGCCTCGATCGTGGCGGCGCGCAGGGCATCGTTGCGGCGCGCCAGATGGCCGCCGGCGATGTGTCCGGTCTCGTGCGCGATCACGCCGATGAGCTGCGCCGGACGTTCCGCGCGCAGCAGCAGACCGGTGAACACGAAGATGTTCATGCCGCCGGCGACGAAGGCGTTGATCGTATCGTCCTTGACGATGTAGACGCGCACGGCCGAGGGATCGAGCCCGGCGGCCGTGAAGATTGGCGCGGTATAGCCGGCGATGATAGCTTCGATCTCGGCGTCCCGAATGAACACCGGCGCCTGCCCGGCGGCATCGGCGGGCCGCAGGCCCGTGAAGGCGAACAGCGCCGCGAGGACGAAGGAGAAGATGCGTTTGGTCAATATCGGGTACCGCGGGTTGTCGGCAGAAGCTGGTTGCGGCGCACGCCCGTGTCAATGGCTTTGTGCGGCGCCGTTGTCGCGTGCGGTCGGCCGCTGCCGGGCGCGCCGCGATCCGCGCGGCGCCGGCCTCGCCGTGATTCAGGGGAATTAACGCCGTGGCGCTGAAGATCGCGCAACGCGGCGCGGTACCGCCCTTCATCGCCATGGAGGTGCTGCGCGACGCCAACGAGCGCGCGGCGCGCGGCGAGAACATCCTGCATCTCGAGGTCGGACAGCCGAGCACGGCCGCGCCGCGCGCGGTCATCGAGGCCGCCAAGCGCGCGCTCGACCGCGACCAGCTCGGCTATACCGAGGCGCTCGGCATTCCGCCGCTGCGGCAGCGCATCGCCCGGCACTATCGGGAGATGTACGGAATCGCGGTCGATCCCGCGCGCGTGGTCGTCACGACCGGCTCGTCCGGCGCCTTCCTGCTGAGCTTCCTGGCAGCCTTCGATCCGGGCGATCGCGTGGCGCTGGCCGCGCCCGGCTATCCCGCCTACCGGAACATCCTGGTCGCGCTCGGCATCACGCCGGTGAATCTGCTGACCGGCGCGGAGACGCGCTTCCAGCCGACGCCCGAGCTGCTCGACCGCGTCGACGGCCGGATCGACGGACTGATCGTCGCCAGCCCCTCGAACCCCGCCGGGACGATGATCGATGCCGACGGCCTCCGCCGGCTGCACGACTATTGCCGCGCACGGCAGATCCGGCTGGTGTCGGACGAGATCTATCACGGCATCACCTACGGCATGACGCCGACGACTGCGCTCGCGCTCGGCGAGGACGCCATCGTGATCAACAGCTTCTCGAAATACTTCTCCATGACGGGCTGGCGCATCGGCTGGATGGTCGCGCCGGCCGACCTGCTGCGGCCGATCGAATGCCTGGCGCAGAACCTGTTCATCTCGCCGCCGACGCTTCCACAGTTCGCGGCCTCGGCGGCCTTCGATTGCCGGGAGGAGCTCGAAGTCAACGTCCGCCGTTACGCCGAGAACCGGGCGCTCCTGCTCGCGCAACTGCCGCGCGCCGGTTTCGATCGGCTCGCGCCGGCCGACGGCGCCTTCTACATCTACGCCGATGTTTCGCGGCTGACCAACGACAGCGGCGAGTTCTGCCGCCGCATGCTCGCCGAGACCGGCGTGGCGGCGACCCCGGGCGGCGACTTCGACGCCGAGCGCGGCCACCACTTCATCCGCTTCTCCTTCGCCGGCTCGGCCGCCGATATTGCGGCCGCCGCCGAACGCCTGCTGGCGTGGCGACGGTAGACCCGGCCGCTATTCGATCAGCCGCTTCCACCAGCCTCGCTTGGGCGGACCCGGCGGGGGTTGCTCGGCCGGCTCCGGCGCCGCCGCGGCCGGCGCTGGACCGCTGCCGTTGCTGTCGGCGGGCACGGCCGTCGCGGCCTGCCCGGACGTCTCGACGGGCTCCTCATGCGCAATGTCGGCGACGCCATGACTGCGGCCATGCTCCGGCTCATCGGATCCGGTCCGATAGGGCGGTTGCTCATCGTCCGGCGTCGCCGGCTCGGCCGCGGATTCTGCGGGCCGGTCGGAGTCCTCCCACGATGAAGTAGCGGTCGGGCTGTCGTCCGCCCAGCTTCGGACGCCCGGGTCCGACGAGTCGTCGTGCGCGACGGGAGATACCATCGTGCGGCTCTCTTCGCCGGGGCGATCGCCGCCGCGCCGCCGCCGCCGTCCGCCGCGCCGACCGCGCCGGCGGCGGCGGCGCTGCATGTCGCTGTCCTGGTCCCGCGCCTCGCCGCTGGGCCGCGCCTCGTCGGCGGCGCCACCGACGGCCGGCAAGGCGTCATCGTCATCGCGCTCATCCTCGGCGGCGACGAACGCAGGCTCGCCAGCGTCATCCGAGGGTGCCCGAACGACCCTCGCCGGCGCCTCAGCCGGAGGGTGCCGCCCGTCGTCGTGCCGGCCCTCGTCGCGCCGCCCGCGGCGTCGCCGGCGAGAGCGGCGGCGGCCGCCGGCCTGCTCCTGCGCCGGTGCCTCGGACGCCGCCGGGACTGTCGTTTCCTCTTCTTCCTCGTCGGGAATGTCCTCGTCGACGATGGTATCCGGCTGGCTGATCGGCGCGCGCGCTTCGGGAACGATCACCTGCGTCTTGCTGCGCTCCATGCGGTATTCGGGCGGGATCAGCGTGTCGTCACCGCCCACCGTGAGGCGCAGATTGTGCCGCTGCTCCAGTTCGGCGAGCGCGGCCCGCTTGTTGTTCAGCACGTAGAGGGCGACCGCAGTCGGCACGGTGATGGCGAGCGCCGTGCTGCGGTTGCGGATGCCTTCCTCTTCGATGGCCCGCAGGACGTGCAGCGCCGTCGACTCCGTGGACCGGACATGGCCGGTGCCGCGGCAGTGGCGGCAGATCTCCGTGCTCGCCTCGATCAGGCTCGGCCGCAGGCGCTGACGCGACAGCTCCAGCAACCCGAACGCGCTGATGCGGCCGACCTGGATGCGGGCGCGGTCGTGCCGCATGGCATCCTTGAGGCGCCGCTCGACTGCGGCATTGTTGCGGTGCTCCTCCATGTCGATGAAATCGATGACGATGAGACCGGCGAGGTCGCGCAGCCGCAGTTGGCGCCCAATCTCGTCGGCCGCCTCCTGATTGGTCCGCAGTGCGGTCTCTTCGATGTTGCGCTCGCGCGTCGCCCGGCCGGAGTTCACGTCGATGGCAACCAGCGCTTCGGTCGAGTTGATGACGATGTAGCCGCCGGAGCGCAAATTCACGGTCGGATTGTGGATGGCGTCGAGCTGGCTTTCGACCATGAAGCGGTGGAAGAGGTGGCTGGCTTCGTCCTTGTAGAGCTGCACGCGCTTGGCGTGGCTCGGCATCAAGGTGCGCATGAAGTTCTTGGCGGCCTTGTAGGCGTCGTCGCCCTCGACCAGGACTTCCTCGATGTCGCGCGCGTAGAGGTCGCGGATCGCCCGCTTGATCAGGCTGGCTTCCTCGTAGATCAGGGTCGGCGCGGTGGATTGCAGCGTGAGCTGACGGATCTCGTCCCAGAGACGCACGAGATACTCGTAGTCGCGCCGCAGCTCGGTCTTGTTGCGCTCGCTACCGGCAGTGCGCACGATCACGGCCATCCCGTCGGGAATGTCGAATTCCTCGAGGATCGACTTCAGCCGCTTGCGATCCGTGGCGTTGGTGATCTTGCGGGAGATGCCGCCGCCGCGGCCGGTGTTCGGCATCAGCACGCAATAGCGGCCGGCGAGCGACAGGTAGGTGGTGAGGGCGGCGCCCTTGTTGCCGCGCTCCTCCTTGGTCACCTGCACCAGCATGATCTGGCGGCGCTTGATGACCTCCTGGATCTTGTAGCGCCGCAACGGGCGCGAGCGCCGGCGCCGGACCTCCTCGGCCTCGTCGCCGCCGACCGTCTCCAGGGATGTCGGAGGGCGAGCAGGCTCCGGACGCTCCACGCTCTCCGCAGGCGCGTCCTGGTCGGTCGCCTCCGTCGCGCTCTGCGCCTCGCCGGAGCCGTTGCCCTCGGCCGGCGGTTGCGCGTCGGCCGATGCGTCGTCGCTCGGGGCTTCGTCGCTCGAGGCCTCGTCGCCGCCGGCCTCGATCTCGGGGCCGAACAGCCGGGGCGTCGACATCGTCAGCGGCAAGGCCTCGCCCGTCTCGTCGCTCGGCCCTGCGGCTTCCGCCTCCTCGTCGCTCGACCGCGAGGCGTCGGCGCCCTCATCATCGTCGGCAGACGGAGGGGCGGCGTCGATGGTCTCGGCCGGCTCCGGCGCGCTGGCAGCGAGGTCGGCCTGGGTGTTGGTCGCCAGATCCTCCTCGTCATCGTTGTCCGAGGCGGCGTCGGCCGCCGCCATCGCCGCATGCTCGGCCAGCAGCGCCTCGCGGTCGGCGACGGGGATGCGGTAGTAGTCCGGGTGGATCTCGCTGAAGGCCAGGAAGCCGTGCCTATTGCCGCCGTAGTCGACGAACGCCGCCTGCAGCGACGGCTCTACACGGGTGATCTTGGCGAGATAGATGTTGCCTTTGAGCTGGCGCTTATTCGCGCTCTCGTAGTCGAACTCCTCGAGGCGCTTTCCGTCCACCACAACAACCCGTGTTTCCTCCGGGTGGGTGGCTTCGATGAGCATTCTTCGCGTCATTACTTGAAATCTCCAATACGCGTCCGGCGCACCCAGCGGTCTCCGCGGGCGGCGGCGCGAAACGGTTGTTGAATATCCGGGTGTGAGTCATTCCGACCTGTCGACGGGCGACGGCGGCAGAGCCGCTTGTCGCTCAAATGCTTGCCCGGAGGCGAACGGGCCAGAGGCGAGTTCGCCGATTAGGGTTAACGACTGCGTAACCAGTTCGCCGCTACGCTGTCGCCGGACGTTCGGCTGTGCGCTGCCCATGTCGTCTGCCCGTCGGCGATCGAAAGCGATCGTCGCCGCTCTCGGCTTCGCAGCGCCGGAATCGTCCAGTCACGTGACACGCAGTCAGCCAACGGACGGACAATAGCCATACCGGTTGCGTTCCACAATGGCTTTGCAAGGGCGGTGCAGAGCGATCGAGTTCACGACAGATTCCATATAGACAACAATATCTTGTCGGATATATATATCCTAATAATGCAACAGAGTCCCCGCAACTCCCTGGTTTCCCGCTGGCTTCTGACCGCTTGGTTCCTGCTGGTCTGCCCGGTTGTGGCGTCCGCCGCCAGCGATGTGGTCAACATCCGCGTCGGTGAGCATCCCGATCGCACGCGAGTCGTTCTCGATCTCAGCGCGCCGGCCAAATACCATGTCGAGCCGCAGACCGATCCTCGTCAGGTGGTCATTGCGCTCGAGGACGCCGGATTCCAGCTCCCCGCCGGCCAGCCGCCAGCGGGCCGTGGCCTGATCAAGGCGATTCGCACCAAGCCGGGAGCCACGGCGGGCGGGCGGCTGATCCTCGAGCTGGCGGAACCGGCGCGCGTCAGCCAGTCCCAGGCGCTGTTGGCCGAGGACGGGGCGCCGCCTCGCATCTTCATCGACCTGCAGCCCGGTGCAGCGGACGCCATCGCGGCCGCCATCAAGGAGAATCCGATCCTCCCGGCCAACGCCGCCCGGCCCGAGAATCCGATCCTGCCGGCGAATATGGACCAGCCGAAGCCGGACCCGGCGCCGGCCATCAGCGCTCCGCTGATGGTCGCGAACGACGCCAAGGCCGATCGCATGATGACAGCGGCGTTGCCGGTGCAGATCGCCGCGCTGCCGGGCGCGGCCGCAGATGCGCCTCCTGGCGTCGACTGGCCCCTGCCGCCGACCAAGCCAGACGAGTCCGCGATCGAGAACGACGATGATGCGGCCACCCAGGTTGCGGTCGTCACGGTTCCCGGCGTGGATCCGTCCGGCCAGCCGGTCGCGGGCGACGCCCGCATCCCGACGATCGTGCTGGACGCCGGTCATGGCGGCAAGGATCCGGGCGCCATCGGCGCCCACGGCACGATGGAGAAGGACGTCAACCTGGCAATGGCCAAGCAGCTGAAGGCCGTGCTGGAGGCGACCGGGCACTACAAGGTGGTGCTGACGCGCACGGACGACCGCCTGCTGCCCCTGCGCCAGCGTATCGACATCGCCCGCGCCGCCAAGGCCGACCTCTTCATCTCGCTGCATGCCGACCACAACGAGCAGGCGGACCTGCGCGGCGCCTCGGTCTACACCCTGTCGGAAACGGCTTCGGACGCCGAGGCGGCGGAGGTGGCGGCGCGCGAGAACAAGGACGGCGTCATCACGGGCGTCGACCTGACGACCCAGAGCCCCGTGGTGACGAGCATCCTCATCGACTTGGCCCAGCGCGAGACCAAGAACCTGTCGGCGCGCTTCGCCAGCCTGCTGACCGACCAGCTGGCCGAGCGCACGCTGGTCCTGCGCGATTCCCACCGCTTTGCCGGGTTCGTGGTGCTGAAGGCCCTGGACGTCCCCTCGGTGCTGCTGGAGCTCGGCTATCTCTCCAACCCGTCCGACGAGGCCGCGCTTGACTCCAAGCGCCACCGCCGGGTGGTGGCCAAGGCCATCCTCGACGCCATCGATCAATACTTCAAGTGGCAGCGGAGCGTGCGCCAGTCCTGAGCGCCCCGATTCCAGCATCCGCGTGACGCTGTTCCGCCATAAATATATCGATATAATTGCAGCCCTGCCTCGGCATTGGTGTGTTAATAGGCCATGAGACTGCTGCGCGGCGTCCTCGGGATACTCTCGAACCTCGGCCTGTTCGCGATCATCGCGCTGCTGCTGGCGGTGAACAAGTTCAGCGCCGAGCTGCCCAACTACAAGCAGCTGGCGGAATACCATCCCCCGCTCGTCACGCGCGTCCTCGCCGGCGACGGCCGCCTGCTGGCGGAGTATGCGATCGAGAAGCGGGTGTTCGTGCCGAGCAGCGCCATACCGGATACGGTCAAGCACGCCTTCATCTCGGCCGAGGACAAGACGTTCTATACCCACC
The DNA here is from genome assembly GCA_035518775.1 of Candidatus Acidiferrum sp. Taxonomy (GTDB): domain Bacteria; phylum Pseudomonadota; class Alphaproteobacteria; order Dongiales; family Dongiaceae; genus JBGPEQ01. The sequence goes on from DATIXH010000018.1 coordinate 26,535, forward strand.
CGGGCATCGATCTTCCGGGCATCGGCGCGGCGATGCTGACCAACCTCAAGAACTACGGCAGCGGGCGCCGGCCGATCGGCGCCTCGACCATCACCCAGCAGGTGGCGAAGAACTTCTTCTTCAGCGACGAGGCCAGCAAGGCCAGCTTCCAGCGCAAGGCCAAGGAGCTGATCCTAGCCTTCCGCATCGAGCAGAGCTACTCCAAGGAACAGATCCTCGAGCTCTACCTCAACCAGATCTATCTGGGGCAGGGCGCCTACGGCGTCGTCGCGGCGGCCCTGAACTACTTCAACAAGACCCTGGATGAGCTCACGATCGCCGAGGCGGCCTATCTGGCCGCCCTGCCCAAGGCGCCCAACGACTACCATCTCACGCTGCACCCGGCGGCGGCTAAGGCGCGGCGCGACTGGGTGATCGGCGAGATGCTGAAGAACGGCTATATCACCAACGAGCAGGCTGAGCAGGCGCAGGCCGAGCCGCTGCAGCCGCGCAAGCGCGGCACCACCGAGACGGTGTCGGCCGACTATTTCGCCGAGGAGGTGCGGCGCGAGATCGCCACGTCGAAGGACCCGAACCTCGGGACCGACGGCCTCTATCAGGGCGGCCTCTACGTCCGCTCGACGCTCGATCCGAAGCTGCAGGAGATCGCCGACCGGGTCCTGCGCGCGGGCCTCGTGCGCTACGATCTGCGCCACGGCTACCGCGGACCGGTCGCGCAGATCGATCCGGGGCCGGACTGGCAGAAGCGGCTCGCCGCCGTGCCGGCGCCGGAGTGGCTGTACGACTGGCGTCTCGCGATGGTGATCGAGGCCGCCGATAAGAGCGCCAAGATCGGCTTCGCCGACGGCGGCGCCGGCACGATCCCGCTGGCCGAGCTGCGCTGGGCGCGGCATGTGCGCGAGGGCAAGGTGGTGGGGGCGGCGATCGAGAAGGCCTCCGACGCCATCAAGCCCGGCGACGTCATCATGGTCGCCAAGGTCGAGAAGAGCGAAGACGGCAAGGATTATCCCGCCGACACCTACGCGCTGCGGCAGATCCCCGAGGTGAGCGGCGCCATCGTGGCGATGGACGTGCATACCGGCCGCGTCTTCGCCCTCACCGGCGGCTGGAGCTTCGAGCAGAGCGAGTTCGACCGCGCCACCCAGGCCATGCGCCAGCCCGGCTCCTCGTTCAAGCCGATCGTCTACATGGCCGCCCTCGACAGCGGCTACACCCCCTCGACCGTGGTGCTCGACGCCCCCATCACCATCGACCAGGGGCCGGGCCTGCCGCCCTGGTCGCCTGAGAACTATGGCGGCGACTATCTGGGACCGACCACGATGCGGGTGGGGATCGAGAAGTCGCGCAACCTGATGACCGTGCGCGTGGCCCAGGCGGTCGGCATGCAGAAGGTGGCGGAATACGCCAAGAAGCTGGGCGTCGTCGACAACCTGATGCCGACGCTGGCGATGGCGCTCGGCGCCGGCGAGACCACGCCGATCCGCATGGCCACGGCGTACTGCATGATCGTCAACGGCGGCAAGGAGGTGAAGCCGATCTTCATCGACCGCATCCAGGACCGCAACGGCAAGACGATTCTCTGGAACGACTACGACAAGGCGCGGCTGTCGTCCTGCGACGGCTGCCGGGTCGCCACCTGGAACAATCAGCCCGTGCCGCAGCCCGCGGACCCGCGCGCGCAGGTGCTCGATCCCCGCACGGCCTACCAGATGGTCTCGATCATGGAGGGCGTGGTGCAGCGCGGCACCGCCACGGTCGTGAAGGCCGTCGGCAAGCCGCTGGCCGGCAAGACCGGTACCACGAACGACAGCAAGGACGCCTGGTTCGTGGGCTTCTCGCCCGATCTCGCGGTCGGCGTCTACGTCGGCTACGACCAGCCGCGCAGCCTCGGCGGCAAGGAGACCGGCGGCGCCATCGCGGCCCCGATCTTCCGCGACTTCATGATGGAGGCACTGGCCGATAAGCCGGCCACCCCGTTCCGGCGGCCGCCGGGCGTGCGCTTCGTGCGCGTCGACCTGCATACCGGCCAGAAGCCGACCGGCGAGGGCGGCCCGATCATCGACGAGGCCTTCAAGGCCGGGACCGAGCCCAACGGCGAGGTGGTCGTGATCGGCGGCTCGGGCGACGTGCTCCCCAGCGGCGGCGGCGCCACCGGCGGCGGCGCGCCCACGGGCACCGGCGGTCTCTATTGACGGCCACCCCCCGCGTCGCCTAAGTCCGGCGCGCTTCACCACCGTCGTCCCGTTCAGGAATTCATGGAGTAGCTCGATGCGAGCCGAGATCGAAACCATGGCCGGCGAGATCCGCGCCTCCCTGGCGTTGCTGCGGAGGCATCTTTGACTGGGACCATGCGCTGAAGCGGCTGGAAGAGCTGAATGCCAAGGCCGAGGACCCCAACCTCTGGAGCGACCAAGCGGCCGCGCAGAAGGTCACGCGCGAGCGCGCCCATCTCGACAACGCGATCAAGGCCTACAGCGCGCTCGAGCGCGACCTGGATGACGCCCTGACGCTGATCGAGCTGGGCGAGGCCGAGGGCGACCAGGCGTCGGTCGCCGAGGCCGAGGCGCAGCTGAAGGACGTGCGGGCGCGGGCGGCCAAGCGCGAGCTGGAGAGCCTGCTCTCCGGCGAGGCCGATCCCAACGACTGCTATGTCGAAGTCCACGCCGGCGCCGGCGGCACCGAGGCCCAGGACTGGGCGGAGATGCTGACCCGCATGTATGTGCGGTGGGCCGAGCAGCACGGCTACAAGGTGGAGTGGATCGAGGAGAGCGCGGGCGAAGAGGCGGGCCTGAAGTCGGCCACCATCCGCGTCCGCGGCGACAATGGCTATGGCTGGCTGAAGACCGAGAGCGGCGTGCACCGCCTGGTGCGCATCTCGCCCTATGACAGCCAGGCGCGGCGGCACACCAGCTTCGCCTCGGTCTGGGTCTATCCGGTGGTCGATGAGGACATCGACGTCGAGATCAAGGAAAGCGATCTCAGCATCGATACCATGCGCTCGGGCGGTGCCGGCGGCCAGCACGTGAACAAGACCGAGAGCGCGGTGCGCATCACCCATATCCCCACGGGCATCGTGGTGAAGTCGCAGCAGGACCGCTCGCAGCACCGCAACCGCACCATCGCCCTCGGCATGCTGAAGGCGCGCCTCTACGAGCTGGAGCTGCAGAAGCGCGAGACGGCGGCGGCGGCCGTGGAGGCCAACAAGACCGACATCGGCTGGGGCCACCAGATCCGCTCTTACGTCATGCAGCCCTACCAGATGGTGAAGGACCTGCGCACCAACGTGGAGACCAGCAACATCCAGGGCGTGCTCGACGGCGACCTCGACGCCTTCCTCTCGGCCGCCCTGGCGGCGCGCGTGGGCAACAAGCGGGAGTAGAGCCAAACCGAGCGACCTTCTGGCCGCCCCGCCGGGCAGTTGTATTTCTTGTGTATGGCGTGGCACGGAAGCTGCCTTGCGCGTGGAGCGCGAGGGCGCGGAGACACACGCGGATCCTGGGTTCGCTCTCTAGATCCCCGCCCCCACGAAGTGGGGGAGGGGACCGAAGCGAGCGACCCCTTGACCGCTGCGCGCTCCGCGCCCCCGCTGAAGCCGCAACCAAGCGCAGATGAACGGCGATAAAGATTCCGCGGCTAGCTAGAACTCGATCAGCGTTCCCAGGCCGGCGGAGAGGCCGCGATAGTCGGGGCCGGCCGCGTCGTGGCTGCGGTAGTCGGAGTATTCGAGCACGCCGTCGACGGAGATCCCGTCGACGAGCTCGTAGGTGACGGTGGCCGAGACGATGTCGTGGTCGGCGTTGAACGGGCCGACGCCGTTCTCGCCCACGGCCTTCTCGTAGTCGCCGTGGGTCCAGCCGAGGCCGAACGACCAGGGATCGAGGTCGTAGGTGGCGCCGAAGCCGTAGACCCAGGCATCGGCGCCGTCGGCGTGCAGGTTCTGGCGCAGCTCGGTGGCGGCGCCGAGCGTGAGATCGCCGAGCTCGAGCTGGGCGTAGGCGTTGTAGCCGCGGGCGCGCTGTGTGTTGTTGGGGTTGACCTCCTTGTTGAAGCTGATGGTGGCGCCGCCGCCGAGCGTCAGCGTGGCGTCGCCGAATTCGTGCGCGTACTGCGCGGCCAGCGACAGGTTCTCGGAATTCTGCTCGTCGTCGTCGCGCAGCCGTGTGCCGACGCGGTCAAGGACGTTGCGGGTATCCTCCGTGTTGTCGGGCGTGAAGGAGGCGGCGAACTTGAAGCCGGCGAAGGTTGGGCTGAAGTAGACGAGCTTGGTCGAGGTGTCGTCGATGCCGTAGCAGGTGCCGTTCGTGCCGGCGTAGCCGGCGATCCCGGCGTTCGAGAAGTTGAAGTCGGGGCTGTCGGCGCCGAACAGCTCGGAGGCGCTCGGCACGAGATAGCAGAACTGCGCGTAGGCCTCCTCGGTGTCGCCGAAGCGGATCTCGCCGAAGCCGCCGCTGAAGTAGGCGTAGACCGAGTCGATCTGGTCCTCATCGGTCTGGCCTTCGAGCTGGACCGCGGCGCCGACGGTGAGGCCGTTGTCCAGCTCGGTCTTGCCCTCGAATTCGACCTCGACGTCCTGTTTGAAGACATAGGCGCGCACGTCGCCGCCTGCGACGCCCGTGGCGGCGCTGAGGTCCTCCGACAGGACGACGCCCGCGGCGCCCTTGTAGCGGCCGCTGATCTTCAGCGTGACGCCATCGGCGGCGAGCGCATCGACGGCCAGCAGGCCCACCGCGGCGAGCGTCGTCGAGCCCAGCAGAATCCCCCTCATCTCTGCCTCCCCTCTCGCTTGGCCTCCCGCTAAGGCGGCGGAAAGCGCAGCGTGACCAGCAGACCCGGCTGACCATCGCCGATTTCGACGACGATGCGGTGCAGCTCCGCGACGGCCGCCACCAGGCTGAGGCCGAGGCCGCTGCCCGGCGTGGCGCGGCTGGCGTCGAGCCGGTAGAAGCGCCGGAAGACCTTCTGCCGCTCCGGCTCGGGAATGCCCGGCCCGTTGTCGCGGATCCGGCAGACGGGCGCGCCCGGCCCGCCCGCCAGCTCGATCTCGATGCGCGTGCCGTCGGGGGTGTGGCGGAGGGCGTTCTCGACGATGTTGGCGATCATCTGCGTCAGCAGCTGGCGGTCGCCCGGCACCGTCACGCCGTCGGCGATGCGGGCGACGAGGACATGCTGGTGGTCCTCGGCGACGGCGGCGTAGGTCTCGACGATCGTCTGCAGCACGCCGGAGAGGTCGACGTCGGTGAACGCGGCGCGCCGCGTGCCGGCCTCGATCTGCGCGATCCGCAGCAGCGCGCCGAAGGTGTCGAGGATCTCGTCGGTCTCGGCGATCGCCTGGTCGACCGCGCTCTCGTAGTCGGCCACGCTCCCCCCCTTGGTGCGCGCGAGCTCCAGCCGCTGCCGCAGGCGGGTGAGCGGCGTCCGCAGGTCGTGGGCGATGTCGTTGGACACCTGGCGGAGGCCGTCCATCAGCATCTGGATGCGGTCGAGCATCTCGTTGAGGTTGGCCGACAGGCGGTCGAACTCGTCGCCGCTGCCGCGCACCGCGATGCGGCGGGCGAGGTTGCCGCGCATGATGTCGCGGCCGGCCTCGGTGATGGCGGTGACGCGGCGCAGCATGCTGGCGCTCGTCGCCAGGCCGCCGATCAAGGCGAGCACGAAGGCCGCGCCCAGGCTGGCGGCGGCGATGTTGACGATCAGGTCCTCGAAGTCCGTGAACGCATCGGTATCCTGGCCGACCATCAGGAACCAGCCGTTGGACAGCACCTGGCCCTGCGCCATCAGCGTGTCGGTCGGGTCGCTGTCGTCGCCCGTTGCGGGAATCGGCAACTCGTACCAGCCGTCGGCCGCGGGCATGGCCGCGAGGTTGCCGGCGACCTTCCGGCCGGCGGCGTCCTGCAGCAGATAGTAGCTGGTCTCGTGCTCGCGCGAGCCGACCCGGCGCGTGATCGCCTCGATCGTGCTGTCGATCCCGGCGTCGCCGAAGTCGTCGACGAGCGACCCCATCTCGGTCTCTATGGCACTGCGGAGCTGCTGCTCCATGAACGCCGCGGTCGCCCAGTAGATCACGCCGAACAGGATCAGCACGCAGGCGCCGAACAGCGCGACGTAGATCAGGGTGATGCGGAAGCCGTAGGTGCGCGACCACTTACGAAGCGGCGTTAATAGAATAGCCATGGCCCCGCACGGTGTGGATGAGCTCGATATCGAAGTCCCGGTCGACCTTGGCGCGCAGACGGCTCATATGCGTCTCCACGACCGTCGTGCGCGGGTCGAAGTGGAAGTCCCAGACATGCTCGAGCAGCATGGTGCGCGTCACCACGCGGCCGGCATTGCGCAGCAGATATTCCAGCAGACGGAATTCGCGCGGCTGCAGATCGATCGGGCGGCCGCGGCGCGTCACCGTCCGCTTCAGCAGGTCCATCTCGAGGTCGCCGGCGCGCAGCATCGTCTCGGCCGCGGCCAGCGGCGGCCGGCGCCCGAGCGCATGCACGCGGGCCGCCAGCTCGGAGAGCGCGAACGGCTTCACCAGGTAGTCGTCGCCGCCGGCGTCGAGGCCGGTGACGCGATCGTCGAGGCCGCCGAGCGTGCTGAGGAACAGCACGGGCGTTTTGACGCCGGCGGCGCGCACCGACTGCACGATGGCGAGGCCGTCGACGCCCGGCAGCATGCGGTCGACGATCAGCAGGTCGTAGCGCTCGTCGGCCGCGCGCTCCAGGCCAGCGCGGCCGTCGGCGACGTGGTCGACGGCGTGCCCGTGCTCGCGCAGCGCCTCGGCCACGTAGGCGGCAGTATCGGCGTCGTCCTCGATCAGCAGGACCTTCATGACGCCGCCATTATAGGCGACGGCGCGAGCCTGCTGCACGGCTTCCTTGGACTTTACGAATCCGTAAGGCGCCTTACGCATCGGTAAGTTGCGGGCCTGCTCGCGGCGGGGGCAGAGTCGCGCCATTCCGCGTCAACATCCGCTCCGGCCGCGCCTGCGGCCGACGGAGATCGAAAGACGAAGCGGCCTCCGGGAAGAGGAGGCCGCAATGGCCCTGGCCAACCTCTAGGAAAGGAATCCAGCCATGTCGACGCCCCCAGTCCCACCCCCTGGCGATTTCGTAGCGGACATCACCAATCCGTTCTTCGACCTGCAGCCGGGAACGACGTTCACGACGCAGAACCCCGACGGCAGCGAAACCGACGTCTTCACCGTGACCAGCCGGACCAAGCTGATCGACGGCGTGGTCTGCCACGTGATCAGCGATACGGCGTTCGTCGACGGCGAACTCGTGGAGAAGACGAGCGACTACTTCGCCCAGGACAACAACGGCAACGTCTGGTACTTCGGCGAAGACACGGCGGAGTTCGAGAACGGCAAGGTCGTCAGCACGGAAGGCACCTGGCGGGCGGGCGTCGACGGCGCCACGCCGGGCGTCGTCATGCTCGCGCACCCGCAGGTCGGCGACGACTACGACCAGGAGCATGCGGAGGGCGTGGCCGAAGATCATGCGAAGGTGACGAGCGTCGACGAATCCGTCACCGTTCCCTACGGCAGCTTCGACAATGTCCTGCAGACGCTGGAGACCTCGCCGCTCGATCCTGGGGCGGCCGAGAAGAAGCACTACGCTGCCGGCGTCGGCTTCGTGATGACGATCGACGCGGCCGACCCGGACAATCCGGTCACCGAGGAGCTGGTGAAGATCAGCGTCGACGGCAACGCCAAGGCCAACAAGCTCTACGGCTACGCCGGCGGCGACGAGATGAACGGCAATGGCAGCAGCGATACCCTCGACGGCTGGTCGGGCGCCGACACCGTGCATGGCGGCAGCGGCAACGACCTGATCGAGGGCGGCGGCAAGGTCCGCTTCGACGGGGGAGACGATCATGCCGCCGACTTCCTCTACGGCGGCTCCGGCAAGGACACGATCCTGGTAGGCGCCGGCGACCACGCCTCCGGCGGCTCCGGCGACGACCTGATCCACCTGCTCGACAACACCAGCTTCGGGTCGATCGACGGCGGCAGCCAGAACTGTCGCGACGTCGGCCACTTCGCTGGCGACGTGCTGCAGTTCGATGGCGCGCTCGATCTCACGACGCCGGGCCTCAGCGAACGCATCACCGGCATCGAGACGCTGTCGATGCATGACGGCAAGGGCGACGATTCCTGCACGCTGGGCGCAGCGGACGTGCTGGACCTGGGCAGCGGCACGTTCGATCCACACCTCGGCCATCACGATGCGCTCGGGAAGGGCGACGCCGTGCGCGTCGACGCGGACCAGGGCGACAAGCTGACCCTCTCCGGCGACTGGACCGCGATCGATCCGCACAATGGTCCGGACGGGTTCGACGTCTACGTCTCGCAGGCGCCGAGCGGCCACGGCAACGTCTACGCGCTCGTGCAGGAGGATATCGCGGTGACCATCACCGCGGCGACGACCTGAGCCCGGCAGCCGCAACGAAGCGTCACGGCGGCGCCGGCTGACGGCGCCGCCGTGACGGATCGCGAAACGCTGCCGCGGCGTCTAGGCGCGCAACGGCACCGGCAGGCTCGGCGGCATCTCCTGCAGCGCCAGGAAGCTCTTGGCGCGGATCGCTGCGGCCGGATTCGGCTTCGGCACGATCTTCTGCTTGCGGCCGTTGCCCTGCAGCAGCAGGTCGTGCAGGCGATCGCGGCGGTCGACGCGGATGATCTTCATGAAGCTGCCGGGCTCGAGCACGTGATGGACGCGCATGTTGGCGAGCCAGGTCGTGCGCCGATGCTGCAGGATCTCGGTGGCGACGTCGTAGAACGCCTTGTCCTGCGGCGACTGGGGCGCCAGCTTCTCGACCTTGTCGGCGATCTCAGCGTCGCCGCTGCCATCGCCGATGCTCTCGAACAGCCGGTAGAGCTGGCCGGCGATGCGGGCCGCGCACTCGCTGTCGAGCCACTGCAGGTTGCGGCCCTTCATGGCGAGGCCGACATGGACGCAGGCGCTCAGCAGGCGCGCCTGCCCGTCGATGCTGTCGAACTCGGCCTCTTCCGGCACGACCAGCAGGTCGCGCTCGGGGTCGTAGGTGGCGCGGCCGGCGCCGTCCAGCACGCGCAGGCGCACGCCGTACTGCACCTGGCGATGGCGGACGCCGTTCCACTCGCGCGTGCCGCCCGTCGGCACGCCCTCAATCGAGGCGGCGGTGTCGGGGAAGAAGTCGCGGTGGATCGGTGCGGTGCCGATCGCGAACGAGATCCAACGGCAGGAGGGGCGACGAAGCAGCGCGGCCAGGCGCTGACGATAACGAGTCGCGCGTGGCTCTTCGATGTAGGCGGTTGCCATGACACTCTCCAATCGTCTTTTGTGTTTAGTGCCGTCCGGTGCCGACCCGATATGCGGCGTCGATCGAACGAATTCGAGAAGGATTTTATGCGGTCTCACTCCGCGATTCCACAACGCAACAGCGTTAACGCCGCGAAAAATCGCGCCGGTTCCGCTTTCATTCGGAAATTAACCACGTTTTCCGCGGCGGTGACGGCGCAGTAACCACACCGTCACGCTCTTTGACCCCCATTGCAGAGGTCGCGATAAACTATTGTTACGCCGCGTTTCCGTTACGTGAGCTGCAGCGCGAAATCGTTAACGCGCCGCGAAAGCAGCGGATAAGAATTAAATCCTGCTCATCCTTTCGCGGCGCAGGAGAGATCAGGCCGCCGAGAGCGCGACCGGCCGCAGGGCCAGGAAGCGGGAGGCGCGCGGCAGGGCGCCGGCCGGCCGCTGCGGGCGGCGCACGGCGGCCGGCTCCTGCGCCAGCAGGTCGTGCAGGCGGGCGCGCTGCGCGGTGCGCACGAACTTCATGAAGCTGCCGGGCTGCAGCGGGTGGCTGACGCGCAGGTTGGCGCGCAGGGTGGCACGGCGGTGGCGCAGGATCTCGACGGCGATCTCGAAGGCCGCCTTGTCCGCCGCCGCGGCGGGCGCCAGCGCCTGCAGCTTCTCCGTCACCGCCGGCTCGTCGTCGGCGTCGGCGATGCTCTCGAAGAGGCGATAGAGCTGGCCGGCGACGCGGGCCGCGCTCTCGCTGTCGAGGGCGTTGTGGTTGCGGGCCTCGATGTCGAGGCCGAGATGGACGCAGGCGCTGACCAGCTGCGCCTGGCCGTCAGGGCTGTCGAACGCGGCCTCGCCCGGCACATACAGCGCGTCGCCCTCGGCGTCGTAGAAGGCCGGCGTGCGGTCGCCGGCGAGGATGCGCAGGCGGACGCCGTATTGCACCTGGCGGTGGCTGCCGCCGTTGGCTGGCGTACCGGCCGGAAGGCCTTCGATCGCGGTCACCACATCATCGAAGAAGCCGCGATGCACGGGCGCCGCACCGATCGCGAACGCCATCCACTGGCAGGACGGGCGCCGCAGCAGGGCGGCGAGCCGCTGGCGATAGAGCGTGATGCGGGGATCCTCGACGAGCGCGGTTGCCATGACAATCCTCTCAATCCTGACCTTTGTGGGAGCGCCGCCGGACGCCCCTTGGGGCGGCGTCGCGCCTTGTTGTTGGCGAATGTAGGTGGCGAATCGAGAGCGGTCTGTGACGCCGCGCACATTTGCTGCGAGTCGCGGCCTATTGTTTCACGTCTGTTTCGCGGCCAGACATGCAGCGGCAGCACGGGCCGGCGAGAATGCTCAGGGCGAGCGCGGCCCGACCAGGCGCTCGAACTGCGCCGCCACGCGCTCGGCGGTGTCCTCGACCTGCGAGCGCAGCCGCGCGACGTCGCCGACGGCGGCGGCCGTGGCGAGCGTGCGGCCGAGGCCGTCGCTCAGCATGGCGTCGTCGAGCGTGGCGCCGATGGTGAGGCGGAGCATGCCGAGCAGGCAGTGCCAGAGGCGCCCGGCGGCGATCAGCTCGTCGGCATCGGCCGGCGTCAGCGAGCCGGCGGCGGCGAGGCGGCGCAGCGCCTCGGCCGTGTTCTGATGGAGCACTCCGGGATGGGCGCAGGCGTCGCGCAGCTGCAGGAACTGGGCGATGAACTCGACGTCGAGCATGCCGCCGCGCCGATACTTGATGTCCCAGAACTGGTCGCCGGGATGCTGCTGGGCGATGCGGCCGCGCATGTCCAGCACGTCGGCAACGAGCTTCGCCGGCTCGCGCCGGCGCGTCAGGATCTCGCGCAGCACGTCCTCGATGCGGCGTGCGAGCGCGGGCGCGCCGCTGACCACGCGGGCGCGGGTGAGCGACATGTGCTCCCAGGTCCAGGCGCTCTCCATCTGGTAGCGGCGGAAGCCCTCGATGCTGGAGGCGATGGCGCCCTGATTGCCGGAGGGGCGCAGCCGCATGTCGACCTCGAACAGCCGGCCCTCGCCGGTGGGCGCGGTGATGCCGTTGATCAGGCGCTGCGCCAGCCGCGCGTAGTAGTGGATCGGAGCGAGCGGCTTGGCGCCGTCGGACAGCCGGCTGTTCCAGGACTCCTCCGAGACTTCGCCGGCGGGCACGTCGTAGACGAAGATGAGGTCGAGGTCGGAGGTGACGGTCAGCTCGCGGCTGCCGAGCTTGCCGAGCGCGACGATGGCGATGCCGTCGCCGGGCAGGCGGCCGTGCTGGCGCGCGAACTCCTGCTCGACCGAGGGCTGCAGCGCGGCGATGGCCACGTCCGCGATGTCCGCGAGCGGGGCGCCGGCGGCCTCGGGGTCGGAGACGTGGCGCAGCACGCGCACGCCGAGCTGGAATTGCCGGTCCTTGGTCCAGCGGCGCACGATGTCCAACACGTCCTGGAAGTCGTTGGCCTGGCGCAGCGCCTCCGCCAGCTCGTCGCGCAGGACGTCCCACGGCGGCAGCGGATCGAAGAAGCCGCGCGCCAGCACGGCCTCCAGCAGATAGGCGTGGCGGCTGAGATGATCGGCGAGACGGGGCGCGCCGCCCATGATCTCCGCGATCAGGTCGAGCAGCCCGGGATTGGCGTAGAGCAGCGAGAACAGCTGCACGCCTGCGGGCAGATGCCCGAGGAAATCGTCGAAGCGCGCGAAGGCGACATCCGGATGGGTCGTGCGCGCCAGCGACTCCAGCAGCTTCGGCGTGATCTCCGTCAGCAGCTCGCGGGCGCGGGTGCTGCGCATGGCGCGATAGCGGCCGTGATGCCAGCCGCGGATCACCTTGGAGACCGAGGCGCCGTCGGCGAAGCCGAGACGGCCGATGGTGGCGACGGTCTCGGGGTCGTCGTCGGTGCCGGTGAAGACGAGGTTGCCGGGGCCGCCGAGCGGCGGCGCCTCCTCGAACAGGTCGGCATAGTGGTCCTCGACGTTGCCGAGATGGCGCAGCAGCTCGGCGGAGAACGCCTCCGTCGACTCGAACCCGGCGAAGCGCGCGAAGGCCGCGAGCTCGGCGGCAGCGGCCGGCAGGGTCTGGGTCTGGTGGTCATCGACCATCTGCAGGCGGTGCTCGACATGGCGCAGGAAGCGGTAGGCGGCGATCATGTCGTCGGCCGTGCGCTGGCCGACGCGTCCGGCGTCGACGAGCGCGTTGATGGCGACGCAGGTGGCGGGCTGGCGCAGAGCCGGGTTGCGGCCGCCCCAGATCAGCTGCTGGGTCTGGGCGAAGAACTCGATCTCGCGGATGCCGCCGCGGCCGAGCTTGATGTTGTGGCCAGCGACGGCGATGTCGCGGTGGCCCTTCACGGCGTGGATCTGGCGCTTGATCGAATGGATGTCCTGGATGGCCGCGAAGTCCAGGTGCTTGCGCCACACGAACGGCCGCAGGCGGCGCAGGAACAGCTCGCCGGCGGCGACGTCGCCGGCCACCGCGCGGGCCTTGATCATGGCCGCGCGCTCCCAGTTCTGCCCCATGCCCTCGTAGTAGGTCTCGGCCGCGATCACCGACAGGGCCAGCGGCGTCGAGGCCGGGTCGGGCCGCAGCCGCAGATCCGTGCGGAAGACGTAGCCGTCCTCGGTGCGCTCCTGCAGGGTGCGCAGGAGGTCGCGCGCCAGCCGGACGAAAAAATCCTGCAGCGTGCGGCTGCCGCGATAGTCGACCTTGTCGCGGTCGTAGAGCACGATGAGGTCGATGTCGCTCGAATAGTTCAGCTCGCAGGCGCCGAGCTTGCCCATGGCCAGGATCACCAGGCCGGACTCGCGCGCGGGATCGTCGGGCCAGCGCAGATTCAGGTCGCCCGCCTCGCCCGCCCGGCGCAGCAGATGCGACACCGCGGCCCCGATGCAGGCATCGGCGAAGGCGCTGAGCGCGCCCGTGACCCGCTCGAGCGGCCAATGGCCGGCAATATCGGCGAGCGCGATCACCAGGGCGGCGCGGCGGCGCGCCACGCGCAGGGCCTGCATCAGCCGCTTGCCGTCGCCTTCGCCGGTCCCGGCTTCGTGAACGGCATTCACCACTTCGCGGAAGACATCGTCGAATCCATGGGCTACAAGGTGCGGAATGCTCGCCATTTCCAGGAGCAGGCAGCGGCCGAGGAAGGGGCTGTTGCCGAACACCGTTTCGAGCAGGGCATTCCCCGTCGGGTCGTCGGCGAAGGCCAGGGCGAAGGCCGCGAGGTCGGGGTCTTCGCACTGGCGGGTTTGGTCGCGCCAGCGCTCGATGCCGAGCCGCGCGCGCTCGGGGTCGCCGGGCCGCGGCAGGGACGCAGGGTCGATGGTGAATGCGGAGCCGAACATGCCGCGATGCCAACCAGGATCAGATCCGCGACTGCCTTAGCACAGCGCAGGCCATCAGGCGAAGACAGCCGAATGCCAGAGAAGACCGACCGCCCGTGATCCGCCGTTCGTCCCGATTGCTGCTGGAGGTGCTGGCCGCCGTCCTGGCGGGATTCCTGGTGCTGGGCGGGCTGGCGACCTGGCGGCTGAGCCAGGACGAACCGATCCGGCTGACCTTCCTGACGCCCTACATCGTCGATGCCCTGACCCCGGCCGACGGCTCGTTCAAGGTCGCCATCGACGACACCGTGCTGACCTGGGGCGGCTGGGCGCGCACGATCGACCTGCGCGCCACCGGCCTGCACGTGCAGGACGCCAACGGCCGCACCGTCGCCGCCATCCCCGCGCTGTCGCTGACATTGAGCGCGCGCGCGCTCCTCCTGCACCGGCTGGTGGCGCCGACGGCCATCGAGATCTTCCAACCGCGCATCTTCATCGTGCGCGAGGCCGACGGCCATTTCCGTTTCGTCCATGCGGCGCCGGGGGATCCGTCGCAGCCCGGCGACGAGACCTCGCCGGTGCTGACGCGCCTGCTGCAGACGCTGCTGGCGGCGCCGGACCCGTCCCTGCCGACCGGCTACCTGAAGCGCGCCAGCATCACCGACGGGCAGCTCACGCTGATCGATCGCAAGGCCGGCGTCACCTGGCACGCGCCGGCGGCGAACATCACGCTCGGGCGCGACGTGCAGGGCATCGTCGGCCAGCTCGATCTTTCGGTCGAGCGGCTCGGCGATCCCGCGAAGCTGAACGCGGTGGCGGTTTACGACGCGGGCAAGCAGCGGCTGATGCTGACCGCGAACATGTCCGGCGTTCATGCCGGCGCGCTGGCGGCCATCGATCCCGTGCTCGCCCGCTTCAGCGGCGCCGACGTCACGCTGAGCGGCAAGCTGACCTCGAGCATGGACCTGGACGGCCGCATCCTCGGCACCACCTTCGACCTCACCGGCGGCGCCGGTACGCTCGCCATGCCCGGCACGTTCGAGGTGCCGCTCGCGATCCGCAGCCTGGCCCTGTCGGCGAGCTTCGATCCGGCCAGCGATCGCCTCACGCTGGCCAAGGCAGAGCTGCAGCTCGACGGCCCGCGCCTGCAGGCGAGCGGCACGATCGACGGCGTCCATGCCGGCGCCGGCATGACGGAGGACATGCGCATCGGCATGAAGCTGGCCGCCGAGGACATCGACCTCGCCGAGCTGCCGCATTATTGGCCCGTGAAGGTGAAGCCGAACCCGCGCGGCTGGATCGCCAGCCATCTGACGGAGGGCGTCGCCCGCGCGGACGCCGACGTCGCCTTGACGCTGCCCGGCGGCGATCCGGACGCGACCGTGATCGAGCAGTTCGCCGGCACGGTGACGGGCAGCGGCGTCGCGGTCCACTATCTCGACCCGTTGCCGCCGGTCGAGGGCGCGGCCGGCACCGCGCATTTCACGCGCGAGGAGTTCACCGCCGACTTCACGCACGGGCACGTGCAGGGCGTGCAGGTCGACGGCGGGACCCTGCGCATCAGCGGCTTGCAGGAGCCCGATCAGATCATCGACATCGAAGCCAAGATGCACGGTCAGCTGACGGAGGCGCTAGCCATCCTCGACAATCCCCGCCTGGGCTACGCGAAGAAACTGGGGATCGATCCCGCGGGCGTGGGCGGCACGGTCGCGGCCACCCTTACCGTCAATCTGCCGGCCAAGAAGGGCGTGACCTTCGACCAGATCAAGCTCGGCGTGACGGCCGATATCGCCGACGCGGCGATCAAGAACGCAATGCTCGGACAGGATTTGAGCAATGGCGATGCCAAGCTTCAGCTCGACCACGACGGCATGACCCTGGCGGGGACCGGCAAGTTCGGCGGCGCGCCGCTCGAATTCAAATGGGAAGAGAACTTCGGCGGCGGCGACTTCACGCGCCGCCTCACGGCTTCCGGCCCGTTCGATGCGGCCCAGCGCGCCGCGCTCGGCTATGACCTGCGGCCCTACGTCGACGGCCCCATCGATACGGCGGTCGTGTTCACGCGCCTGCCGAAGAAGCGCAGCACGGTGGATATCAAGCTCAATCTGGAGTCGGCCACGCTCAAGCTCCCGCCCGTGAAATGGACGAAGCCGCCGGGCACGCATGGCGACGCCCACGTCCTGCTGGAGCTGGCCGGCGATCACGTGCACGCGATCCCGGATTTCTCGATCGCGGCGGGCGATCTCGCCGTCGCCGGCAAGGCGCAATTCGGGGATGACAATGGCGGCCTCAGCGGCGTCGCGTTCGACAAGCTGAAGCTCGGCCGCACCGACCTCAAAGGCGTGACCGTGGCCTTCAACGGCGGCCGGGCAGACGTAGTGATCGCCGGCGGCGAGGTCGATGCCGCGCCGCTCGTGAAGCGCGACGACACCCAGCCAGAGATGACGAAGCCGCCCTTCACCCTGCGGGCGTCCAGCCTGAGCCGCGTCTATCTCGGCGACGAGAGCCTCAGCAACGTAGCGGTCACGCTGCGCCATGACGGGCACTATTGGGACGAGATCGTGTTCGATGCCTCGCTCCCGGACCAGGTGCCGCTGTCCGTCCGCTATCAACCGAACGGCGGAAAGCACCAGCTGTCGATCACCTCGACGGACGCCGGCGCCGTGCTGCGCACCTTCGACATCGTCGACAACGTGAAGGGCGGCACGCTGACCGTCACCGGCGAGGCCGACGACAAGGCGCCCGGGCGGCCGCTCACGGGCAAGGCGGAGATCGCCGATTTCCGGCTGGTGAAGGCCTCGATCCTGGCGCGCCTCCTGACCATGGCGACGCTCACCGGCTTCGTCGACGTGCTCACCGGCGAAGGCTTCCAGTTCAACCGCTTCGAGAGCGACTTCACGAAGACGGAGGGCCGCCTCGACATCAAGCTGGCGCGCGCCCATGGCCCGTCGATCGGCCTCACCGGCACGGGCTACGTCGACTTCGACCAGCACAAGGTGGACATGAAGGGTACGGTCGTGCCGGCCTACGCCCTGAACGGCATCCTCAACGACATCCCGATCCTCGGCTTTGTTCTCACGGGCGGCGAAGGCGAGGGGATGTTCGCCGTCACTTATCACGCCACCGGGCCGCTCGAGCAGCCGGAGATCTCGGTCAATCCGCTGTCGGCGCTGACGCCGGGCTTCCTGCGCGGCGT
>DATIXH010000019.1:0-11747 GCA_035518775.1 Candidatus Acidiferrum sp.
GGTCGACGACTCCCACGCCACCGGCTTCATCGGCCCCACCGGCCGCGGCTCGGCCGAGCATCACGGCGTGCAGTCCGAGATCGACATCTTCACCTCGACCCTGGGCAAGGCCCTCGGCGGCGGCACCGGCGGCTTCACCACCGCGAAGCAGCCGGTCGTCGATCTCCTGCGCCAGCGCTCGCGCCCCTACCTCTTCTCCAACTCCATCACCCCCTCGGTGGCCGCCGCCGGCATCAAGGTCTTCGACCTGCTGACGCGCAGCGCCGAGCCGCGCCAGCGCCTGCTCGCCAACGCCAAATATTTCCGCGAGCAGATCGCCGCCGCCGGCTTCACCATCAAGCCCGGCCTGCACCCGATCGTGCCGGTCATGCTGTTCGACGCCGCGCTCGCCCAGAAGATGGCGGCCGCGCTGCTGACCCGCGGCATCTACGTCATCGGCTTCTCCTACCCGGTCGTGCCCAAGGGCGAAGCCCGCATCCGCGTCCAGATCTCGGCCGCCCACGAGCGCCCCTACCTCGACCGTGCGCTCGACGCCTTCCGCCAGGTCGGCAAGGAGCTTGGTGTCGTTAAGTGAGGCAAATCAAAGCGTTAGCCGTAACGCGCCGTTAAGGTTACGGAGCCGTTCCCTTGACCTCTTGGTAATAGACCCCACATAGCCTGGGTCGGTGCCGCTATGGGCCGACCGTCTTGCGGGCCCAGGCAGGCCGCAGTGATTGCAACAGTTGCCGCTCGCTCGCTGGAGGAGCTGCCGATCGAATGACCCGCCTGTCCCTCACCAACAATCCGCTGCTGCTCGGCTTCGATCACGTCGACCGTCTGCTGGACCATATCGCCAAGCAGCCCGGCGAGAGCTATCCGCCCTTCAACATCGAGCAGGTCGGCGAGAGCGGTTTCCGCATCGCGCTGGCCGTGGCCGGCTTCGCGTCGGACGATCTGAGCGTGCAGGTCGAGAGCAACCAGCTCGTGGTGCGCGGCCGCCAAGCCGACCAGCCCGAGCGGGTCTATCTGCATCGTGGCATCGCGGCGCGTCAGTTCCGGCGCGTGTTCGTTCTGGCGGAGGGCCTCGAGGTGGTGTCGGCCGCGCTCGACAAGGGCATCCTCACCATTGAGCTGTGCCGTCCGACCACGCTGAGCGAGGTGCGTACGATCGCCATCCAGACTCTGGATGACGAGGCCGGGGCCAAGATCGCGGCCCGGTGATCAGGAGATTTGTCATGAATCCGAACGAACAGCTGCGGCATATCTCCCTGGCCGATCTCGCCGCCCTCGGCCTCCAGGGCGTCGCCTACATCAAGCCGGTGGTGATCGACGATGCCGCTGCCTTCGCGGTCTTCGCCGCCGACGGCACGCAGATCGGCGCCCTTCCGACGCGCGACGCCGCCCTCGCGGCCCTGCGCGAGAACGACCTCGAGCCGGTCAGCGTGCACTGAGTCTGAGTCAGGCGGCGTGGCTGGCGCGCGATCCCGTCAATAGCGCGTAGAGCGCGTCGGGCTTGTCGGCCCCGCGCAGCTTCTCGCAGGTGGCACGGTCGCGCAGCAGGCGCGACACCCGAGCCAGCGCCTTCAGGTGATCGGCCCCGGCGCCCTCGGGCGCCAGCAGCAGGAAGATCAGATCGACCGGCTGGTCGTCGACCGCATCGAAATCCACAGGCGTCTCCAGCCGCGCAAACAGGCCGTGCAGCCGGTGCAGCTCGGCCAGCTTGCCGTGCGGAATGGCGATGCCGTCGCCGACACCGGTGGTGCCGAGCCGCTCGCGCTCCAGCAACACGTCGAAGATCGTGCGCTCGGGCAGGCCCGTCATCTCGGCTGCGCGCTTGGAGAGCTCCTGCAGCACCTGCTTCTTGCTCGACACCCGCAGGCGGGCGATCACGCTTTCCGGCGTGATCAGGTCTTCGATCTCCATCCCCATCTCTTGCCCTGCCACTCTCGCTCAGGCGGAAGGATTGGCGCGCGGATCCACCCATCCGATGGTCCCGTCCGACCGGCGGTAGACCATGTTCAGCTCGCCATGGGTGCGGTTCCGGAACATCATGGCCGTCCCGTTGGCGAGATCGAGGCGCATGACCGCCTCGCCGACCGACAGCGTCGGTATCTCGACCGACTCGACGATCGTCACGGGCGCTCCGTTCTTGTCCTCTGCCGGCGCTTCGTCGACATCCATGTCGCCGGTAAGAATGTACTGCGCGCCGACCTCCGTCGCGGGCGGCTCGGCGCGGTGGTGGTCGCGCAGGCGGCGCTTGTGGCGCCGCAGGCGCTTGGAGAGGTGCTCGGCCGCCGAATCGAACGCCACATACGGGGTCTCCGCATCGGCCTGGCTCTGCATGTTGATGCCGCGACCGATGTGAACGCCGATATGTGCCCGGTAGAGATGGGCTTCGCGCGACAGCACGACAGTGGCCTCGATCGGATTGCCGAAATACTTGCCGAAAACGCCTTCGAGGCTCGTCGCGACGTGGGACTTCAAAGCGTCGCCGACGTCGAGATGCTTGCCTTTTACCGTGAGTTGCATTGGCTGACTGGTCCGGATGGCCGCATGGGAGAGCAAATCACCGGATGGCTATCAACAAAGCCAAATCGTCCGCTCCCGGTCGAGGGCGCGGGAACATATGGAGCGCCTTGGAGCAAGTCAAGCGCCTCCTCATCCCCCTGTTCCTTACATCTATGTGGTTTCAACGCAAGTGCAATGCCCGTGCCCTCCGGCGCTGGGAGGACGACGGTATTCGCAAGGATTCCCGGTATTTAGCGACTGTCCGTCGGGCGATCTCGATGCCCTCGGTGCGGAGGATCTCGGCGATCCGGTCGTCGGAGAGCGTGGCGCCCGCGGGCTCCGCCTCGATCAGTGTCTTGATGCGCGTCCGCACCGCCTCGGCGGAGTGGCCGACGCCGCCATCCGCATCGGCCAACGCGCTGCCGAAGAAGTAGCGCAGCTCGAACAACCCGCGCGGCGTCGCCATGTACTTGTTCGTCGTCACGCGACTGACCGTGCTCTCGTGCATCTCGATCGAGTCGGCGACCTCGCGCCGGGTCAGCGGCCGCAGATGCTGGACGCCATGGCGGAAGAACCCATCCTGCTGGCGTATGATCTCCGTCGCGACCTTCAGGATCGTCGTCGCGCGCTGCTGGAGCGCACGCACCAGCCAGTTGGCGGCCGTCACCCGGTCATTGATGTATTCCCGGGCGGCCTTGTCGGTGGCGGAGCGCCGGACCTTGGCGACATAGCTCTCGTTGAGCAGGACACGCGGCAGGGCATCCGGGTTCAGTTCGACCAGCCATCCACCGTCGGACGCGCGCCGCATCAGGATGTCAGGCACCACCGGAACCATCGGTGTTGTCGAGAACGACTCGGCCGGCTTCGGGTTCAGGGCACGGATCTCGGACACCATTTCGGCCAGGTCGGCGGCGTCGACGCCGCACAGGCGCATCAGCCGCTCGCGTTCCCCTTGCGCCAGAAGATCGAGATGCTCCAGCAGTTTCTGCATCGCGGGATCGAGCCGGTCGCGATCCTTGAGCTGCAGGGCCAGGCATTCGGCGAGGTTGCGGGCAAAGATGCCGGGCGGATCGAGCTGCTGTAGACGCAGCAACGTTGCCTCCACCTTTGCCGGCGCGCAGCCCAGGCGTTCCGCGATCGGCGCGAGTTCACCGTTCCAGTAGCCCGCCTCGTCGATCTGCTCGATCATCGCCAACCCGATCAACCGCTCCATGGAGTCCGTCAGGTCGACATTGATCTGTTCGGTCAGGTGTTCGCGCAAGCTGATGACGCGGCTGAGGGTCTGCTCGACGGCGGAGGCACCATCGATATCGTCGGCGTCGACGCTGGCGCGTGATCCGACACTCAGGACCGATGGCGGAGTCGGCGCGTCCGCCGCATCGTTGGTCCAAAGATTGTCATAGTCGACGTCGAGCGGAGACTCCGGCGCGTCCGGCATCATCGCGGCCGCCACGAACTCGCTCGCGTCCAGCGGATCGCTGGGCGGGCTGACCGGCGGCGGAGATTCCTCATTCGTCGGGGAACCTTGCTCGGCGGCGCCGTCGGCGCTCGGGTCGTCGCGCTCCAACAACGGATTCTGCTCGAGCTCGTGCTCGACATAGGCAGCCAGTTCCTGGCTTGAAAGCTCCAGCAGCTTGATCGCCTGTTGGAGCTGAGGCGTCATCACCAGCGTCTGGGTCTGCCGCAGATCCATGCGCTGGCGCACCGCCATGGTGGCCGCCCTCCCTACAGGCTGAACCGTTCGCCCAGGTAGACCCGCCGCACGGTCTCGTCGTCCACGATCTCCGACGGACGGCCCTCGCGCAGGACCTTCCCTTCATAAAGGATATAGGCGCGGTCGACGATATCTAAAGTGTCGCGGACGTTGTGATCGGTGACGAGCACACCGATGCCACGGTCCTTGAGGTGACTGACGAGCGACCGGATGTCGCCGACCGTGATGGGATCGATGCCCGCGAACGGCTCGTCAAGCAGGATGAAGTTGGGGCGCGAGGCGATCGCCCGCGCGATCTCGACGCGCCGCCGCTCGCCGCCCGACAGCGCCACCGCCGGGGTATCCCGCAGATGGCCGATCGAGAACTCCGACAGCAATTCGTCGATCCGCGCCTCGCGGCGGTCGCGCGAAGGCTCGATGATCTCGAGCACGGCGCGAAGATTCTCCGCGACTGTCAGGCCGCGGAACACCGAGGCTTCCTGCGGCAGATAGCCAATGCCGAGCCGGGCCCGGCGATACATCGGCAGGTCCGTGACGTCGACGCCGTCGAGCACGATCGCACCGTCGTCGGCCTTGATCAGGCCGGTGATGATGTAGAAGCAGGTGGTCTTGCCGGCGCCGTTGGGGCCGAGGAGGCCGACCACCTCGCCGCGCCGCACCGAAACGGAGACGCCCCGCAGCACCGGGCGCTTACGGAACTGCTTCATCAGGTTGTTGGCGACGAGACCCGGCGCCAGAGGCGCGATCTTGGCGCTCGGTTCGCCCAGTTCCGGCCGCGTCACGCGCAGGCTCGGCTTGTCCTTCGGCAATGCGGATGCGGCCATGATCACTGCGACTGCGACGGTTGCGAAGAGGGCATGATCAGGCTCTTCACCTTGCCCGTTCCACTGGGATTGCCGAGCAGGCGACTGACGCCGGTCTTCACGTTGACCTCGGCGTATTCACCGTTGAACTGGTTGCCGGCGTTCGTGACTTTGACGTTGCCCGACAGGGTCATGATCTCGGCGTTGAGGTCATAGTCGCCCTTGTTGCTGGTCGCATAAGTGTCCGGCGTCTTCACTTCGACATGCCCGTCAGCTTCCATTCGCACCAGGTTCAGCTTGCCGTCGGCCTGCCGCTGAAAGTGTCCGGTCATCGTGTCCGCGCGCACGCGGCGGTCGGTCTGCACGACCGTCGCGTTGCCGCGTGCGATCGCGATTTGCGGCCCATCCTGATATTCGAGGCTATCATCCGCGGTCAACCTCTCCTTGCCGGTATCGACGCCGACGTTGCCGCCCGTGACCTTCAGGATGCGGGTGTCCAGATTGTAGATGGCGTGCTCGCCCGTGACGGTGCGGCCCGGCTGCTGCAGGCGCACGTGACCTTCGGCTTCGATCTGCCAGATCTCGGAGCCGCCGGCGGGCTTGTCGCGATAGTGAGCGGTGAGCGTATCGGCGTTGACGGTAAGATCGCCGCGCTTCGCCGTGGCATTGCCACGCGCGATGTATTGCTTCTCGTTGCGCCGCCACTCGATTCCCGATTCAGCCTCGATCTCGATCGGCGCGTTCGATTGGCCGCCGCCCATGACGCCGCTGGTGTCCCCCTGGGCGGCCCAGGCCTTGCTGCGCGCGCCGCCCGCCATCAAGGCGGCGGCCGACCCGGCCAGAAGGGTCAAGACGGCGCGGCGCGTCCGGGCTTCGGTCGACGCGCTCATGGCGTCACCGACTCCTGGTGCGGCTGCAGGATCGCCCGCGCATGCCCGCGGAAGACAACGCGAGCGCCGCCATCGAGAATGTCGAAACCTTGAGCGTGAATCTCCCCCTGAGGGCCGCGGCCGTCCACGGGCGCGTCGCCCGCGGCGGTGCGCTCGCCGAGGTCGATGCGGGCGCGCGTCGTATGGAACTCGTAGTCCTGGTCCTGCGTGAGCGTGACTTTTCCGGCGAGTTCCAGGATCTGGGTGTCGCGCTGCAGGCCGGCGGTGTCCGATTGGACCGTAACCTTCGCGCCGCTGGTCAGAACGATATCCGCCTTCGGTTGCTGCAGGTCCACGTGGTTGTCGTCGTCCGCCGACTGGACGGCCCGCACGGCCGTGATGTTGAAGCTCCGGTTCTGCGCGTCGACGCCGGCGAAGCGGGCATTTTCCATCGTGACCGCGTCGATCTCCTGCGGCGCCGGCTGCGTGTCGCTGATGTGGATACGCTCGATGATCGGATTGATGCGCGACCAAGCGAAGATCAGGCCGGCGAAAGCGAGGGCGACGATCGGGAGCGCGATGCGCGCGAAGCGGGCCAATCGCCCGTGCCTGCTGCGCTGCGGCTGCCGAGGCAGGGGCGGCTCGGTGAGGAGTGGGCGCTCGACCGGCCGGCGCATGGTGACCGGACTGCTCATGCCACACCGGCGCGCAAGCAGTCATGCATGTGGATGATCCCGATCGGCCGTTCGTTCTCGACGACGAACAAGGCGGTAAACGGGCGCTCGCTCATGTTCATCATGGCGAGCGCTTCTTGCGCGAGCGCCTGCGGGCGGATCGTCTTGGGCTTTCGAGTCATCACGTCGGCGGCCGTCTGGGAATTGTCCGACCAGTGGCGGCGCAGGTCGCCGTCGGTGACGATGCCGATGAGCCTGCCTGCGTCGTCGAGGATGCCCGCGCAGCCGAACCCCTTCGCGGTCATCGCAAAGACGGTCTCCTTGATCGAGGTCGTCGGCGGCACCAAGGGAACGCTGTCACCGCCATGCATGATGTCCGCAACCTTCAGCAGCCTACGCCCGAGCAGTCCGCCGGGATGCAGGACCTGGAAGTCGGAGCTCGAGAAGCCGCGGCGCTCCAGCAAGGCGATGGCGATGGCGTCGCCCAGCGCGAGAGTCATCGTCGTGGAGGTGGTCGGCGCCAGGCCGAGCGGGCAGGCCTCGTCCGCCTGGGGCAGCAACAGGGTGACGTCGGCCGCCTCGGCGAGCGGGCTGCCGGCCCCGGCTGTAATGGCGACGAGGGGAATACGGAACCGGCGCGTATGGCCGATGATGGCGGCCAATTCCGGCGTGCCGCCGGAATTGGAGAGCGCCAGCACGGCATCGCCGTCGGCAATCATGCCGAGATCGCCATGGCTGGCCTCGGCAGGATGGACGAACAGCGCCGGCGAACCAGTGGAGGCCAGTGTCGCCGCGATCTTGCGCCCGATATGGCTGTTCTTGCCCATGCCGGTGACCACGATGCGGCCGGTGCGCTGGGCCAGTATCTCGATGGCGCGCGCGAAGCTGTCGCCGAGGCCGAGCGCCAGGGCGCGGATGCCGTCGGCCTCGACCCGCAGCACGCGGCTGGCCACCGCCAGGTCGTCATGCGACTTGGCCTTGCTGCCGCGCTTGGAAGCGCCAGACTTGACGACTGCCGTCACAGCATCTGCTCCCTGTCTTCCTTCACGCATGACCGGACTTTGGCCTGCGCTCGTCCCGCCGACCGGCGCTGGTGGTGCGGCGGGCCCGACTCGCGGTCGGCCGCTCCGGCTCTTGCCACAAGGTAGGCATCCAGGCGGCGGACCGTCAATCCGACCGACGGCCACCACGCCATTAGTACTACAGGGTCAGTGGGCGAAGATATCGACTTCCGCCCAGCCGGCCAGATCGAGTTCCGCCCGCGTGGGCAGGAAGTCGAAGCAGGCCTGCGCGAGCGATGTCCGGCCCTCGCGGACCAGCATCTCGTCGAGCTTGGCCTTGAGGGCATGAAGATGAACGACGTCGGTGGCGGCATAGCGGAGCTGCTCCTGGCTCAGGTCGGGCGCCCCCCAGTCGGACGTCTGCTGTTCTTTTTTGAGTTCGATGCCGAGCAAGTCCTTGCACAGATCCTTGAGCCCGTGCCGGTCGGTGAAGGTGCGGACCAGGCGCGAGGCCGTCTTGGTGCAATAGATCGGCCGCGCCATGACGCCGAGCGCATGCTTCAACGCGGCGATGTCGAAGCGCGCGAAGTGAAACAGCTTCAGGACGCGCGGATCGGTCAGCAGGCGCTTCAGGTTCGGCGCCGGCACCAGCGCGCCCGCAGGCTGCAGCGGAATGCGGACCAGATGGCTGTCGCCGTCGCCGGCCGACAGCTGCACCAGGCACAGGCGGTCGCGATAGGGGTTGAGGCCCATGGTCTCCGTGTCGATCGCCACGCTCGCCCCGAGGTCGAGGCCGTCGGGGAGGTCACCTTGGTGAAGCCGGATATTCATCGACGACATGGCGGCCGCGGCTTCCCTTCGAAGGAACGACGCGTCGGCCGTGCGTCGGGCCATGGTGCCCAGGAGAAGACTCGAACTTCCACGACCTTTCGGCCACAGGTACCTGAAACCTGCGCGTCTGCCAATTCCGCCACCTGGGCAACAGAGGGCGCGATTGTGGTTAGTTGTCGGTCAAAGTCAACCGGGTTTTCGCTGTTGCGAACAAGGGATTGCGGGCTATATGTGCGGCCGCACGGCGCCCGGCTCGCGCCGGCTCCC
The DNA here is from genome assembly GCA_035518775.1 of Candidatus Acidiferrum sp. GTDB lineage: Bacteria > Pseudomonadota > Alphaproteobacteria > Dongiales > Dongiaceae > JBGPEQ01. The sequence goes on from DATIXH010000019.1 coordinate 8,647, forward strand.
TAGAAATGCCGGCTCCCTAGAAATGAGGTCGATCATGGCAGCGCGCTCCGTCACCGTCTTCGGCGGGTCCGGCTTCATCGGTCGGTACCTGGTGCAACGCTTGGCGCGCCGCGGCTGGATCGTGCGGGTGGCGGTGCGGCGTCCGGACCGCGCGCTGTTCCTGAAGCCGATGGGGGCGGTCGGGCAGATCACGCCGGTTGCCGCCAGCCTGCGTCACGAGGGATCGGTTGCGGCCGCGGTGGCCGGCGCCGACGCGGTCGTCAATCTGGTGGGCATTCTGCATGGGCGCGGCGCCAGCAGCTTCACGGCCATCCACGTCGAGGGCGCGGCGCGGGTGGCGCGCGCCGCCCGTGCGGCCGGCGCGCAGACCTTCGTGCAAATGTCCGCCCTCGGCGCCGATCCCGATTCGCCCGCGGAATATGGGCGCACGAAGGCCGCCGGGGAGCGGGCGGTGCGGGAGGTCTTTCCGGCGGCCAGCATCGTGCGGCCCAGCATCGTGTTCGGGCCGGAGGACGATTTCTTCAACCGCTTCGCCACCATGGCGCGCTTCGGGCCGGCGCTGCCGCTGATCGGCGGGGGCCGGACGCTGTTCCAGCCGGTCTATGTCGGCGACGTCGCGGACGCCCTGCTGCGCCTGGTCGAGGATCCCGCGACCGCCGGCAAGACCTACGAGCTCGGCGGCCCGCGCGCCTACAGCTTCCGCGCCCTGCTCGAGCTGATGCTGCAGGAGATCGGGCGCCGCCGGCTGCTGCTGCCCCTGCCGTTCGGCCTGGCCAGCCTGATGGCGTTCTTCCTCGAGTTGCCGTCGAACCTGATCCCGGCGTTGCCGATGCCGCCGCTGACGCAGGACCAGGTGCAGATGCTGCGGCGGGACAATGTGGTCAGCGCCGGGGCCCTGACCCTGGCCGATCTGGGGCTGCGGCCGACCGCCCTGGAGGTGGTCATCCCTAGCTATCTGGCGCGCTACCGGCGGGGCGGGCGCTTCGTGGCGCCGGTCAACAGCTAGGAGTCCGGAGACTCACCGATTCTGCAAAACGACCCTATGGATCAAAAAATCTGCGTTGTTTTGCAGTGAGTTGACCTCGACCAATTTCGGTTCGTTTCGGCACTCCGCGGGCCTTTGCAGGCCGCAGGGAGCGGCCGATCGCCGGTTTTTTCGCCAGAAAGTAATAGTACCATTATGGTACTATCTGTGGCAGCGAAGTGACTTGAGACCGGTAGCAGGAAGTCAAGGCGCTTACTTTTATTAAGCAACATGTCAGCTTTTCTGTCTTATCAACGGGATTCCGCTCGCGGAGTGGCCGAAAACCGCGTATAGGGTAGGGAACAAGGTCGGCGTCGGCCGGGCGTCCGCCCGACCCGGCGGCGAAAAGCGGCCGGGAGACTGGGAGAGCGCGGATGCCGCCTCGGATGCTGAAGTTCGTCACCGTCGGCAAGGCCATGCCTGACAAGCGGGCGGCCGACACGCGGCGCGCCGACTTCCAGGAGATCTTCCGTGAGTACAAGCCCGACCACGCCGCCGAACAGGCCGGTCGCTGCTCGCAATGCGGCGTGCCCTTCTGCCAGGTCCACTGCCCCGTCCACAACAACATCCCGGACTGGCTGAAGCTGACGGCCGAGGGCCGGCTGGAGGAGGCCTACGAGGCCTCGGCTGCCACCAACAACTTCCCGGAGATCTGCGGCCGCATCTGCCCGCAGGACCGCCTGTGCGAAGGCAACTGCGTGATCGAGCAGGCCGGCCACGGCACGGTCACCATCGGCTCGATCGAGAAGTACATCACGGACACCGCCTGGGAGCAGGGCTGGGTGAAGCCGGTGAAGCCGCGGCGCGAGCTCGCGAGCTCGGTCGGCATCATCGGCGCCGGCCCGGGCGGGCTGGCGGCGGCCGAGCAGCTGCGCCGCAGGGGCCACCAGGTGCACGTCTACGACCGCTATGACCGGGTCGGCGGCCTGCTGATCTACGGCATCCCCAACTTCAAGCTGGAGAAGCCGGTGGTGGAGCGGCGCGCCCGGCTGCTGGCCGACGCCGGCATCCAATTCCATCTCAACTGCGAGGTCGGGCGCGATGTCGGCTTCGCGGAGCTGCGCCAGCGGCACGACGCGGTGCTCGTCGCCTGCGGCGTCTATCGCGCGCGCGACATTCAGGCGCCCGGCGTGGGGCTCGGCAATATCGTCCCGGCGCTCGACTACCTCACCACCAGCAACCGCCATGGACTCGGCGACGCCATGCCGGCCTTCGCGGACGGCTCGCTCGATGCCGCGGGCAAGCATGTGGTGGTGATCGGCGGCGGCGACACGGCCATGGACTGCGTGCGCACGGCCGTGCGGCAGGGCGCCAAGTCGGTCAAATGCCTCTACCGCCGCGACCGCGCCAACATGCCGGGCTCGCAGCGCGAGGTGGCCCATGCCGAGGAGGAGGGCGTCGAGTTCGTCTGGCTGGCGGCGCCCGAGGCGTTCCTCGGCGACCGCGCGGTGACGGGCGTGCGCGCCCAGCGCATCCATCTGGGCGTGCCCGACTCCACGGGCCGGCAGACGCCGCGGGCGATCGACGGTTCGCATTTCACGGTCGAGGCCGACCTCGTGCTGAAGGCGCTCGGCTTCGATCCCGACGACATCGCGGCGCAGTTCGCGGTGCCCGATCTCGGGCTCACCAAGTGGGGCACGCTGAAGATCGATCACCGCACCAAGATGACCAATCTCGACGGCGTGTTCGCCGCCGGCGACATCGTGCGCGGCGCCTCGCTGGTGGTGTGGGCGATCCGCGACGGCCGCGACGCGGCCGATTCCATCGACCGGTACATTGCTGCCCGCGCGCTGCGCGCGGCGGCCGCGGAGTGAGGGAGCATGTATCGGGTCTGTCACGAAGTACGCCCCACCCCAACCCTCCCCCTCAAGGGGGAAGGGAAGTTCCTTCTATTCCCTCCCCCCTTGAGGGGGAGGGTTGGGTGGGGGGTCGCGGCCGCCGTGATCGTCGCCGTGATGATGCTCGCCGCGCCGGCCGGCGCGCAGAGCAAGGCCGACCCGGTTGCGCTCGCCAAGGCGAAGGAGCTGCTGCAGGTCTCGAATCTCGCCTCCATGCGCGACCAGATGGTGGCGCTGGT
>DATIXH010000020.1:0-9005 GCA_035518775.1 Candidatus Acidiferrum sp.
TGGTCGCCTGCGCCGGCTCCTTGCCGTGGTCGCAGCCCGCGAGGTTGAACGAGGTCATCTTGCCGCGGATGGGCTTGCCATAGCCGGCCGCCGTCAGCTTGGCGACGACCTTGCCGATCAGCCCCTCGCAGGAGGTGGTGACGGGACCGCCGCCGCTCCGGATCCACACGCCCTTCTTCTTCTCCTCGGGCGTGACCGCGCGCTTGAAGCCTTCGCGGTTCTCCCAGGCATCCTCCAGGCTGGACTGGCTCTGGCCCGTCCACTCCTCGAAGAAGATCTTGGTCTTCTTGTCGTTCGACGCGACCGTGACGACGTTGTTCGGCAGCAGGATCGCGAGCTGCGTGCAGATCCACTGGCGACGCGGCGACAGATACGGATTGACGAAATCGATCTCGTCGGGCTTGAAAATCGTACCCATGGTTCCCTCCTGAGACGGCCGGGCCCGTCTCCCCTAAGCGTTATCGGCCCGCCTGGCCGACGGGCGCGTAAGTAGGGGCCGCGTGTTGCGGACGGATGTCCAGGCGCGGCAGGAACGATTTCAGTTGGTTCGCAAGGCGCGCCGGATTGTTGCGATTGTTTCAGCCGCTCGCGCCGGCTGTCGCGCGGCATCGCGCCTACGGAAGGGCGTTCGGCTCGGATTTCGCAGACAAGAACTGGCCGAGCTTCTCCAGTTCGGCCGCCAGATCGGAATTGCCGCGCGCCCTTTCTGCGCGCGCCAGGAAGGGCGCAAATCTCGCCTTGTCTGCCACCCTCGAGCTGTTGCGCATCCCGTTCGTCAGCAGCGCCAAGCCAGGCTCCAGCTGCCCCCTTTCGGCGAGAATAGCGCCCCGCGTCGCCTGTATCTCGGGAACTGTTGAAAGACTCGCCATCGAACGCTGCGAAAGATCATCGGCGAGCGGCAGCAGGAGCGGGTCCCGCGTCAACAGGGCATTCCAGGCGACCTCTTCACGGGCGAAGGCGCTGGCGCCCTCATTCTCGCAGCCGAACTCGCCGCCATGCTCATAGTAGCAGCGCATGGCGGCTTTGGGGCCGCTTGCCTTGCTCGCCGAATGCACCAGCAGTGCGAAGATCGCCGCGTTGGTGGGAACCGATCGATGCGCCTCCTCGAAATGCGCTTGTGCCTCCGCATTCCGGTCGGCCTGCAACAGCGCTATCCCTTGCCAGACGAGGCGCGCTTCCAATATTCGCTGATGGAAGTCCTTGGCCAGGAGCAGGTCGATGAGCTGCTTTCCATCGCTCATGTGCACCACATGGCCGTGCCGCACTTTGTACGGCAACAGGGCCGCAATGATGGCGATGGTCTGCGATATGATCTGCAACGCAAGCACGCCGAGAGCTACGGTGAAGAAGACCGGATTCAGAACATCGGACATCGTTGCCAGTAGCGCGAGCATGCCCATGGCCAGCGTGAGCAGCAGTACATTCGCGCTCACTCCGCCGAGCAGGAACACGACGTGCCGCCATTTGGTAGGAGGTTCGATCTGCGGGTAGGCGACTGTCCTTCCGCCCGCCAGCAGGTATCTGCGAATGTCGAAGCGGATGCCTTGCCACTGCCGGGCGGCAAGGATCGGCCCCGAGCCGACCACAATTCCAATGACCTTCATTCCGACGAGGCGGGCGGCGACAGCGTGTCCGAGTTCATGCGCAACTGTTGCGACCAACTGTGAAGGAACGAGGGCGCCAAAGAAGATCAACCAATAGCTGATTGTACGCGCCGGTTCTTTCAAGCCGGTGATCGCGAGCAATGCTCCCGCCGTGAATAGCCACACCCAATGCGTCGACAGGTTTTCGACCCGCGTCGGTAGATAAGGCGCGCAGCCATGGCAGAAGATCTTTCTTCTGCCGAAGACCCAGGAGCTCTCGCGCCGAAAGAAGGACCGATTCTCGGAGCGATAGCCGCAGCCGGCGCAAACTTGTTCCATATCAGGATAGCTGCATCGCCGCCGAGCCCTGAGCCGCGAAGGACGATCAGGCCGAGGCCTTGTCCCCGAAATACTCGTCGATGTCGAGCCAGCCCATCAGCACCTTCTTCGGGTCGCTCTTGTCGATCGGGTTGAGGGGACGCCAGTCTTTCCGCTTCATGTAGTCGAAGCCCGCGCGCGGCCCACCCTGGCCGGCCTCGACCGTCGTCCAGCTCGGGTTCTCCCCTTCGACCCAACCGGTGATGACGCCGACGTGATGGAAGAACCATTGCCCCGGCTTGACGGGCGTGCCGATCTGGAAGAAGTCGCCCCCTTGCGGATGCCGGTCCTTCGTGCGGTCCCGGAACCAGTGCCAGCCGACGGTGGTGGCCGGCTCGTTGCCGTGCTTGTCCAGGCCGGCGAGGTTGAAGGAGGTGGCGCCGCCCGCGGCCTTGCCGAAGCCGGCGCTCGCGATCTTGCTGAAGAGCGTGCCGTTCAGGCCCTCGCAGGAGGTGGTCACGGGGCCACCGCCCTTGCGCACCCACACGCCGCCTTCCTTCTTCGGGTCCTTCGCCTTGGTGAAGCCCTCCGACTTCCAGTGGCCCTCCAGGCTCGATTGGGTTGCGCCCGTCCATTCCTGGAAGAGAAACTTCGTCTTCGGGTCGTTCGAGGCGACCGTGACCACGCTGTTCGGCAGCAGCTTCGCAAGCTGCGTGAGGATCCACTGGCGACGCTGCGACAGGTAGGGATTGACGAAATCGACCTCGGTCAGTTCATCGGTGCCCATGACGATCCCTCCAAACCGGCAACGACCTTAGAGCGGCGCGACGGCTCCACGACGCCGCGTTCAGCGCCCTCCGTGCTTTGCATAGTATCAAATATTTCTCGTTTGGACTGGTCGGCCTCGGGCTGCCATCATCCCGCGCCTGCAATCGATCGGAGGTCCGCCATGGCGAAGTATCTGCTCGTCAGCTTCAAGACCTGTCCCTGGGTGCAGCGCGCGGCGATCGTGCTGCGCGAGAAGAAGATCGAGTTCGAGTTCCAGCATATCGAGCCCGACAACCGGCCCGACTGGTTCCTGGCGATCTCCCCGCACAAGAAGGTGCCGGTGCTGCGCGTCGACGACCGCGTGTCGCTGTTCGAATCGAACGCCATCGCCGAGTACCTCGACGAGACCGTGGCGCCGCGCCTCCATCCGGACGATCCGGTCGTGCGCGCCGTGAACCGCGCCTGGACCGACTATGTGCCGACCTTCGCCGACCTCGTGACCGCCACCGCCTACGCCGAAACCGAGGCCGACTATCGCGCGGCGGCGGAGAAGATCCCGGCGCCGTTCGAGCGGCTCGAGCGCGCGCTCGAGAAGCAGGGCAGCGGCCCCTATTTCAACGGTATCGGGTATTCGCTGGTCGACGCGGCCTACGCGCCGTTCCTGCAGCGCTATCTCTTCCTCGACCGCATCCGGCCGCTCGGCCATCTCGAAAAATTCCCGCGCCTCGCCGCCTGGGCCAAGGCGCTGGTCGAGCGCCCCTCCACCCACTCCTTCCCGCCGGCGGAGTTCGAGGCCACCTATCGCGACATCGTCCGCCGCCGCAACAAATGGATCTCGCAGTTCATCCCGGCGGCGAAGGCGGCGGCGGAGTAGGCGGGTTGTTCGCGCCCGCTACTTGACGAGGGTCATCGACGGCGCGACACGCGCCAACGCCGAAACCGGACCGTAACCGCGTCGACCTCGCCTCCCGCGCGGCGATAGGCTAGTGTGCGGCCCGGTCTACGTGTGGGAAAAAGAATCATGCCCGGCTCAGCCACAATGCCCAGGCGGTTCCGTCTGCTGACGGACGCGGAGTGGACGATCGTCACGCGCGTGTTCACCGCCGACAAGCTGCCCTATCGCTGGCGCGTGGTGATCACCGACGGCGCCGGCGCCTATGGCCGGCCCTTCACGATCCCCACCAGCCTGCTGACCACGGCCGCGCCCGCGGCCTTCGTGGCGGCCGTGACCAAGAACCCGCTCGTCGCCGCCATCGTGGCGGTGCCCACCGGCATTGTCGGGACGGCGCTCAGCTTCATGAATGCGGGCTTCATCATGAGCGTGGGCACCGGCCCCTATGCCGACCTCACGGCGCGCGACCGCAGCGACCAGGAAGCCGACTGCGCCGCATTGCTGGTGCACGAGATGACGCATGTGTGGCAGGGGCGGAACTCGAAGCTGGCGCTGACCTATGTGTGGGAGTCCGTGATCGCCCAGTGCCGCGGCGCCATCTCCGGCGGCGGTACGGGCGCGGCCTACGACTATACGCCGGGCATGGCCTGGACCAGCATGAACCCGGAGCAGCAGGCGCATGCGGTCGAGGACTGGTTCTGGCAGGATGCCGAAAGCGCCACGGTCCAGCGCTTCGACTATATCCGCGACTTCGTTCGCAAGGGCCGCCCCTGAAGCGCTGCGCCGCGCGGCCAGCGCTCTCGCACAGTTCGCTCGGCGTCGAAGCGTTCGCGATTGGCCGGCCGCGCGCGCCCTCCCATAGTCCGCAGCGAAAAGGACGAAGGAGACCACCCATGATCACGCTCGCCCTCCGCTACACGGTCGACCACAACAAGCTCGCCGATTTCGAGGCCTATGTCCGGGCGCTGCCGGCGCATATCGAGCGCTGCGGCGGCAAGTGCGTCGGCTACTACATGCCGACCAGGCTGGCGGGGCCGAGCAACGTCGCGTTGGGCTTCATCGACTTCCCGAACCTGACGGCCTACGAGCAGTACCGCGAGAAGCTGGCGTCGGATCCCGGCGCCGCCGAGACCCTGCGCCGCGTCGAGGCGGCCGGCTGCATCGTCAGCGAAGAGCGCTCCTTCGTGCAGCGCACGCCCGGCTGAGTTCAGGCGTCGGCGGGCAGTGCGCCGAGCAGCTCGCGCGCGGAGCGCAAGTCTGAGGTCTCGAAGCCTTCCGTGAAGCGCGCGTAGACGGGCGCGAGGACCGCTCTCGCATCGCTCGGCCGATCCTGCCTCAACCTCAGGCGGGAAAGCCCGATGGCCGCGCGCAATTCCCAGAACAGCGCGCCCTGCTGTCGGGCGACGTCGAGCGCCGCCGCGAAGCAGGCAGCGGCCGCCGTCTCGTGCCGCTCGCCGTCCTGTTCGAGCAGGCACGCGGCCTTGATGCGCATGAGCTCGGCCAGATACCAGCGCTCGCCGCCGCGGTCCGCCGCCGCCACGGCCTGCTCGACCGCGGCCAGCGCATCGGCAGCACGGCCGAGGCCGGCGAGGCCTTCCGCCAGCACGCCCTTGAAGCCCGGGTAGCAGATCGCCCATCCGGTCTTCTCGCAGCGGCCGAGCGCCTCGCTCAGCAGCGCCACGCCTGGCGCGCAGGCGCCGCGGCGGATCAGCAATTCCCCTTCGAGACAGGACTCGACGATGTTCCAGTAGGTCATGCTGCTGCGCCGCTTTGCATGGTCGGTCAGCGTCGCCACGGCGCGCTCCGCGCCGGCGAGGTCGCCGGTCGCGAGCGCGATCGGGCCCACCGCCAGACGAATGGCTTCGCAGATCGACAAGGAGTTGTCGCCGGCTTCCGCCTCTTCGAGGCAGGCGCGGGCATGCGCGGCGGCCTGGTCGACGAACCCCCGCAGCCAGAGCGAGCGCGCCAGCAGGTCGTGGGCGGCCACGCGCTGGTCGTGCATGAACCAGAACCGGTGGCGCCGGTCCATCGGCGCGCGGTAGCGCTCGAGCACGCGCTCGATGCGGCGCTGCGCTGCCGCCAGATCGCCGCCGAATTGCAGGCTGTAGCCGGCGAGCCGATCGGCGACGAGCGCGACCGCCGGATCGCCGGCGGTGCCGGCGACGTCGGCGAACCGCTCCGTCGTGGCGAGGGCGGCGCGGCAGTTGCCGGTATCGTGGTGCAACAGCCAGAGTTCCCACAGCGTCCGCAGCTGTGCGTCGATGTCGTTCAGGGTCTCGGCCAGCTGCAGCGCCTCCGTCAGCGTCGCCGCCACCCGGTCGACCGCTCCCATCGTCTGGAACAGCGCCAATCCGAGCCCGCCGCACAGCTGCATGCGGAGCAGGGCGGCGCGGTCCGGGCTCGCGGCGAAGGCCTCGAGGGCGCGCTCCGCGCGGTCGCGGCACTCCGCGTGCCAGGAGAAATGCAGCCACACCGGCGCGTAGGCGGCGGTCAGGGCGACGCCGATCTCCTTGTCCCCGGCCGGCGAGAAGGCCCAGTCGAGCGCGGCCCGGACGTTGTCGATCTCGCGACTGCAGAGGGTCAGGCTGCCGAGCGTGGAATCCGCGCGCGAGCCGGGCGCCGCCGACGCAACGAGATCACGGAAATACTCGGCATGGCAGCGCGCCGCCGGCACGGCCTCGCCGCTCTCGGCCAGCTTCTCCAGCGCATAGGCCCGGATCGACTCCAGCAGCCGCCAGCGGCCGGTCGGCGCCGACCCGTCCGGCGCCACCAGCGACTTGGTCACGAGATTGACGATGTTCGTCATGACAGCCGGGGCGTCCTGGCCGGCCCCGCGCATGACGGCCGCCGCCGCCTCCGGGGTGAACCCGGCCGCGAACACCGCCAGCCGCCGCAGCAGGCGTCGTTCCGGCTCCGGCAGCAGCTCGTAGCTCCAGTCGAGCGTCGCGCGCAGCGTCTGGTGCCGCGCCAGCGCTGTCCGGCGGCCGACCGTCAGCAGACGGAAGCGATCGTCGAGGCGGGCGGCCGTCTCCTGAAAGCCGAGCGCCGCGGCGCGCGCCGCCGCGAATTCGATGGCGAGCGGGATGCCGTCGAGCCGCCGGCAGATCGCCGCTATCGTGGGAAGGTCCTCGTCGCCCGGCGCGAGGTCGGCGCGCAGCGACCACGCGCGCGCCAGGAGCAGCTGAACGGCGCTGTGCGCGAGGACGTCGTCCGCTGCGGCCGGATCCGGCGGCGGCACCGCGAGGGCCGGGACACGGTAGACATGTTCGCCCTCGATGCGCAGCACCTCGCGGCTGGTCGCCAGCAGCGTCGTGCGCGGGCACAGGCGCAGCAGGGTCTCCGCCATGCCGGCCGCGGCCTCGATGACGTGCTCGCAGTTGTCGAGGATGAGCAGCGCCTTCCTGCCGCCGACCGCCCGGGCGACCGCCTCCGCCGAGATCTCCTCGCCGCCCAGTTGCAGGCCAAGGGTGCCCGCGACCGCCGACGGCACCAGCCCCGGATCCGACAGCGACGCCAGCTCGACGAGCAGGACATCGCTCTCGGCCGTCGGGAACAGCGTGCGGGCCACCTCGCCGGCCAGGACGGTCTTCCCGATTCCGCCCGGCCCGGTCAGCGTCACCGCGCGGTAGGCGGAGAGCAGGTTCCGCAGCTCCTGCACGGCAGCCTCGCGGCCGATGAGGGCCGACGCGGCCACCGGAACGTTCGTCTGGAAGGGATGGGCGGCCGCTGCCCGCGCGCGCGCCGTAGCCTCCGGCTGCGCCGGCGCGCTCTCCTGCCGGATTCTCCAGGCTCCCAGCAGGCGATAGCCGCGGCCCGGCACCGTCGCCAGCATGTCGCGATCCGCCCCGAGCGCCTTGCGGATCGCGGAAATGTGGACCTGGAGCGTGTTGTCTTCGACGATCACGCCGGGCCACACCCGGCGAATGAGGTCATCCTTGGCAACGAGTCCGCCGCCCGACGTCACCAGCGCCTCGATGATCTCGAACGCGCGGCCGCCCAGGGGGACCAGCACGCCCCCTGCCCGCAGCTCGCGTCGCCCGACGTCGATCTCCCACGCCCCTGCCTCGTACACCAATCGGGCTTGTGCCGGCACGTCCCAACCTCGGCTTCAGGCTCCCCAGGTGCTCCGCGAGAACGCCACTCCGACGCCGCGGCGACCGCCGATACGGCATCTGCGATTCAGGGAACCACCCCCATGACGGGAGACTCGAATACACGGGCACGCCGAGCCAGTCACGTTTCCGTGTTGCGGCTGCCGATGCTTCGCGGGCGCGGGCCGAGTCGACGCACCCTCCGCCCTCAGCGCTTTCCTGGACGGAACAAAGGATCGGGCAAGCCGTTTCCAATTCTGCCACGGGGTTCGCCAAGTGCGGCTGCCACGGTCGGACGAAAGTCATGGGCCCGTTTGCAACGGCAGCAATGATCCTGGAAGTGATCTTCTGGATCATGCTGCTCTCGGTGTTCGCAGCATTCGTCGTCGCGCTCTTCAAGGGCCTGCTTGAAGATATCCGAGATCATCGGCGGATCGCCGCCAGGCGGCTTGCAGCCCAAGCGCGCGGCGGGACGCGGCGCATCCCACGAAGTCAGCCGTAACTCTGCGCTGGCCGGCGACTGCGGCGACGCGGCGCTGCGGGCGACGCGGCGCGGCCGAGAGCGTCGTCTCGTTTCCGCCGCCTGCGCCGCGGTGTCCGCTATAGGATTATTGACTGCGGAGGTCGGACGGCCGCTGGTTGGAACGCAATATTGCGGCGCCCGGTCTCAGGATCCGGTGAAACGGCCACAATCCTTCTTCTGCCGCCGCGATCACGTACACGGTGAATATGAAAGCCAGGAAGGCGGCGCCAACCAGTATGAAGCCCGTCATTGCGGCTTACCCCGGCCACGTTGCTGCAGGACAACCCCGATACACCTGACAAAGTTCCTGGCGACGCGTGATCGGGACATCCGGCGCGCCGCGCTGGAATGGGCCGGCGCCGGCCGTGATCCGGCGGATAGAGAGAGGCCCCGCCGATGGGGGACCGGCGGGGCCAGTTAGCCTGTTTGGGACAGCGCAGCAGGATCACTGCGCCCCGCGGCCGATGAGGCCGCGATGTTCAGGCTAGCGCCGTGCGCTCGAGCGGCCAATTGGACCAAGGGCCTATGCGACGGCGGCAGGTCGCGAGGCCAGGGGACGAAGCGCGCTGGACGACGATCTCGAGCACATCGGCGAAGCAGTCTTGCGCATGACGGCCCGGGATGGCGGGCCGTGACTTGGCGCGACCCTCCGGCCAGCTCACTCCCGCACCACGCCCACGATCGGCGCCGCGCCCGCGGACGCGCCGGCATGCGGCAGGCCGTAGAAGTGCTCGATCATGCGCAGCACGCCGTAGTGGTCGATGCGCTGGTCGTAGCGGCCGGGCTTCACCCGGGCGCCGACCATGATCGTGGCGATGTGGTTGAGCGGC
>DATIXH010000021.1:0-9563 GCA_035518775.1 Candidatus Acidiferrum sp.
CATCAGAAGCAGCGGCGAGCATCTGCTCGAAATCATCAACAACATGCTCGACCTCTCGAGGGCGGAGGCTGGAAAGCTTCATCTTCAGGAGGACGTAGTCGACCTGATCGAGATCGTCCAGGTGTGCGTCCGGCAAATGCAGCCGCGTGCGGCGCAGAGTGGGTTGCGGCTCGAGCTGTCATTGCCGCCCCCGCCAGTGATGCTGCAGGGCGACGCCGCCAAGCTGCGGCAGATTCTCTTCAACCTGCTGTCCAACGCGCTCAAGTTCACGCCCCACGAGGGCTGCATCACGGTAAGGGTCGAGTCGCGCTTCGACGGGGGGCTCGACCTCGTCGTCAGCGATACGGGCGTCGGCATGTCCCCCGGCGACATCCCGAAGGCGCTGCAGCCCTTCACGCAGCTCGACAATCGGCTGGCCCGCCAATACGAAGGCACGGGCCTCGGCCTTCCTCTCACCCGCTCCCTCGTCGAGTTGCACGGCGGGACCCTGCGATTGGAGAGCGCCATGAGCGAGGGGACGACCGTTACCGTCTCCTTTCCGTCCGGCCGCACGGCCGCGCACCCGGCGGGCCCGCCGCTGCCGGCTGCGAGGGCATAGGCACCGCCATGTTAACCTTGGTTATTAGACGTGAGTTAACGTCGGTGGGTTACGCTGATACGTTGCCCTTTGGGCGTCCAGTCCGGAGCTGAAGCAGCGTGCGGCGCGTCCTGCTCTACACATCGGCCGGCCTCTTGGCTTTCTCCCTGATCGCCGTCCCCGTGACCATCGATCCACACAGTGGGTCGCTCGCGATTGTGGCTGCTTTGGCGAAGAACGCCGGCGGCCACGGCAACTCCGGCAATGGTAACGGAAATGGCAACGGCAACGGTGGCGCAAGCGGCAACGGTGGCGCCAGCGGTGACGGCGGTAGTGCCAGCGGCAATGGCGGTAGCTCGGCCGGAAGCAATGGAAACGGCAACAGTGGTGGCTCGGCGCAAGGCAATGGAAATGCAGACTCATCCGCTGGCGATGCTGCAGCCGACAGCCAAGCCTCGACCGGCACCGCTGCGGCGGGCCAAAGCAGTGCACCGGATAGCGCCCCGGCTGTAGCTCAGGCGCAACGGCAGCTAGACGCGGCGCAAGTGGAGCTGGCCGCAGCGCGCCGGGCGCTGAACAGCACCATCAGTGGCGGCGACGACACCAAGATCGCCATCGCCCGCGGGCGAGTTGCCGGCGCGGAGTATGCCGTATCCTCGGCGGAGATGAACGTAACAGCGGCCCAGGCCGGATTGACCGACGCGGAGCCCGCCACCGGCGCTCAGTAGGGCGCGCCCGTCCATCGGGCCGTGGAGCGTCGATTGATCAAGCGCGCAGCGAACAGATAGTATTGCCACTCCTGCGGGACTCGCCGGCTCGTCCGGAGGGCGCATGTTGATTCTGCACGACGGCAATCCCCTCGCGAACATCCGCCGCCCGTGGGTGAACTACGCGCTCATCGCGACGATGGGGCTCGCCTTTGCGCTGCAGTTGTGGCGTGCCATACGCTGGCAGGATTTCGCCTTCTTCCCGATGCAGCTATGGCGCTTCCTGCCGGGGCCCGGACCGTTCTATGGACTCTCCGGTCTTTTCACGCACCAGTTTCTGCACGGCGGCCTGCTGCATCTCGTCGGCAACGTCATCGCGCTGCGCGTCTTCGGCGACAACATCGAGGATGCACTCGGCCACGTGCGCTATGCCTCGTTCTTTCTGTTGAGCGGCGCTCTCGCGGCGATCGCGCAAGGCATTGCCGACCCCGCAGCGCCGCTGATCGGCGCCAGCGGCGCGATCTCGGCCGTCATGGCGGGCTACCTGCTGCTGCATCCGCGCGCCCGCATCTTCGTGCTGGTCTTCAACATCGCGCCAGTGCTGGCGCCGGCGTCGTTCGTCGTCGGCTTCACGATCCTGGTCAACATCGCCATGGCCTACGACGTCACGCTGCTCACCGGCGGCACGCCCGGCGCGGAGGCCCGAACGATCGCGTGGTGGGCGCATATCGGCGGCTTTGCGGCCGGGCTGGTCCTGGTGCCTGTCCTCAAGACGCGGTCGGTCTTGCTGTTCCAACCCGCGCCGCTGACCCAGGGCGCAGGCATGCGCTGGCTCGGCCGTCTGATCCCCTCCCTGTCCTGGCCAGGCGATCGCCCGTTCGGCGAGGACGCCGCCGCGGCGGTGGCGGCCGCCGAGCACCCGACGCGCGCCAAGGCGCTCGTCTTCGCCAAGGCGCTCCTCTACATTCTGCTGACTCTCGTGCTGATGCGGTTCCTGCGATAGGGCTCGACCTGCGATGACGATACCCGGCCTGACGATCCGCGCCTTCCAACCCGGCGACGCCCTGGAGATCATGCGTCTGTTCCGCGATACCGTGCATAACGTGAACAGCCGCGACTACACGCCCGAGCAGGTGGAGGCCTGGGCGCCGGCGCTCATGGACGAGCCGCGCTGGCATGAGCGCCTGCGGGCGAACTTCACCTATGTGGCCGAGGCCGGTGGCCAGATCGTCGGCTTCAGCGAACTGGAGCGCGGCGGCCGGATCGCCACGCTCTACGTCCATCACCGCTACCAGACCCAAGGCATCGGCTCCCGGCTGCTGAGCGACATGGAGACGCGCGCCCGCGCGCTCGGCGCCAGGCGCCTCACCGCGGAGGCGAGCCTTACGGCCTACGGCTTCTTCCAGCGCCGAGGCTTCAAGCTCGTGCGTGCCCAGGACGTCGACCTCAGGGGCGTCAGCTTCCGCAACTTCATCATGGAGCGGGTACTCTGACATGGCCCGCGTCACCGGCATCGGCGGAGTCTTCTTCAAGTCGAAGGACCCGGAGGCGCTGAAGAAGTGGTACCGCCGGCACCTCGGGATCGAGAGCCGGAAGACCGACGTCGGCGCCCGGTTCGACTGGCGCGAGAGCGGCGAGCCCTACCGCCCTGCTTACACGGTCTGGGCGCCCTTCGCCCATGACACGCGCTACTTCGACCCCAGCAAGCAGCCCTTCATGATCAACTATCGCGTCGACGACCTCGACGCGCTCGTGGCCGCTCTCAGGGCCGCGGGCATCGCGGTCCATGACGACATCGAGTCCGACGCTTATGGACGCTTCGCCTGGCTGATGGACCCCGAGGGCAACCGCATCGAGCTATGGGCGCCGGCGGAGGAGGCGCCGAAGGCGGCGAAGCCCGCACGCTACCCGCTCGAGGGCGGCTGTTTGTGTCGCGCCCTGCGTTTTCGCATCGCCGCACCACCGATCCGAAGCGGCTATTGTCACTGTCGCTTTTGCCAGCTCAACAGCGGCGCGCCGGTGGTGGCCTGGGTCGAAGTGCCGATCGGCGCCTTTTCGTACGCCGGCGCTGCGCCCGGCGTGTTTCGCTCGTCGTCATGGGGCCAGCGCGAGTTCTGTCCAGCCTGCGGCAGCTTCGTCCTGTACCGCGAGCAGCAGGCACCCAAAACCGTGTCGATCAACACGGCTTCGCTCGACGATCCCTCCTCCTTCCCGCCGACCCATCACATCTATGCCTCGCGCCGCGTCGCCTGGTTCGACACGGCCGACGACCTGCCGCGCTACGACGAGGCGGGACCGACTTGAAGCGCCGCCGCCGCGGTTTCGGCGGCGGCGATGCCCGTCAGATAGGCGCCGTGGCAAGTGGCATAGGCGTCGATCGAACAGGCCTCGCCGGCGAAGAACAGCTTGCCATCGAGCGGCGCCGCCAAGTCGACTCGGCTGTCCGCATGACCGGGCCTGGCCGCGGAGTAGCCGCCGCGGATGAAGCGATCACCGGCCCAGTTCGTCGCCGCCGACCTGCCGAGATGGCGCCGCGCGTCGGCGCCGAGCATCTCGACCAGTTCGGCGATACCGAACGAGATCATCGCCTCCGGGCCGGCCGCCGCCAGCTCGCGCGCGCAGGAGCCGCCGAGGAAGCCGATCACCAGCGGGCGTCCGAAGGGGTAGAACTGAAATCCGGCCGTGCGCACGTCGACGCGGGCGATCCCGAAGGTGCCGGGGCGGAAGCCAAACGGGTTCCCTTCGATGTGGAAGATGACCTTCTCGGCGTTGCCCAGAGGGACATTGTGGATCGCCTCCTGCTTGCCGATCGGCAGCGGCGGATCGAAACGGATCGCGCCACCGGCGAGCACATCGGTCGGCACGGCGACGACGGCGGCGCGAGCGTGCACCGTCCCCTTCGGCGTTTCCACGGCCACGCCGCGGCCGCCCCAGGCAATGCGCGTCGCGGGCGTGGCGAGCCAGACCGGCAACCCCTGGCCATAGCGCGCCACCAGCGCGCCATAGCCCTCGACGATCGGCCAGTCCGTGTCGGTGTCGTTGGCATTGAAGAAATCGCGGGTCGACAGGCGGTCGCTCTCCACGCTCGAGTACCAGGTGACGACCGCCTCGGCCAACGGGCTCCACGCGCCGCCGTTCGTCGGCACGGTGCTGGCCGCGACGTCGCGGCCGGATGCGCCGACCTCGGCGATGGCGGCGAATCGGCCGGCGATCACGCGATCCCAGTTCGCATGCTCGTCCTCGCCAAGCGAGTGGCGGCCGACGCGGCCTTGCCACACCTGTCTCTGCTCGACGACCGTGAAGCCGAGATCGGCGGCGATCGGCCGCCAGGGATTGATGTCGCCCGAATGCAGCCAGGCGCAGCCGCGATCGAACGGCACGCCGAAGGTTTCGGCATCCGTCCAGGCGCGCCCGCCGACGCGGTCGCGCGCCTCGATGCAGAGGACGGACAGGCCGCGCTCGATCAGGGTGCGCGTCGCCGCAAGACCGGCGGCACCGGCCCCGATCACCGCAATGTCACAGCTTTTCATGGCCGACACAGCTAGCGCGTCGGTGCCGGCATGACAATATCAGGCCATGCTTGCAGCCCGGCGGGTGAGCGAGCAGAATGCGCCTGCCCTTCGATTACCTTTCGTCTTTCCAAGGTTACATCAGCCAATGAGACGACCTGCCGCAGGAACCGTATCCCGCCGCCGGTTCGCGCGCGGCGTGATTCCTGCGTTGGCCGGAACTATCGCCGCGACACTCCCCTGGGCTTGGCGTGCGGTCCTGCCTGCGGACTTCTGCCTCTTGGTTCGCTGTCGAGCGAGCGCCGAGCGCATCGGACGACGCTACCTCGCCACGCTCGCCCAGGATATCGACAGTGCGCGGTTGCTGACCATGAGCCCGGTGCTCGCACGCGCCTTGCAGACCGCCCGGCATGACCCCGGAACCGCCGCGCGCGAGCTGCGGAAAGCCATCGACGTTGATTTTCACCGGGCGGACACGGTCGTCGTCGACGGCTGGATCCTGGCTGCGACCGAAGCGCGGCTCTGCGCCGTCATTGCCCTCGCCTGACTCCCAAGCCGGCCGATGTTTCTCGATCTTCGTCAGGTCCCCGACGGAACGACTCTCCAGGCCGATCTCTGCATCATCGGCGCCGGCGCCGCCGGCATCACTATCGCGCGCCAGTTCATCGGCCGGCCGATTGCTGTGCTTGTGGTCGAGAGCGGAGACCTCGAGCCCGACGAGGCCACGCAGTCGCTCTACAAGGGCTCCATCGTCGGGCGGCCTTACTTCGACCTCGACGTCACCCGACTGCGCTACTTCGGAGGTTCGACCAACCATTGGGGCGGCTGGTGCGCGCCGCTGCACGACCTCGATTTCGAGGCGCGGGACTGGGTGCCGCACAGCGGCTGGCCGATCGCGCGGCGCGACCTCGATTCCTACTACGCCGCCGCGCAGTCGCTGGTCGAGATCGGCCCGCCCACCTACGACCCGCTGGCGTGGCAGGACGACAAGCACCGCTTTCCCGATTTCCAGCCGGAGCGCATGGTCACGCAGATCATGCAGCTCTCCGAGCCGGCGACTCATTTCGGCGAGCGCTATCGCGACGATCTGGCCAAGGCCGACAATGTGCGCGTTCTGCTGAACGCCAACGCGTTGGGGATCGACAGCAACGCGGAGGCGACGAGCGCGACCGGCCTGCGCATGGGTACGTTTTCAGGCGCCCGCGCGAAGGTGCACGCCGCCGTGACCGTCGTCGCCTGCGGCGGCCTCGAGTCGCCGCGCGTCCTGCTGCTGTCCAACGACGTCGTTACGACCGGCCTCGGCAACCAGCACGACCTGGTCGGGCGCTTCTTCATGGAGCATCCGCACATCGTCACCGGCAGCTTGTTCGCCACCGACGTCGGCGACTGGCATCGCGGCCTCAGCGCGCGCTTCAAGAAGAACGGGACGCTGATCCAGCCGGTCATCGCCACCAGTCCGATCGCGCAGCGCGAGCAGGGCATGCTCGGCTACAGCGCCAATTTCGAGACTCCGGTCGTCACCAACGCCGGCTATCCCGCCTATCGACATATTCGGGACGGCATTGCAGACCGGCAACTGCCGGACCACCTGGGCCACGACATCTGGAATGTCGTCACCGGCCTCGACGACGTCGCGCGCGGCATGTTCCGCGCGACACCTGAGGATCCCTACCATCCGCCTTACGATCTCTCCCGGCCGATCCGACTCTACACCCGTCTCGAGCAATGCCCGAATCCGGACAGCCGGGTGAAGCTGATTGACGAGAAGGACGCCCTCGGCCTCAACCGCATCGCGCTGGATTGGCGTCTCACCGAGCTCGACAAGCGCAGCCTGCGGCGCTCCCAGGAGCTGATCGGCGCGGAATTCGGGCGCCTCGGGGTCGGCCGCTTCAAGCTCGACGATTGGGTGCTGGCCGACGACAGCTCATGGCCGGACGATCTCCATGGCGGCCACCATCACATCGGCACCTGCCGCATGAGCGACGATCCGAAGCAGGGCGTCGTCGACCGCGATTGCCGCGTTCACGGCTTCGACAATCTTTATGTCGCCGGCAGCGCCGTCTATCCCACGACCGGCTACGTCAATCCGACCCTGACGGTCGTGGCACTCGCCCTGCGGCTTGCCGACCACCTCAAGACGAAGTTCCGTCTGGCCTAGCCGCGCCCGCGCCGCGCTCCGACCGCACTCTCTATCCGCTGCAGGCGCGACAGCAGCGCGCTCTGCATCCGGTCGACCTTCTCGTGCAGGTGCGAGATCTCGAGCTCCGCCTTCAGGTTGGCGTCGTATTCGATATCGTCGCGAATGCGGTCCTTGTCCGCCTGCCTGTTCTGGCTCAGCAGCACGACCACCGACAGCACGATCGCCTCGAGGGACACGCACATGGTCAGGAAGTTGAAGGGGAACGGGTCGAACATCAGGTCGTCCGGCATGATGTTCCAGACGATCCAGGCGGCGAACAACAGGACATGCATGACCAGGAACCTGAAGCTGCCGCTGAAGGCGGCGATCGCGTCGATGATGCGGTCGATCGGCGTCAGCTTCTGCTGCGCCTCCTCCCCGGCATTGCGGATCGCCATCTGCCGCAGGCGCTCGGTGGTCGCCCGCATGCGCCGGCCCATCACCGTCATCATGTCGAGGGCGGCGTCCGGCTTGCGGCGGAAGAAGTCGCGCAGCTGCTCGCGGTCGAGCGCCAGCAGTTCCGCTGTTTCCGTTACGACGGCACGGGCGGTGCGCGCGCCCATGTCGAGCAGCGACAGCTCGCCGAACATGTCGCCACGCTCGCACAGCGTCAGCACGATCTTCTGCCCGAGCTTGTCGGTGGCGCTTATCTCGACGGCGCCGGCACCGACCACGTACATGCAGTCGCCGGGATCGCCCACCTCGAACAGGATCGCCCCGGCCTCGTGATGCGATTCCTCCAGCACCTCGGCCAGTGCCTTGCGCTCTTCGGGATCCAGCAGCTGGAAGAACTGCACCTCGGCGAGCAGGGATTCCTTTGATGACATCGCGTACGATTCGCCCGAACGTGATTTGCAACCTTAGCATGCCGCGCGCCCGGGCCAAACGTCACGGCACATCACCTTCGCGCGATGCAAATCGGTTTGCACGGGGGCGTTTCAGCGATAGGAATAGCGGCCGTTCCGTTGTGTAACCTTGCTTCAGTGCAGTCATGACCAATTTGCGCACCATCGACCGCAATCGCCTGGCTACCGCCCTTGCCGCCGAGCGGAAGCGCTTCATCACGGAGCATCCGCGCTCGCAGGCGCTGTTCGAGGAGGCCAAGGCCAGCCTGCTCGACGGCGTGCCCATGAACTGGATGATCCGGTGGGCCGGCGATTTTCCGCTCTTCATCAAGGACGGCGCGGGCGCCCGCTTCACCGATGTCGACGGCCGCGATTATATCGACTTCTGCCTCGGCGATACCGGCGCCATGACTGGCCACGCGCCGAAGGAGTCGATCGACGCCATCGTCGACCGCCTCCATCGCGGCACCACCTTCATGCTGCCGACGGAGGATTCGCTCTGGGTCGGCCGCGAGCTGCAGCGCCGCTTCGGCCTCCCCTACTGGCAGGTGGCGATGACCGCGACCGACGCCAACCGCTTCGCCATCCGCCTCGCCCGCCAGATCACCGGCCGCAAGCTGATCCTTGTCCACAACTGGTGCTATCACGGCACCGTCGACGAGACGATCATCACCATCAACAACGGCGTGCCCGGCCCCAAGCCCGGCAACGTCGGCCCGGCCGTCGACCCGGCGCTCACGACCAAAGTGGTGGAGATCAACGACATCTCCGCGCTGGAGAAGGCGCTCGCGCCCGGCGACGTCGCCTGCGTGCTGGTCGAGCCGGCCCTCACCAACATCGGCATCGTGCTGCCCGATCCGGGCTACCACGAGGCGCTGCGCAAGATCACGCGCGATACCGGCACGCTCCTCATCATCGACGAGACGCACACCATTTGCACCGGCCCCGGCGGCTACACCAAGGCCTACGGACTGGAGCCCGACATGCTCACCATCGGCAAGCCGATCGCCAGCGGCGTGCCGGCCGCCGTCTACGGCTTCACGCGCGCAGTGGCCGACCGCATCCGCGCCAGCACCGACAAGAACACCGCCGACACCGGCGGCATCGGTGGCACGCTGGCAGGCAACGCGTTGGCCCTCGCCGCCATGCGCGCCACCTTGCAGCGCGTACTCACCGACGCAGCCTTCGAACACACCATCGCGCTCGGCCGCCGCTTCGCGGAGGGCGTCGACGGCATCATCAAGGAGGCGGGCCTGCCCTGGCACGTCACCCGCCTCGGCTGCAGGGCCGAATACTGGTTCTGCCCGCGCCCGCCCCGCAACGGCGGGGAAGCCGCCGCCGCGATCGATCCGGACCTCGACCGCTACATGCACCTGGCGGCCCTCAACCGGGGCATCCTGATGACGCCGTTCCACAACATGGCGCTGATGGCGCCCCAGACGACGGCCGCCGATGTCGACCGCCACAGCCAGGTGTTCCGGGAGAGCGTCGAGGCGATCTTGTAGACCGGTAGCGGCAGGCACGCCCGTGGTTCCATCTTCCAATCCGGCCCTGTTTCCCTTATAACCACGCCTGTCTCTTCAACAACAGAAAGGAGGTGATCCAGTGTCTCATTGTCTCATGCCGCGGTCGTCGGGTGCGGTGGCCTGGATCCTCGCCTCTGTCGAGGTTCGCGCCGCCTGACCCGCCGTTTCTCCGGTCAGAAGCCGGAACGCGGTTCGACAATGGAAGTCGTCCGAACCGGAA
>DATIXH010000022.1:0-2184 GCA_035518775.1 Candidatus Acidiferrum sp.
TCGTTCGACAAGTGGGCGATCGCCAATACCAAGCGGCTCGTGAACGCGGCGAGCCTGCCGCCCGACGTCGAAATCGCGGCCGGCTGGGAGGCCTGCATGACCTCGATCGGGCGGCCGGCGGCGCAGCAGAGAATCAAGGCGCTGCTGGAGCGGAGCTTTCACAAGCCGGGCGACGCGGAAGACCGGTTGGGATTCTACGTCGGAAAGCTCGGGCGCTAGACGCCCGTCGCCACCGACGACGAGATCGCCGCACCGCCGTTCGTCGCTCCCCCTCAAACGAAGGAATGGGACCCATGGATTTGCTCACGATCGCGAAGAATGCCGCGGAGCGCGTCGAAGCGGCCTCGGTTGCAAACAAAGTGCCGGTCGCAGTCTGCGTCGTCGACGTTCACGGCAACGTCGTGCTTCAGCATCGCATGGCCGAGGCGTCCGTTTTTTCGATCGAGCTGTCCGCACGCAAAGCCTACACCTCCGCACTCGTCGGAATGCGCACGACCGACCTGCTTCCTCTGGTGCAGCCGGGGCAGCCGCTCTTTCCGCTCAGCACCGTCGCCGAGGGCAGATTTTGCGCGATGGGCGGCGGCGTGCCGCTCACCCGCGAGGGTCAGGTGGTCGCCGGAGTCGGCGTCAGCGGCGGCACGGTCGAGCAGGACGTCGCGATCGTCGAGGCGGCGCTGCGATAGATCGCCGCCGGCGCGAGCCGGTTGCGCCCGCCACGCCGCAACGAAGAGGAGATCGACATGACCCGCACGCACCAGCCAGGGCAGGCGGCTTTCAGAGCGGTGCTGCCCGAGGACATCGACTGGCAATCGTTTCCGGCGTTTCCGCCCTCCGTTCATCTCGCCGTGGTCGTCGGCCATCCCTCCGAGCCCGGGCCCTACGTGATCAGGGTCAAGGCGTCGGGCGGCGCCAAGCTGATGCCGCACCGGCATCCGGAGGACCGCATCTACACGGTCATATCCGGCATCTTCTATATCGGCCGCGGCGACCGCTTCGACGGCGACAAGGTGCAGGCCTTTCCGCCGGGCAGCGTGGTCGTCCTGCCCGGCAACACCCCGCACTTCCATTGGGCGAAATCCGGCGAGTACGTCACCCAGGTGACGGGGATCGGGCCGCTGGGCCTCGAGTATCTCGACCCGGACGACGATCCGCGCGAGCGCAGCGGGCGGAAGAGGCCGGCGCCCGGCCAGGCGGCACGCGATTCCCGGTGAACGTGTCAGGCGCGGAGGTGTGCCATGAGCACGGCATAGCAGCTGTCGTTGTCAGACCACGCGCACGGCTTCCACGAGAGCAAACCCGACGATAGGAAAGGAGCAGACACATGAAGATCCTGATGGTGTTCACGTCGCACGACATACTCGGCAATACCGGCCGCAAGACCGGCTTCTGGCTCGAGGAGGGCGCCGCGCCCTATTACGTGTTCCGCGATGCCGGCGCGACCCTGACGCTCGCCTCGCCCAAGGGCGGCCAGCCGCCGGTCGATCCCAAGAGCGATCTGCCCGGGAACCAGACGCCGGCGCAGGTGCGGTTCAAGCAGGATCCGGCGGCGCAGAAGGTTTTCGCGAACACCCTGATGCTGCAGGACATGCGCTCGGACGACTTCGACGCGGTCTTCTATCCGGGCGGCCACGGGCCGATGTGGGACCTCGTGGACAACCCCGACTCCATCGCCCTGATCGAGTCCTTCTACAATTCCGGCAAGCCGGTCGCGGCCGTCTGCCACGCGCCGGCGGTGCTGCATCGGGTGATGTACCAGGGCGCGCCGATCGTCAGGGGCAAGCGGGTCACGGGCTTCGCCAACAGCGAGGAAGAGGAGGTCCAGCTCACCCATGTCGTGCCGTTCCTGGTCGAGGACGAATTGAAGCGGCTGGGCGGGCTCTTCGAGAAGGCGCCGAAGAACTGGGAGCCCTTCGCCATCACCGATGGACGCCTGGTCACCGGACAGAACCCCGCATCCTCGACCGCCGGCGCGCAAGCCCTGCTCAAGGTGCTGGCTGCCATGCAGCCTTCCCGGGCTTCCAACGCCGCGTGATCGCCACGGCGCCTGGCGCGTCGGTCCTCTTTCTGACATTGGAGAGGGGACAGATGCGCCGGGAGGCCGCCGAACGCGCCGATGCGTAGGCCAGCAACATCGCAACCGCTGCGCCGCCTGCGCCGCGCAGAGCTGCCGCTCGCGACGGCTGC
>DATIXH010000023.1:0-8183 GCA_035518775.1 Candidatus Acidiferrum sp.
GCCAGGAGACGAACCGCTCGGTCAGCAGCGGCACCCGCTGGCAGTAGCCGAGCCCTTTCTTCGGCGGCGTGATGTCGTTCAACTGCCGGATCTCGTCGCCCTCCACGAGATTGGCGCTCTCTCCCGGATGCCGCGCGATCAGCCGATAGTTGACGTGCGTGACGGTTCGAGAACTGCGATTGAGGAGTGCAACGAACAGCGGGCTGTACACGTCGGTGCAGGGATTGGGCTTGACCTCGGCGACCCGCACCTCGACCTCCGACGCCGGCTGCATCTGGCTCCGGTAGTAGGCAAACCCGGCACCACCACCGACCACGATAAGGCCGACGATGATCAGCGCGGTCCACTTGGGAAACCCGCCGATTCCTCGCATCAGCTGGGCCACGCATGAATGAACGGCGACATCATCTTGCCAAGCGCGTACTCACGCGGCGAAGGGGTCTAGCTTGTCGCGGTTTGGAACGATGATCGGCGTCAGCTTCATTCGTGTCGAATCGTTGGGAGGAAGGCCCGACGGCAGTATGTATGACCCGGCGCAGCCCCGAGCAGGTTGGCCGGGGGTCAGGCCCAAGTCCTTCCAGTCGTGGATGTTCAGGGCGAACACGCACGCCCAGACGTCAGCGTCGCAGAACTTGCACCATACGCACTCGTAGGTGAGCTTGCCATTGTTCGAAGTGATCCTGTCCAAATTCTGCAGTGCCCGCTGCGTCTTGATCTCATGCAGGAAATTCCTGTGAACGTCCTTTATCCGTTCGATCTGCAGCAGCGCATCAGTCTCGGCATGCGGGAACGGTGTCTCCAGCGCGTGCTTGACGCGCGCTCCCGGCATGCACTCGCCGTAGAGCGCAGCATGAAAGCCTCGGACCCACCGCCAGACGACAGCCCGGATATCCAGGTTCGCGATCGCGGCTACCTCAGAGCCGAAGGTCGATATGACGATCTTTCGGTCACCGTCGGCCTGCGTCCGACCCCACTTCAGGCCAATAAGCTGCGCAGCCAACTGATCCGTGCCCTTATGGCTCCCGTTGCAGCTGTCGTGCGCGGGCAGCCAGAGGCATGGTTGTCTGTCTTCTGCCGCAAAGGTCGCTTTCGGAGGAATGTGATCACGAGTCGCGCTCGTCCGATGGAAGTCCTGGCCGCACCAGTAGCAGAAGGGCAGGCTCTGTACCCGGCGGAAGTCCTGTTGCGTCGAAAGTGAGACCATTCGCAGATTATACCGCAGGCCTTGACCGAAAGCCTATCGGGAGGTCAGCGCCACCGTGAGGTGCAGCGACCATGCGCTCAGTCACAGCGCAGTTGACGATGGCGCGCCGGCGGCCTCCTCTATGAGCAGCCTCACGAACATTCGCGGTTTGCATCCATGAACGGCGCCGAATCCCTGCTCACCACCCTGCGGCAGCACCAGGTCGAGGTCTGCTTCGCCAATCCCGGCACGTCGGAGATGCACTTCGTCGCGGCGCTCGACCGGGTCGAAGGCATGCGCGGCATGCTCGGGCTGTTCGAGGGCGTGGTCACAGGCGCCGCCGATGGCTATGCGCGCATGCTCGACCGGCCGGCCTGCACGCTGCTCCATCTCGGCCCCGGTCTCGCCAACGGGCTGTCGAATTTGCACAACGCCGTGCGGGCGCAGTCGCCGATCGTCAACGTCATCGGCGATCACGCCACCCATCACCGCCATCTCGATGCGCCCCTCACCTCCGACATCGAGGGCGCGGCGCGGCCCTTCAGCCATTGGGTGCGCACCTCCCCGAGCGCCGACACGCTCGCCGCCGACGGCGCCGCGGCCGTGGCGGCGGCCCTGGGCGCGCCCGGCCGCGTGGCCTGCCTCATCCTGCCGGCCGATGCCGCGTGGAACGAGCTCGCGCAGCCGCGACCGAGCGCGCCGAGCACGCCGCCGGCCGGCATCCAATACGCCCGTCCGGCCGACTCGGCCATCGCCGCCGCCGCGCAGATCCTCAGGTCCGGCGAGCCCACCGCCCTCATCCTCGGCGGCCGCGCCACGCGCGAAGCACCCCTCGCCCTCGCCGGCAAGATCGCGGCCGCCACCGGCGCACGGCTCCTGGCGCCCACCCTCACCCCGCGCATCAGCCGCGGCGCGGGCCGCGTGCAGGTGGAGCGCATCCCCTATCCCGTCGACCTGGCCCTCGCCTTCCTGAAGGAGCTGCGGAACATCATCCTGGTCGGCGCCAAGGCGCCGGTCGCCTTCTTCGCCTATCCGGACAAGCCGGGCACGCTCTACCAGCCGGGCACGCGCATCCACGAGCTCGCCCGCGCCGAGCACGATCCCGTCTATGCGCTGGAGGCGCTGGTCGACGCCCTCGGCGCGCGCCAGGCCGCCGCGTCCGTGCCCCGCCTGGAACGGCCGGCGCGCCCGACCGGCGCCATCACGCTCGAGAAGCTCGGCGCCCTCCTCGGCGCGGCGTTGCCGGAGAACGCCATCGTCATCGACGAGTCCATCACGACAGGCCGTGCCTTCCTCGCCGCCACGAAGAACTGCCCGCCGCACGATTGGATCATCGGCACCGGCGGCTCGATCGGCTACGGCATGCCGGTGGCGCTCGGCGCCGCCGTCGCCTGCCCCGACCGCAAGGTCGTGTGCCTCGAGAGCGACGGCAGCGGCCTCTACATGCCGCAGTCGCTGTGGACGCACGCGCGCGAGAGCCTGAACATCCTGACGCTCGTCTTCGCCAACCGCAGCTACCAGATCCTGCGCGACGAGATGCGCAACGTCGGCGCCAGCAACATCGGCCCGGTCGCCTCCTCCCTGCTCGACATCGGCAACCCCGACATCGACTGGCCCGCCCTCGCCAAGGGCTTCGGCGTGCCGGCCCACCGCGCCGCCACGATGGACGAGCTGTCGCGGGCCTTCGACGCCGGGCTTGCGATGCAAGGGCCGTGCGTCATCGAGGTCGTGCTCTAGCAGGACGCGCCGATCGCAGACGCGAGGCTCTAGAGGAGGCGGCCGGCCGCGCGGCCATTGGACCTTGGTCCAATTGCACGTGCGAATGCGCCGCACGCATAACTCGCGTGCATGGGTGAAAGCATCGAACGGCACTCGCGTGCGGCCGACGGCACGGGAGCGGGGGCTGACCGGCGGAATGCTGATCCCGCGGCGTCGCCGGAGCCACCCTTCCCGGACATGGCGTGGATCCCGGGCGGCACGTTCCGCATGGGCTCGGACCGCCACTATCCGGAAGAGGCGCCCGCGCACGAGGTGCGCGTGGACGGCTTCTGGATGGATGCGCACACGGTCACGAACGACGCGTTCCGCCGCTTCGTCGAGGCGACCGGCCATGTGACGCTCGCCGAGCGGCCGCCCGACCCCGCCGACTATCCCGGCGCCAAACCGGAGATGCTCGTGCCGGCCTCGGTGGTGTTCCAGAAGCCGCGCCGGCGCGTCGGCTTGGGCGATCACTACAACTGGTGGGGCTATGTGGCGGGCACCAGCTGGCGCCACCCGGAAGGTCCCGCCAGCTCGCTGCACGACAAGGGCACGCACCCGGTCGTGCAGGTCGGCTACGAGGATGCCGAGGCTTATGCCCGGTGGGCCGGCAAGGAGCTGCCGACCGAGGCCGAGTGGGAGTTCGCCGCGCGCGGCGGGCTCGACGGCGCCGAGTTCGTCTGGGGCGACGAGCTCGCGCCCGGCGGCCGCACGATGGCCAACACCTGGCAAGGCGAGTTCCCCTGGCAGAACCTCGCAACCGACGGCTACGAGGGCACGGCACCCGTCGGCTCCTTCCCGCCCAACGGCTACGGCCTCTACGACATGGCCGGCAACGTCTGGCAGTGGACGACCGACTGGTACCGCGATCACGGGCGGGCGCAGAGGTCCTGCTGCGTCCCGGAGAACCCGCGCGGCGCCCGGCGCGAGGAGAGCTTCGATCCGGCTCTGCCCGCCCTGCGCATTCCGCGCAAGGTGATCAAGGGCGGCTCCTTCCTGTGCGCGCCCAACTACTGCCGGCGCTACCGCCCGGCCGCGCGCATGGCCCAGCCGATCGACACCGCGATCTGCCACCTGGGATTCCGCTGCATCGTCCGGGCGCATCCGGCGATGAAATCCTTTCAGAACCCGAGGGAGGGTCATTCATGAAGAGCGATATCGATCGTGCAGCCACCGCGGCGGCCGAGGCCCCGCAAGAGGAGGCAGATCGCGGAGGGTTCAGCCGGCGCAATCTCCTGCTCGGGGGAGCGAGCATCGCCGCCGCCACGGCCGCATTGGGATCCTTGTCGGAGATCACTCCGGCGCGAGCGCAGGCCACCGGAAAGCCGAATATCCTCGTCATCTTCGGCGACGACATCGGCTACTGGAACATCAGCGCCTACAACCGCGGCATGATGGGCTACCGCACGCCCAACATCGATCGCATCGCCCAGGAAGGCGCGATCTTCACCGACCTCTACGCCCAGCAATCCTGCACGGCCGGACGCGCCGCGTTCATCACCGGGCAGAGCTGCTTCCGCACCGGCCTGCTGAAGGTCGGCTTGCCCGGCGCCAAGGAAGGGCTGTCCGAGAAGGACCCGACGCTCGCCGAGCTGCTGAAGCCGCAGGGCTACGCAACCGGCCAGTTCGGCAAGAATCACCTCGGCGACCGCAACGAGTTTCTGCCCACCGTTCACGGCTTCGACGAGTTCTTCGGCAACCTGTACCACCTCAATGCCGAGGACGAGCCGGAGAATCCGGACTACCCGAAGAACCCCGAGTTCTTCGCAAAGTTCGGGCCGCGTGGCGTGCTCAAGAGCGTCGCGACCGACACCGATGATCCCACCGAGGACCCGCGCTTTGGAAGGGTCGGCAAGCAGAAGATCGAGAATACGGGCCCGCTCGACACCAAGCGCATGCAGACCGTCGACGAGGAATTCCTGGCCGCCGCGACGGACTTCATCGACCGGCAGCACAAGGCCGGCAAGCCGTTCTTCTGCTGGTTCAACACGACCCGTATGCATGTCTTCACCCGCCTCAAGGCGGCGTCGCAAGGCAAGACCGGCCTGGGCGTCGAGGCTGACGGAATGGTCGAGCTCGACGGCTATGTCGGCCAGCTCCTCAAGCAGCTCGACGACCTCGGCATCGCCGACAACACAATCGTCCTGTTCACCACCGACAACGGCGCCGAAGTCTTCTCATGGCCCGACGGCGGCACCACGCCATTCCGCGGGGAGAAAAACACAAACTGGGAAGGTGGCTACCGAGTCCCCGGCATGATCCGCTGGCCGGGGGTCGTCAAGGCGGGCACCGAGATCAACGACATCGTGTCGCTCGAGGACTGGGTCCCCACGCTGGTGGCCGCGGCCGGCGAGCCGAACGTCAAGGAGAAACTCCTGAACGGCTACGAGGCGGCAGGCAAGACCTTCAAGGTCCACCTCGACGGCTACAACCAGCGCGATCTGCTGGCCGGCACCGGCCCCGACCCGCGCCGGGAGTTTTTCTACTGGACGGATGACGGCAATCTCGCCGCCTTACGCTACGACCGCTGGAAGCTCGTGTTCCTGGAACAGCGAGCGATGGGACTGGATGTCTGGCAGGATCCATTGGTGCCGCTACGGCTTCCCAAGCTCTTCGATCTTCGCGCCGACCCCTTCGAGATGGCCGACCGCGACTCGGGCGATTACATCACATGGCGCGCCGAACGCATGTTCGCGTTCGGCCCGGCACAGGCGTTCGTGGCCCAGCACTTGCAGACCTACGTCGCGTTTCCGCCGCGACAGAAGCCCGGCAGCTTCGCTCTGGATCAAGTGTTGGCAAAACTGCAGGAAGGCGGGAGGGGCGTAAATAACTAACGCAGCGCTGAAGGAAGCACTGAAACGACTCAACGGGCCGCGCCTGTCCCGCCGGGCAGGCGCGGCTCCGGCCGAGACGTCCCCGTGGGACGGCTATCGCGAGGCGGTGACGTGACGATCAATCCGAAAGTCGGAGGTGCACGATGATGGAAGCCCCACGGGCAAAATCAGCCGTCGCAGCGGACGAGAAAAAGAACTTCGCCCTCATGCCAAGCGACACACCCTCCCGTCGCGAGGTCTTGGCCCTATCTGTGGCGGTCGGCGCGATGAGCCTCGCCGGGGTCCTGTCCGCGGCGGCGCAAGAGAATGGGAAGAAGACCTTCACCATCCTGCACACGAACGACATGCACTCGGCCTTCATCGGGCTGGGTCCGGCCTCGGACTATTCTCCGTTCGAGCTCAACAACGACCAAACCCGCGGCGGTTATGCGCGCTTGGCCGGCTTGATCGCCGAGCGGCGCGAGGTGGCCAAGGCACAGGGGCCTGTCTTGGTGCTCGATGCGGGCGACTACAGCATGGGGACCGCGTTTGCCGCCGCCAGCCGCGAGACCGGCGGTGAGCTGCAACTCATGTCCCGGATGGGCTACGACGCCACCACGTTTGGCAATCATGACTTCGACCTCGGGCCGGATGGCCTGGCCAAGTCAATCGATGTGGCCGGCCAGGCCGGCCGGATCCCGGCGATTCTCGCCTCGAACACCGAATGGGCGGGAAGCGACACGACGCTCGCCGGTCTCCAGCACCTGGCCCAGGCGGGGGTGATCCGCCGCCACCTGGTGATCGAGCGCGGCGGCCTTCGCTTCGGCCTGTTCGGCCTGCTCGGCAAGGAGGCCCAGTTCTACGCCACGGGCGCGGGGGCCGTGACGTTTTCCGACGCCATTGCGGCGGCGACGCAGATTGTGAAGACGCTCCGCGAGACCGAGAAGGTGGATGTGGTCGTCTGCCTCAGCCACGGCGGCCTCGAGAAGGACAAGGATGGGCATTACAGCGACGGCGACGACATACGCCTGGCCAAGGCCGTACCGGGCATCGACGTGGTGATAGGCGGCCACAGCCACACCGAGCTTCAAGAGGCGATCATCGTCAACGATCACACGCCCGTGGTCCAGACCGGGGTGCAAGGAAGGAACCTCGGCGAACTGGTGGTCGCGTTGGACGGCGGCAAGCTGACGGTCGAGTCTTACCGGCTCTACCCCATCGATGACAGCGTTGCCGCCGACCAGGCCGTCGCCGACGAGATCGAGAGGCTCAAGAAGACCGTCAGCGCCGACGTGTTTGCGTCACGCGGCTACAGCATCGACCAGGCGCTGGTTGTCGTGCCGCAGGACATCCCCAACACGTTCGTCGATATCGCCGCCAGCACACTCCTCGCGAACCTCGTCACGGACGCATTCAGAAACGCCACGACGGCGGACATCGGATTCACCGTCAACGGGTTGATGCGCGCCGGCTTCACGCGCGGAAAGTCAGGCGTGCAAACCGTCTACGATGTATTCGCCGTGGCGCCGCTCGGCGCCGGCGTCGTGGATCCGACGGCCGGCAGCGCGCTCGTGACCGCCTACTTCACCGGTCAGGAACTGAAGCATCTGCTCGAGTTCTTCCTCGTGGACAGCCCCGCCCACCCCGGGGAGTACTTCCCCCGCTCCTCCGGCATGAGGTTCCGCTACGATTCGTCGCGCCCGAAGTTCGACGTCGTGACCGCGATCGAGCTCGGCGACATCGATCGTGGCTACGGCGCGATCGACATCACCGGAAAGGACGAGCGGCTCTACAGCCTCACCTGCTCCCTCTATCTCGGCCTGATCGTCGTGGCTATCCCGAAATACACGAAGGGCAAGCTGACATTGGTACCCAAGAACAAGGAGGGTCAGCCCCTCAAATCGAGGGTCGAGGCGCTCGACGACCCGCGCGAAGACACGCCCTACCTGCTGCCGCCGCCGGGTACGACCGACAAGGGCAGTGTCGCCATCGCGGCCGGCAATGAAGCTGTCCGCGAGATCAAGGAATGGCAGGCAATCATGGATCACCTCCGCGGTTTGCCGGCCAAGAGCCCGGGCGAATTGCCCGTGATCCCGGTCGACGAGCGCGCCACGGAAGTCCGGGCCATCAAAGCAGGCTGATCGGCTTGGACGAGACAGAAAGCAACCTTGCCGGCAGGAAGTCACTGCTGCGATCTGGCTTGTTCGACGATGTACTGAAGGACTCGATACTAGGAAATACAGGGAGGACGAAAGATTGAGACGAATACCGTTGTTCCGTTCACGATTGTCTGGATTTGTCGGCGCCTCAACGCGACGGTCGCGGCGCGGCTTTCTCCTCATGGCTGCGGCCGTTGTAGCGCTGGCCGGCAGGCCGATCGCCGCCGAAGACCTCAAGCCGTCCGCAACGATCCGCATCGAGCAGGTGCA
>DATIXH010000024.1:0-6145 GCA_035518775.1 Candidatus Acidiferrum sp.
CGATCAGCAGGATTTCCTGAGCGAATGTGAGGGGCCGCGACCTGCGCAGCGAGGTGGATTTGGAGGTTCGAGTATTCGCGTCGACCTGTTTCATGATACTCTCCGCTTATTCACGCAAAGAGCGACGAGGCCAGATCTAAGCGAGACTCCATCGAAACTCTTGCATGATTTCGCAGCGATTTGGATTTCTCTGCGTGAAGAAGAGCCGGCGTCCGCGGCTTCTCGGCGCTAGCCGAAACGCACGAAGGCGAGGGCCACCAGGGCTATCTTGCAGGCGAACATGACGTACAGACCCAGGCTGGACGATTCTTGGCGTGAACGGGTGCGCATTGCAGATCCTCCCGAGGCTTAGGGCCCACTGACGCGACGAAATCGCCTAGGGCGATTCGCGACTGCCATCTCCGATCGGCAAGCTGAACGTTCCCGACGACCGGTCGAATGCGAGATCGCCGTGCTCGCAGCCTGCGAGCGCCATCAACACGAACAGACCCGCCAGCCAGCGGCAGACGAGCCGATGATGCCGACCGATCATGTTGCCTCCCTTCAGAAAGACCGCGGCAGCATTACTGCGCAGACAGGCCGAGGCGCTTGGACGATGCACGCGGAATGAGGAGAATTGGAACGAGCCGAGCGCCGATGGAGCGTCGGAGCCGCGCAGGGGCGACCGCTGCGATCGATAGGCTCCCGTTGTGCCGTGTTCCAGCGCGCCATAGCATGGGCACCGGAGAGAGGATCATCCGATGTTGACGCGCGGACTCACGCTCGCCGGCGCTGTGTTTGCCGCGGCGCTGCCGTGCGGCGGCAGCGACGCCGGGTCATGTGCCGACCTGACCGGCACGTACGTCTGTCAGGCGTACTGTCCCGTCGAGGGAATCGGCGGATCCGACAAGGTGGTGCAGAATGGCGCCGAGCTGCAGCTCTCGAACGGCAAGACCAGCGCCAAAGGGTATCTCTCCGCCGGCGGCGCAAGGGCAATCATCGCGACGTGGATCTGGAAGGAAAATCCGCTCAAGGGCACGCTGAATTCGGACTGCAGCGAGATCGACTGGATGAACGGCAGCGTCTGGGTCCGACAGAACTGAAGCGAGTACCGCAAGGGCCGCCCAGCGGTCAGCTCAGCTCCTCCAAGAGCCGGCCCGCCGCCTGCAGGTCGGCGGTCTCGAGACCTTCCGCAAAGCGGGCGTAGCTGGACCCCACGAGCTTCCGGGCGTCGTCCAGCCGGTCGTGGTTCCGCCATAGCGTGCCAAGACTGATGCTCGTTCGCAGCTCCCATGCGGGGGTCTGCTGTCGTTGGGCCCAATCGAGGGAGGCAAGGAAATGCCGCTCGGCATCGCCGGCGGCGTCCGGCCCGCCCCGGCTCAGCAAGAGTCCGCCCTTGATGCGCAGCAACTCGGCGAGATACCAGCGTTCGTCATTGCGTTCCGCGCGGGCCAGCGCCTCGTCGATCGCCGCGAGCCCCTCTTTTGCCCTCCCGACACGTCCGAGGGCATCGGCGAACTCGCCGAGAAAGACGCCGTAGTAGACGCCGAACTGAATGTCGCGCAGCCGCTCGAGCGCGGCGCCGAGCCCGGCCACGCCGTCGACCAGATCGCCGCTCCTGATGGACAATACGCCCTGAAAGCAACGGCCGTAGGCCTGCCAGAAAACCAGCGCTTGGCGGTCCGCATGCTCGACCAGCAGGGTCACATAGCGCCTGGCCGCCGCCAGGTCGCCGACGAAGAAGGCCACCGGGCATGCGGCCTGGACCAGCACCTGACACAGCGACAGCACGTCGTCGCCGGCCTGCGCGCCGTCGACGATGCTCCTCGCCAAGCGCATGGCCTGATCCGGGCATCCCTGCAGCCACAGCATGCGCGCGAGGAAGCATTGCGCCGTGGCGCGCTGATCGAAGACGTAGCGAATGATGTGCGCGCCGATCACCGGCACCTCGTATCGGCTGAGCATGCGCTCGATATGCTGCCGGGCCCTGGTCTGGTCGCCCATCAGATGCAGGATGTATCCGATCATCCGATCGCCGACGGAAATGTCGGTGGCGTTCGCGTGCAGCGCGGCGAGCTCGGAAAATCGCTCCGCCAGCGCCAGGGCGGAGCCGAGCTCTCCCCGGTTGAGAAGGCTGGCCCACAGGCCCCAAGCGGCCCGCAGCTGGTGGTCGACGTCTCCCTGCCGGGCGGAGATGTCGCGCACGCGAGTCCAGGCGGCCTCTGTTTCGGCGACGAACCCTTTCGTCTGCATGAGCGACCAGGCACGCGCAGCATAGAGGCGCATGTCGAGGTCGGCGTTCCGGCCTTCGGGCGGAGTCGCCAGCGCGCGGTCGACGCGCTCGGCACATTCGCTGGTCAGCGACAGCGCGAACCAGAGCGGGACGGCGGCGGCCGCGAGCGCGACCCCGGTCGCCGCTTGCCCGGCCGGCGAAAACGAGCAATCCAGCGCGGCCCTTACGTTGTCGATGAGATGCCGATGGCGCTCGCGCCATTCGATGACCGGCCGGCTTTCCCAATCGGCCTGCGCCTGCTCGAGCAAGGCCCGGTAGTGCTCGGCGTGTCGCCGTGCGAGCCGACCGTATTCGCCGCTCTCCTCGAGCTTTGGGAGCACGTAGGCGCGCGTGGTGTCGAGGAGGCGATAGAGCGCGATCGGGCCCTCCACGCCCGCGGAAACGAGGGACTTGGCGACCAGGTCAGCGATCGCGTCGACGACGGCCGTCGAGGAGGTTTCGTCGCCTGCCAGGACGGCGCTCGCCGATTCCATGGTGAAGGTGCCGGCGAAGACCGCCAGACGACGCAGCACGAGCCGCTCGACCTCGGGAAGCAGGGAATAGCTCCAATCCAGCGTCGCACCGAGGGTCCGGTGCCGCGGCAAGGCCGTGCGGCGACCCTGCATGAGCAGCTGGAAACGATCGTTGAGCCGCGCCGCCAAACCGGCGACCCCGAAGACGTCGACGCGGCTGGCCGCGATCTCGATGGCGAGGGCTATGCCATCGAGCCGGCGGCAGATGTCGGCGACCAGGGGCGCCTCCGCATCGGTCAGATCGAAGGCGCCCAGACTCGCCGCGGCGCGCTCGACGAACAGCTGGATCGACGGGAAATCGAGGGCCTCGGACGCCTTGAGCCCGGCGGTGCCGGTTGGAAAGCTCAGCGGCGGCAGGCGATGCACGCGCTCGCCTTCCACCCGCAGCGCCTCGCGGCTCGTCGCCAGGATGCGGATCCCCTTCGTGCCCCTGAAGATCTCCTCGGCGAGGATCGCGGCAGCCTCGATGACGTGCTCGCAGCTGTCGAGCACGACAAGCAACTCCTTCTCCCTGAGAAACGCGATCAGGCTCGCGAGCGGCTTGTCGGAGCGAATGCCGACGCCGAGTTGAGCGGCCAGGGCGCTCGGCACGAGCAGCGGATCGGTCAAGGGCGCGAGGTCGACGAAGCGGACGCCATCTTTGAATGAATCGAGGAGCCCGTTGGCGACAGAGACCGCCACGGTCGTTTTTCCGATGCCGCCGGGGCCGACGATCGTGACGAAGCGGTGCAGCTTCAACTGCGCGACCAGCGCGGGCACGACATCGGAACGGCCGACCACATGGGCCAAGGGAACCGGCACGTCCGTCGGCCGCTCGACGACCTTCAGGATGGGAACGGTCTCCTCCGTCGCCTCCCTCACGTCGACGGGAGCGACGAAGCAGTAGCCGCGGCCGGGAACGTTCGTGATGTAGCGGTTGCCGGCCTGGCCGTCGCGCAAGGCGCGACGGAGCGCAGCAACGTGAACCCTGAGATTACCGTCTTCGACGAACGTATTGGGCCAGACGCGACGCATCAGCTCCTGATTGCTCAGAAGCTGGCCAGCGCGCTCAACGAGCGCTGTCAGGATCTCGCAGGCGCGACTGCCGAGGTGAACCGGCTCGTCGCCGTCGAGAAGCAATTGTCGAGCTGGAAGGAGCCGGAAGGGCCCGAATGCTACCTCGCCAGCCGCACGACCGGAAGTCATGTGTTTCCGTCAATCCCAACGACCCGACAGGCTGGGCGCGCAAATTAACGCCGAGGCGTGCGTCATGTCCATGCGACGACGACGGCGCGCAACTCACAGGTTCGTGCGCTCCGCGCGCTGCTGCGGTTTTGTGACAGCGGGTCGCTTAGTTACCTGATGGGAACTTCGGCTCCCGCCTGACCAGCAACGGAAACAGCGGGCGCACTTGGCGCCGGCGCACCGGCTGTTTTTCAGCCGTTCCGCCCTGCGGCGGCGAACTTCAACCTATTGATCGCGCCGTGTTTTTTCAGCTCTTCAGGGCGCTTCATACCTTTTAACACCGCTTAACTCGACCCTCGATTCCCGGCCGCATAGGTTGCTGGCTCAGGGCAACCTGGCCCGCAACGGATCGAAACTCAACCATGGAGAGTTCGATGTCCCTCATTTCGGCCCACGACCAGACCGCACCCCCGACCGCCGGATACGCGCCCATCGTCGCGCAGCAACAGGCGGCCCTGACACTCGCCGCCCATAGCGGTGGCCGACAGCAGGATCTGCGCGAGCGCGGAAGGCTCGCCGCGACCGTGATCAAGCTTCTCGAGGACGCCGATGACGTGATTGGTCGCGATCGCGACGCCGCGCGCGCCTGCATCGCCCGCGCATCGGCTCTTCTCCGCGACGACATCCGGCCTGCGCACGCGCCGGCGGCGTTGGTGCAAGGCGGTTTGGCGCCGTGGCAGATCGCGCGCGTCAAGGCCCACGTCGAGGCCCATCTCGATGCAACACTGCGGATGCGCGACCTGGCCGCCATCGCGCGCCTGAGCACCGGGCATTTCTGCCGCTCCTTCACGCGCAGCTTGGGCACCGCCCCGTTCGCCTATGTCGCGGCTCGCCGGTTGGCGCGCGCTCAGGAGCTGATGCTGACGACCGACGAGGCGCTCTCGCAGATCGCGCTCGCCTGCGGGCTGTGCGATCAGTCGCATCTGACGCGGCTGTTCCGCCGCCACCTCGGCACGAGTCCGAACGCCTGGCGGCGAAG
This sequence comes from Candidatus Acidiferrum sp., assembly GCA_035518775.1. GTDB lineage: Bacteria > Pseudomonadota > Alphaproteobacteria > Dongiales > Dongiaceae > JBGPEQ01. Next base: position 4,988 of record DATIXH010000024.1, read on the forward strand.
CCACCGGGGCGATCCCGCCGCATCCGCTCCCCCTCTGCCGACGCCGAATCCGGCACCCCGGTACCAGCTGTCGGCGGCCAAGCCGGCCCCGTCCCTGCAGATGGGCGCCTGGGTGCAGCCATAGTCGCCGCTGCGCGACCCGCGCCGGAACGCGAACAGGAGGCTTGCCATGTTGAAGATGACCTTGACTGCAACACTTGCTACGGCCGTTCTTGCTTCGGGCGCGCAGGCAGCACCCGCCTGTGGCAAGCGAGACGACATCCTGGCGCAGCTGTCGGAGCGATACCGCGAGGCGCCGGTCGGCATCGGCGTGGCCGGCAACGGCGGGCTTATCGAGCTGCTGACCGCCAGCACGGGAACAACCTGGACGCTGCTCATCACCCTGCCCAACGGACCGACATGCCTCTTGGCGGCTGGACAGGACTGGCAGCCCCTGCAGACCGCCGTGCTCGCCGGGCCGGGCATCTAGGGAAGGCCCCCATCGCACGAGTCGGTGTGTCGCCGGTACAAATCGCAGCCGCAACGTCCAAGCGGACGCTTTCGCCGACGCCCAGGCTGCCATGCGCGGGCATGGGGGACACTCTATGCACATTCTCATCGTGCTGACCTCGCACGATCGGCTCGGCGATAGCGGATCGGAGACCGGCTGTGGGCTGGAGGAGTTCTGCGCGGCCTACTACGTCTTCAGGGATGCCGGCGCCGAGATCACCCTGGCATCGCCGGCGGGCGGCCAGCCGCCTATCGATCCGCGAAGCGAGGGGTCGGACCGGCCCTCCGAGACGGTGCGGCGATTCAAGAGCGATCAGGCGGCGCGGACAGAACTCGCGGACACGCTCGCGCTCGACCAGGTGGCGCCGGAAGACTTCGATGCCGTCTTCTACATCGGCGGCCATGGCGCGCTGTGGGACCTCCCGGAGGACCCCGTCTCTCAGGCGCTGATCGCGGCGATCCATGCCGCCGGCAAGCCGCTCGCACTGGTCGGCCATGGACCGGCCGCGCTGCGACGGGTCGTGGATGCGGGCGGCCGTCCTCTGGTCAGCGGTCGCCGCGTGACGGGAACCGCAAATTCGGAAGAAGCGGCGATGGGGTTGACCGACTCCCTGCCCCTTCTTCTGCAGGACGAACTCGTCGCGCTTGGTGGCCTTTACAGCAAAGGGC
>DATIXH010000025.1:0-2672 GCA_035518775.1 Candidatus Acidiferrum sp.
CACGGTTACCAAACCCAAGATCGAACTCGGCAAGGGGCTGTTCTTCGATCCGCGCCTGTCGGCCAGCGGCGTCTTCAGCTGCAATTCCTGCCACAACTTGGCGACCGGCGGCGACGACAACCTGGAAACCTCCATCGGTCATGGCTGGCAGAAGGGGCCGCGCAACGCGCCGACGGTGTTGAATGCGGTGCTGAACGAAGCGCAGTTCTGGGACGGCCGCGCCGAGGATCTGAAGGCTCAGGCCAAGGGTCCGGTGCAGGCGGGCGTGGAAATGGCCAATACGCCGCAGCAGGTCGTCGCGACCTTGAAGAGCATGCCGGCCTACGCCGATTGGTTCAAGGCGGCATTCCCCGGCGAGGCGGATCCGGTGACGTTCGACAACATGGCGAAGGCCATCGAAGCCTTCGAAGCCACGTTGATGACGCCGGCGCCGTTCGACAGGTTCCTCAATGGCGATGAGACCGCCCTCGATGAGACGCAGAGAAAGGGTCTGGCGCTCTTCATCGACAAGGGCTGCAGCGGCTGCCACGCCGGCGTGAACGTGGGCGGCCACGGCTACTATCCATTCGGGGTCGTCGAAAAGCCGGGCAGCGACGTCCTGCCCGAGAACGACAAGGGCCGGTTCGCGGTCACCAAGACGGCGGACGACGAGTATGTCTTCCGTGCCGCGCCTTTGCGCAACATCGCCCTTACAGCGCCGTACTTCCACTCAGGCCGCGTCTGGGATCTGAAGCAGGCGGTGGCGATCATGGGGACGGCACAGCTCGGGACCGAACTGCAGCCCGATGAGGTCGACGCCATTGTCGCGTTCCTCGGCTCCCTGACCGGCGAAATGCCCACCGTCGAATATCCCGTACTTCCTCCGGAAACAGCCGACACGCCGCGGCCGAGTGCGGAGGTGGTAACCAAGTGAGAGAAGTAGAAGAGGCGGACGCCTGGCCAACTGCGCTGCATATCGGCTGTTGGCATGCGGCTGCCTGATCGACTTGGCTCCAGCAAACATTGCGCAGGGACCGTCGGCAGACACCGCTTGGTCGGAATCGGGGATCTCTGGCCATCAGGCTCCACACGATAAGCGAATGGCTCGGACTCCGTACGGCGATCCTGCGCCATACGAGCTTGCGCACGTTCCTCAGCTCGCCGCGCGGCCCTTGCCCACGCGCGGGCGCGGGCGGCCGCCGTCGGCCACCGCCATCACGACCATGATCTCGTCGGGCCGCGGCGCATCCGCAACGGATACCGTCATCGTGTCGAGCTCGTCGAACGACCAGATGTTGTCCTTGTTGGCGAGCGGCACGTCGAGCGTGGCGCCGGCCGCCGCGACCTTCGTGTTCGAGGGGATGATGGCCTCGCCGCCGCCCACGGCCTGCCGCATCGGCTTGCCGAGCTTGGGATGGAGCACGGCCGGCGCATGCTCGAGATCGCCGTTCACGCCGACGATGGCGGCCTTGCCGTAGCTCACGGGCTTGCCGTCGAGCAGGGCCACGGCCTTCGCCATCAGCTCTTCGCCGAGCCGCATGCCGATGTCGAACAGCGGCGACAGGTCCTCGACCAGCTTGCCCGCATAGGGATTGGCGATGACGGCGATCGCGGCCACGCGCGAAACCGGCCTGGCGGCCGCGCCGCCCGCCTCCGCCCGCACGATCTCCTTGACGAACACGACTTTGCGCGCCTCCATCGCAGGCCCTCCCGAGTTTCGCAGGCTGACAGACGTTCGTTCCTCGAAAGAAAAATGATCGCAAAAGCCAGCGCCTGTAAAGCAGCGCCGCCCGGCGGCCGCCTGTCCGCCCTCGTCGTGTCCGCCGTTCTCGCATGGGCGTCGCCGTCGTTGCCGCTGGGGGCAGCCGGACCCGACTCGCACGACGTGGCCCTGTCGATCGCCAACGCCGGCGGCGAGCCGCTGCGCTGCCAGATCCTGTTCGCGCATTTCGTCGTCACGGAGGCCGGCATCGTTCCGCCCGGCGGCGATCTCGCGATCGCGATGTCGCGGCAGGACAGCGATGGCGCCCTCTGGATCGCCCGCGCCGACGGCCGCCGCATGATGATCGAAACCATCGAGTGCGCCGCCGCCGCGCGCTGGGCAGGGACGCGCGGCCAGATCCCGCTGCTGCCCGCCCGCGCCGGCCGCGACGCCCGCTACGCCACGCTCTGCCGTCTCCACGGCGCGGTCGTCTGCGAAGACCTCAAGCCCCTGCCGTGACCGGCGGCGGTCGAAGCCTGCCTCCTTTGTGACGCCCATCACAGAACTGTTCGACACAGGGAATTGATTCCCGCATGGCCTGTTATGCCGTCATCTCGAACGCTTCGAGATGGGGAACAGGAGGGACCATGGCAGGCCGGATTTCGCGAGCGCAAATGCGCGCCGCAAGCGCACGTCACATTGTTCACATGATGCCCGCCAATGCGGCTGCGGCATCTCGACTCCACACGCCCGGCGCGTTACGGTCGAGTGGTAGGAATCCGTACCGACAATAAAGCACAAGAGAACGACAGCACTCTCAAGTCTCTGAAAAGACTGGACGAAGCTGTTCACAACGGGGTGGGAGACGCACCATGGCCATCTTCACTGGCAGCACGCTGAGCGACGCCCTGTCGGGCTCGAGCCTGTCCGACTGGATCGTCGGCCTCGCCGGCAATGACACGCTGACCGACAAAGCCGGCGCCGACACGCT
>DATIXH010000026.1:0-3181 GCA_035518775.1 Candidatus Acidiferrum sp.
CCCGCGCCCGAAGGCCCGGGCATCGCCGACGGCCGCCGCCAGCGCCGTGGCATTGATCGTTCCGATGCCGGGGATCGTCATCAGCCGGCGGGCCGCCTCGTCTTCTCGGGCGAGCGCCGCAAATTCCGCATCGAAGGCGGCTGATCAGCGACAACCATCTTGTCCGGCGCCGACAGGCAAGTTGGCCGCCGTCTCCAACCGGAGGGCGGGCGTAGCCCGGCCGTAGGGAGGAGACGGCGGCGCGCTCGTCTTCCTTGGGGGATGGGGCGGTGGGTGCTGGCCACTGCGGGCCGGTACGACCGGGATCTCTGTTGTCCAAACGGAGGTCCCGACGTGCCGGGCAGACCCGTCACCGACCAGCAAGCGAGAGTCTACATGCAAGACCGCCACCGTCACAGCCAGCGCACCGCCGCCGCCCGGGCCGGGTTCAGCGAGCGCACCGCCCGCCGCCTCGACGCCGATCCGCGCCTGCCGTCGCAACGCCGGCCCGAGCGCGGGCGCACCGTTCCCGATCCGCTGGCCGCGGTGTGGGAGCCGGTGCTGCTGCCGATCCTGGAGCGCGATCCCGCCGTGCAGGCGGTGACGCTGCTGCGCCATCTGCAGATGACCGACCCGGACACCTTCCCCGATGATCGCGTCCGCCGGACGCTGGAGCGGCGGGTGCGCGACTGGCGCGCTCTGCACGGCGCCGCCCGCGACGTGATCTTCCGCCAGACGCCTGAGCCCGGGCGGATGGCGCTGTCCGACTTCACCGACGCGGCCGAACTCGGCGTCACCATCGCCGGCGCGCCGTTCCCGCACCGGCTCTTCCACTTCGTGATGGCCTACAGCGGCTGGGAACACGCCGCTGTCGTCCTCGGCGGCGAGAGCTTCACGGCCCTGGCCGAGAACCTCCAGAACGCGCTGTGGACCCTGGGCGGCGTGCCGGGCGAGCACCGCACCGACAGCCTGTCGGCCGCCTACCGCAACCTCGACGAGGAGGCGGCGAAGGACGTCACCCGGCGCTACGAGGACTTCTGCGCCCACTACGGATTGATCGCCAGCCGCTGCAATCCCGGCGAGGCCCACGAGAACGGATCGGTGGAGTCCCATAACCGCCACCTCAAGACCGCGCTCGACCAAGCGCTGATCCTGCGCGGCTCCCGCAACTTCGACGACGTCGCCGACTGGCGCCGCTTCGTCGACCAGCTCGTCGCCCGCCGCAATCGGCGCCGGGAAGATGCGGTGCGCGTCGAGGCGACGGCGCTGCGGCCGCTGCCCGCCCGCCGCGCCACCGACTTCACCGAGGCCGTCGTCCGCGTCACCAGGACCGGCGGCTTCCTCGTGCACAGCGTCTTCTACAGCGCGCCGTCGCGGCTGATCGGCCAGCGCCTGCGCGTGCACATCCACGACGACCGGATCGAGGCCTTCCTCGGCGCCACCCGCGTCGTCACCCATCCGCGGCGGCGGTGCCGCGACGACGGCGTCCGCGTCCATTGCGTCGACTACCGCCATGTCATCCACGCCTTGCGCCGCAAGCCGCAGGCGCTCGCCGCCTCGGTCTACCGCGACAGCCTCTTCCCGCGGACCGAGTACGCCGCCGCCTGGGCCGCGCTCTCGGAGACGCTGCCTCAGCGCGACGCCTGCCGCCGCATGGTCGAGCTTCTCTGGCTCGCCCATGACGAGGCCTGCGAAGCCGAACTCGCCGCGCTGATCGCCGAGGACCTCGCCGATGGCCGCCGGCCGGAGGCCCGAAGGCTGAAGCCGCGCCTCGAGCCCAAACGACGGTCGCTGCCGGAGGACGTGCCGGTCGCGCTCACCGAACTCGCCAGCTTCGACGCCCTGTTGGAGGTCCGCGCATGACCGCCGCATCCGCCACGGCGCGCGCCGTCGACGTCCACGCGCTGCCCGCCATGCTGACCGCGCTCCGACTGCCCAGCTTCCACCGCCACTGGCCGACCATGGCCGAGCGCGCCGACAAGGAGGGCTGGCCCGCCGCCCGCTTCCTCGCGGCGCTGGCGGAGCTGGAGATCGCCGAACGCGAGACCCGCCGCATCCGACGACACCTGATCGAGTCCCGTCTGCCCGGCGGCAAGACGCTCGCCACCTTCGACTTCAAGACCTTGCCCAGCGTCCCCCGCGCCCGCGTCGAGGCGCTCGCCGCCGGCGACTGGGTCGAGACCGGCGCCAACCTCATCGCCATCGGCAACAGCGGCGCCGGCAAGACGCATCTCCTCTGCGCCGTCGGCCACGCCCTCGTCGAGGCCGGCCGGCGCGTCCTCTACACCCGCACCACCGATCTCGTGCAGAGGCTCCAGGCCGCCCGCCGCGACCTCGCCCTCGAGGCGGCGCTCGCCAAGCTCGACCGCTTCGACCTGATCATCCTGGACGACATCGGCTACGCCCAAAAGGACCAGGCCGAGACCTCCGTCCTGTTCGAGCTCATCGCCCGGCGCTACGAGACCCGCAGCCTCGCTATCGCCGCCAACCAGCCCTTTAGCGCCTGGGACCGCATCTTCCCCGACAAAGCCGTCACCGTCGCCGCCATCGACAGGCTCGTCCACCACGCGACAATCCTCGAGATGAACGTCGACAGCTACAGACGCCGCGCCGCCGCAGGCCGAACCACCCCCAGCGCTGACACCGCAGCGACAGCCACCAGCGACAACCCCTTGAGCGCCGACAGCGACACCCTCGCCGACAACATCAGGGAGGACGTCACCGCCTAAACCAGCTGCCGCAGCGGCCAGAACCGGCCAACTTGGCTGACGCTCACGGACATCAAGGTTGACGCTCTACAGCGCATCGCCCGCCATCGCGATCGCCACACCATGGGCGCGGGCAAGGGCCACGAACTCGGGCGAACGGAAGCTTGCGTGCCTGACCTCGAGCACGTGCCGGAGGCTGCGGCCGTCGATGCTCTGCGGCAGCAGGTCCAGAAATGCCGCACAATCGTCTGGCATGAACCGCTTCGTGGGCATGAACTGCCAGATGATCGGCCCGAGCTTGCGGGCGAGCTGCAGAACCCCGCTCGCAAAGAAGCGCTCGATGCTCGGGCCCGCGTCCGCCAGCACCCTGCGGCTGGTCGCATACCGGGGCGCCTTCACCGAGAAGACGAAGCCGTCGGGCGTCTCGTCCCGCCAGCGGCGGAAGGTTTCCGGCTTCTGCGTCCGATAGAAGGTGGCATTGATCTCGATCGATG
>DATIXH010000027.1:0-11147 GCA_035518775.1 Candidatus Acidiferrum sp.
CGCCAATGTCTCCTCGGTCGCGAGCCAATGCTTGAGCGCCTCGTTCCGTTGGGCCTGCTTATCCGTGGCCCGCAGGGGTATCCAAATCTCGCGACCCGCGACGGCCCGAAGGTCGGCCGGGACTTGTCGGCGAAAGTACGCCAAGCCGCGTTTGTACTTGATGTGGGTGGTGGCCATGGGCGTCCCTCGTGATGACTGGAATACACATTAGGGGACCATTCAGGGGAACACAACGCTCAAAAATCTCTACGAAAGGTCAATTTTATGATAATCTCGGCGTTCCAGTGGAGTTACGTTCGACAATGGAAGGGCTGTCCTGCCAAGGGCAGCCCTTCTTTGTTGGTGGCGACGCCCCTTCCCAGCGGATAAGCCCAAGGCCATGTCGGCTCCGCCCGAGATCTATGTCGATGCCGATGCCTGCCCCGTGAAGCAGGAGGTGTATCGCGTTGCCGGCCGCTACGGCCTCAAAGTCTATGTCGTCGCCAACGACGTCATGGCTGTCCCCAACGATCCGCTGATCGAGCGAGTCGTGGTTGGCGACCGCTTCGACGCCGCGGACGACTGGATCGCCGAGCGCGTGGGCCGCGGCAGCGTCGTCATCACCGCCGACGTGCCACTCGCCAGCCGCTGCGTGAAAGCCGGCGCGTCCGTGATCGCACCCACGGGCCGAGCCTTCACGGAAGCCTCCATCGGCATGGCCGTGGCCACGCGCAACCTGATGGCCGATCTGCGCGCCAGGGGCGAAACGACCGGCGGGCCGAGGCCGTTCTCGCGCCAGGACCGCTCGCGCTTCCTGTCGGCGCTCGACGAGGCGATCGTGCGCCTGCAGCGCGCCGCGCGCCCATAGGCAGACGAATGAACGTTGTCGAGAGCGGCCTTCTTCCGATCCGCGAGATCGAGAACCTGTGGATACCCATGCCCGACGGGGCGCGCCTGGCCGCCCGCGTCTGGCTGCCGGCCGATGCCGAGCAGCACCCCGTGCCGGCGATCGTCGAATACATCCCCTATCGCAAGCGCGACGGCACGGCCTGGCGTGACGGCATCATGCAGCCCTACGTCGCCGGCCATGGCTACGCCGTACTGCGCATCGACCTGCGCGGCAGCGGCGAATCCGATGGGCTGCTGCGCGACGAGTACACCCGCCAGGAGCATGACGACGCCGTCGCAGCGCTAGGCTGGATTGCGGCGCAGCCCTGGTGCAGCGGGCGCATCGGCATGATCGGCCTGTCCTGGGGCGGTTTCAACGCGCTGCAGATCGCGGCCCGCCAACCGCCGCAACTCGCCGCCATCATCACGATCTGCGCGTCGGACGACCGCTACACCGATGACGCCCACTACATGGGCGGCTGCGTGTTGACCGAGCATGCGGTCTGGGGCGTGGCGATCCTCGGCCAGGCAGCCCTGCCGCCCGATCCCGAGCTGGTTGGCGAGCGCTGGCGCGAGGCTTGGCTCGAGCGGCTCAACAACACGCCGGAGTGGGTGGCGCGATGGCTCGCGCACCAGCGGCGCGACGCCTATTGGCGCTACGGATCGGTGAGCGAGGACTACGCGGCGATCCGCTGTCCCGTCTACGCGATCGGCGGCTGGGCAGATGCCTATCGCAACGCCGTCCCGCGGCTGCTCGCCAATCTGACCGCTCCCTGCAAGGGCTTGATCGGCCCCTGGGCGCACGGCTGGCCGATCCTCGGCGCGCCCGGCCCGGCGATCGGCTTCCTGCAGGAGGTTCTGCGCTGGTGGGACCATTGGCTGAAGAAAATAAAGACCGGGATCATGGACGAGCCGCGCTACCGGGTCTGGATGCAGGATGCCGTCGCGCGCACCGCCGGCCGCGACATGCAGCCGGGGCGCTGGGTCGCCGAACAGCGCTGGCCGTCGCCGAGAATCCTGGCTCGCCGCCTCCATCTCAACGCCGGAGGCTTAGCCGCGGAGCCCGCGCCCGAAACGGCTGTCACCCATTGCTCGGTCCAGTTCATCGGCCGCGCCTCCGGCGCCTGGTGCCCATACGCGACGGGTGCCGACCTCGACAGCGACCAGCAGGCAGACGATGCGCAATCGCTCGTCTTCGACTCTGCACGCCTGTCGGCAAGCTTGGAAATCCTGGGGGCGCCGATCGTGGAGCTGGAGCTGGCCGTCGACCGCGCGCTGAGCCTGATTGTGGCGCGGCTGTGCGACGTCGACGAACAGGGCGCGTCGGCGCGCGTGACCTACGGCGTGATCAACCTGACGCACCGCGACTCGCATGCACGGCCGGCGCCGCTCGAACCGAACCGGCGGTATCGCGTGCGCCTGCAGCTCAACGACATCGCCTATAGCTTCCCGGCCGGGCATCGTGTGCGGCTCGCGCTGTCGACCAGCTATTGGCCGATCGTGTGGCCGTCGCCGACCGCGGCCACGGTGACCGTCTTCACCGGCGCCAGCGCGCTGACGCTGCCCGAGCGGCCGCCCCGGGAGGAGGATGACAAGCTGCCGGCGTTCGGCGAGCCCGAGGGCGCGCCGCCGCCCTCGATGACGATGCTGGCGCCGGAGCACGGCGAATCCTCCTCGCGCTACGACGATGCCACGGGGACGGCGGAGACGGTCTCCGCGTATGACAGCGGCCTCGAGCGCTTCGATGCCATCGGCATCGCGGCCGGAATGCGCATCGCTGAACGCTACAGCATCGCCGCCGCCGACCCGCTCTCGGCCACGGCGTCGCTCCGTTGGACCATCAAGCGGGAGCGCGGGGAGTGGCGCATCCGCATCGAGGCCGGGATCGAGCTGCGCTGCACAGCGGAGACTTTTCTGGTCAATCAGTCCCTCGCCGCCTTCGAGGGCGAGACGCGCGTCTTTGAGCGCGAATGGAAGAGGGAGATCGCCCGGGACCTGGCCTGAGCGCCGGCTGGCGCGAGAGTGGCTTTTCCCTGCTCTCAATTGCTTGGCAGTCGACGCCACCGGGGGGTGGTCGCCGCCACGAGCTGTTAACCCTTTGTCGGTAGAACGGTGCAGCGCGACGCGAGGGACTGCGCCATGAGCAAGCCCGTTACCCCTTTCGAAGACGCCGCCATCGCCCGGCTGACCCGCGCCATCTATGCCGGTGAGACCGACAACGCGCTCGCCCTCATCCGCCCGGACCTGCCGCTCGATCACATCGCGCGCGATGTCAGCCATACGCCGCTGATCGCCGCGATCGAGAACGACAATGGCCCTGTATTCGAGGCACTTCTCGCGGCCGGCGCGAGCCCGTCCGCAGCGATGGACTACGGCGAGACGCCGCTGCACAGCGCGGCGAGCCGCGGCAACGAAGCGATGGTACGCGCGCTGCTGGCGCGCGGCGCCGACGTGAATGCGGGGCTCGAGCGTCCCAACAACCAGTTTCACGGCCGCACGCCCCTGATGGCCGCCGCCATCAAGGGCAGCCTTCCGGTCGTCAAGCTGCTGCTCGAGAAAGGCGCCGATCCGTTCACCAAGGATGTCAGCGGATGGACCGCTCTGGCCTTCGGCGAAATAAAGAGCAAGCGGGTGGCCAATCATCTGCGCAAGCTCATGAACGCGTCGCCGCAGGCCCCCGATGTGAGCCTGCATGACGCGGCGCGCGGCGGACTTGCCGAACGCGTACGCCTGCTCCTCGACCAGGGCAGCGAGGTTGATCTCCGCGACGATCTCGGCCGCACGCCGCTGCATTGGGCGGTCATGGGCGGCCGTGCGGAGACGGTTCGCCTGCTGTTGGAGCGTGGCGCTGCGGTCGACGCGCGCGACAAACGCAGCTACACGCCGCTGGCGCTCATCCAGGACAGCGCCGACGTCGCGCGTCTGTTGATCGAGCACGGCGCCGATCCGAATGCGAGCCTCGAGGGATGGACGGTGCTGCTCTATCTCGCGATGTTCCAGCCGCCGGAGGTGCTGGAGCCGCTGATCGAGGCCGGCGGCGACCTGCACGCCAAGGCCCCCGACGGCCGCGGCATCCTCGAGCACGCTCAGACGAACAGCCCGCGCGCTCGCAAGTTCTTGAAGGAGCGGATGGGCATCGCTCCTAACGCCTTCGATGCGCTGCAGGAGCGCATGAAAGAGCTGCCGAAGCTGGCGAAGGCGCCGGCCTTCCATGCCGTCGCCGAGCGGCTCGGGCAACTCTTCAACCGCAAGCCTCTTCCCTGGAAGCGGCGCAAGGGCGTGATCTATCTCCACGACGTGTCGCTCTCCAAGTACCTCGCGCCCCACTTCGGCGAGCCGGAGGCGACGGGTGGCGCGGCGTTCGATCAGGCGTTGCGCCTGCTCGCGCGCCTGCAGGATGACGTGTTGGCCGACGGTTACGTGCTCGCCTTCACAAGGGCGCTGCCGGAGGAAGGCCGCCTGCCGCTGATCCTGCTGCCGACGGCCGACAAGTACGCAGCGCTGCGCGCCGCGGGCACGAACGGCGACAACTACGGCCACACCAACGAGGCGGTCATCACCTGGCTGAAGGAGATGGAAGCCGAGAACCCCTTTCGACTTTCGGGCTGCGGGTTTGATTTCCTTCAGGGCCGGTTCATCGGCCCGATCAAGGATGCCGAGGCGCTGGCCGCGCGGATGATCGAATTCTGCCCGGATATCGCCGACCAGGCCCATGCCTCCATCCGCATGCAGTCGCGTCCGGCCCAGGCACGCGCGATCGCGGAGGAGATGAGCAAGACCGGCTGGTTCTTTTTCTGGTGGGATTGATCGCGGCGCCGTTCAGACGGCATCGGCTCCCCACACCTGCCGCGCGACCTCGACGATGAGTCGCAGCTTCGCGATCTCCGTCTCCACGCTGATGTCGTTGCCGTGGACTGTGCTGGAGAAGCCGCATTGCGGGCTAATGGCGAGTCGCTCCATCGGCACGTAGTGGGCGGCCGAGTCGATGCGGCGCTTGAGATCGTCGACGGACTCGAGCTCCGGGGTCTTGGTGGTGACGAGGCCGAGGACCAGTGATTTCCCCTTTGGCAGGTAGCGCAGCGGCGCGAAGTCGCCGGCGCGCGGCGTGTCGTATTCCAGGAAGTAGCCGTCGACCGCGATCTCCGAGAATAGCGGTTCGGCCACGGGATCGTAGCCGCCCTCCGCCACCCAGGCGCTGCGGAAGTTGCCGCGGCAGAGGTGGATGCAGACCGTCATCGAGGCTGGCCGCTCGCGGATCGCCTCGTTGATCAGGCGCGCATAGATATGGGGCAGCTCGTCCGGGTCGTCGCCGCGGTCGCGGGCGCCGTGGCGCAGTTTCTCGTCGCAGAGGTAGGCGAGATTAGTGTCGTCGAGCTGCAGATAGGTGCAGCCGCGTGCGGCCAGGTCGGCGATCTCCTCGCGATAGACGCGAGCGAGATCGGCGAAGAATTCCTCCATGTCCGGATAGGCCGCGCGGTCGATGGCACCGCGGCCGCCGCGGAAATGGACCATGGTCGGCGACGGGATGCAAAGCTTCGGCGTCTGCTTCGTGACCGATTTCAGGAAGTCGAAGTCCGGGCCGGCGATAGGCCGCGTGCGGCGAAGCCTCCCCACCACCTCCAGCCGCGGCGGCGCGAAATCGATCTCCTTGTCGTGGCGGTGGAACCTCGTGGCAATGCCGCCGTGCGCGGCGATGCCTTCGAGCTTCTCCAGGAAGTCGATGTGAAAGTAGGTGCGACGGTACTCGCCGTCGGTGATGCCGCGCAGGCCGATCGATTCCTGCAGCGCCACCGCATGGCGGATGGAGCGGTCTTCGACCGCGCGCAGTGCCGCCGCGGAAATCTCGCCAGCCTGCTGCTTGGCGCGCGCTTCGAGCAGCTCCGGCGGCCGCAACAGGCTGCCCACATGATCGGCGCGGAAGGGAGGCGTCTTCACGGCGGACATGGCATCTCCCACGGCTATGTGGGTGGCTTCCACCCCGCCGGCAAGCGCGGCTTCTCCACGCCCGCGATCTCGCAGACGGCATCGACGATGGTCGAGAAATCGGCCGCGCCATAGCCGCGGGCGCGCGCCGCGGTGAACATTTCGCGGGCGACGGCGGCGGTCGGCAGCGGCACCTTCGCCGTCTGCGAAGCCGCCAGGATGATCGATAGATCCTTGTGCGCGAGATCGATGGTGAAGCCGGGCGTCGTGTCGCCGGCCAATACTTTGTTCGGCCAATTCACGCGCAACTGCCCGTTCGTCGCGGTGGTGCCGTAGAGCACCTCGAGCGTCTTCGGCAGATCGAGACCGAAGCGCTGCGACAGGGCGAGCGCCTCGGCATTTAGCTCGCAAAGCACGATGGCGAGATAGTTGTTCACGAGTTTGGTGCGGATCCCCGTGCCGACCTTGCCGCAATGGTGGATCGTCGTGCCCATTGCCTGCAGCAGCGGCAGTACGCGCCGGAAATCGGCCTCCGATGCGCCGACCATGAAGAGCGACTCGCCGCGATCGGCGTGAGCCGCCAATCGCCCGACGGGCGCGTCGACGACTGCGACGCCGCGCGCGGCCGCCGCGGCGGCCAAGCGGTCGGTGGTTTGCGGCTCGACCGTGCTCATATCCATGAGGATCTGGCCGGGGCGTCCATTGGCCAGCACGCCGTCGGCGCTGAGCACGGTAGCCTCCACCTCCACCGAACTCGGCAGCATCGTGATGACGACGTCGCTGGCCTGGGCCACGCCGGCAGCGCCGTTGGCGGCGCGCGCGCCGAGCGACTCCAGCACCCGGACCGGTTCGGGGTTCACGTCATATACGACGAGCTCGAAGCCCTTCTTGCGCAGGTTCGACGCCATAGGCCGCCCCATCCGCCCCAGCCCGATGAATCCGATCTTCTCCATTCTTCTTTCCCTATCCCTTCAATTCACGGGCAAGCCGAGATGCGCGCGGAAGCGATTCTTCAGATGCACCGCGTCGCGCGGCGGCAGCGAGCGCGGCAGGTTGTCGGCCTTCACCTTCAGCAGGAAGAGACGCGGCCCGTCGGCCGACTGATGCAGCGCATCGCGCGCCGCCTCGACGCCCGCCATGTCCTCGACCCTGCGCGCGTCGGCGAAGCCGCAGACCGACGCGACCTGTGCGAGATCGATGCCATGGGCGGTATGGCTCTCCTGCATGCCGGTCTCGCCAAAGTGGCCGTTGTCGATCACGGCAACCACGAGGTTCTTCGGCTTGGACACGGCGATCGTAGCGAGGCCGCCCAGACCCATGAGCTGTTCGCCGTCGCCGGTGATGACGAGGACCTTCCGCTCCGGCTTGGCCTGCGCCAGCCCGAGGCCGACCAGCGCGGCCGCGCCCATGGCGCCCCAGAGGTAATAGTTGGCGTCGGTGTCGCCGGCGGCATGGACGTCGTAGCTGGGCGAGCCGAGCCCGGTCACGACGAGCAGGTCGCCGCGGTCCCTGAGCAGCGCCGCGACGGCCGCGCGCCGGTCGAGTGCCGCGTGAGATTGCGCCATCGCGCTCACCACTTCTTCGCGCCGATCATGCGCTGCGAGATCAGCACCGCGATCTGCTGATCGGAGTCAAACGCGAGCGTCGCAGCCGACGCGACGCTCTCGAGCAGATCCGCTGGCGTGTCCGCACGCATCGTGCGCACGCCGATCGCGTCGAGCGCTGGTTCGGTCGCCAAGCCCATGGGCACTTGCCAGGGATTGAACTCCGCCCACTCGCCGCGCATGGTCACGATCATCAGCAGGGGAAAGCGGGAGACCGTCGCCAGCGCCAGCATGTTGATGCAGTTGCCGACGCCGCTCGATTGCAGCAGCAGTACGCTGCGCAGGCCGCCCAGCCAAGCGCCGGCGGCGATAGCGACGCCCTCCTCCTCCGTCGTCAGCACGCTGGAGACGATCTCGGGGTCGGCCTCGAACAGCTCGATGAGCTGTGCGTGACCCGCATCGGGAACATAGGACACCTGACGCACCTGCGCCCGTTTCAGCAGGTGGTAGAGTTCCAGCGGCCAGCCTGGCGCGACGCTCTGCTCGCTAGCCTGGTTCTTGGCGGACGATCCGACTTGCACAATCACATCTCCCGGACGTTCAGTGGTTGGTCATACTAGGTGAAGCCCCGGCTGCCGGTCTGCCCAAATTTTGGGCTGATCGACGCTCTTGGAATCGTACAAAAACTCGTGTTAGCTGTATGTGGCGCATGGATCTGTTCCTGAGATCGGCGCAGATCCTGCAAACCTGTCGGGCAGCCCCCCGCCTTATTTTTCCGTCGCCGGGGTCGTGACTGCCGGACCGATGCAGCCTGGGGGCTGCCGCAACGACTGGAAGCAACGGGAGGGTATCCACCATGCGCTTGAGCAGGATGACTCTTTTGGCGACTGCAAGCCTGGCGATCATCGGGTTGGCCGCTGTCACGACTCCTTTGCGTGCGGATGACGTCAGCTTCGACAAGATACTTCATGCGGAAAAGAATCCTGGCGATTGGTTGACTTATCATGGCAGCTTCAACGGCTGGCATCACAGCGCGCTTGACCAGATCAACACCAAAAATGTCGGCAGCCTCAAAGTAGCCTTCATCCACCAGCCCGGCCGCACGACACGCGGCGTGCAGTCGATGCCGCTCGCGGTCGACGGCGTGCTCTACTATTCCGGCTCCTACAGCAAGGTCTACGCCCTCGACGGCGCCACTGGCGAGGTGAAGTGGGCCTACACCCCCGAACTCGACGAGGACCTGGTCGCCCGCCAGACGCACTCGCCCTACAACCGCGGCATGGCCATGGGCGGCGGCAATCTCTACATCGGCACCGTCGACGGTCGCCTGATCGCGCTCGACATGAAGACGGGCACGCCGGTCTGGGATACGAAGCTCATCGACTCCCAGAAGCTGACCGTCGGCTTCACCGGAGCGCCGCTGTTCGTGAAGGACAAAGTGATCATCGGCAGCCAGGGCGGCGAGTGGCCGGGCCGCGGGCCGATCTTCGGCGTCGACGCCAAGACCGGCAAGAAGGTGTGGGAGTTCCTCACCGTCGCCGGAACGGACGAGGCCATGAAGACCTGGGGAGACGAGAGCTGGCGCACCGGCGGCGGCGGCGGCTGGATGCCCGGCACCTACGACGCCGAGACCGACACGGTCTGGTGGGGCACCGCCAACCCGGCGCCGCTCTACGACTGGGGCGGAGCCGACTGGAAGACCGGCGGCGCGCGCCCCGGCGACAATCTCTACACCAGCTCGGTAATCGCACTGAACCCGGACACCGGCAAGCTCAAGTTCTACCATCAGGAGCTGCCGCACGACGCCTGGGACTTCGACAGCGCGGTCGGCGAGTTCCTCGCCATCGACCAGGGCGGCAAGAAGTACTACGTGCATCCGAACAAGGGTGGCTTCGCCTTCGTCTACGATCGCGCCGACGCCAAGGTCGAGAATGTCTACAAGCTCGCCGACAACATCAACTTCGTGAAGGACATCAAGCCCGACGGCGAGTTGGTGGGGCGGCGCGACATGCCCGCCGGCGACCAGAAGGCGCTCTGCCCGGCCATCAACGGCGGCGTCAGCTGGAACTCCGGCACCTATAGCCCGGAGACCGGCCTCTACTACAAGATCGGCAACGAGTGGTGCATGGATCTGACGATCCAGAAGACCACGCCGGTAACCGAGCCGCAGGCCCAGCTCAACATCGCCGCCCAGTTCAAGATCATCGATCCGCCGGGCGGCAAGGCCCACGGCCACCTCGATGCGCGCGATCCCATCTCCGGCAAGATCGCCTGGAGCGTGGACTTCCCCGAACCGCCGCTCGCGAGCCTGCTCTCGACGGCCGGCGGCCTGGTGTTCGTGCCGGATGCCCGCGGCTGGCTCCATGCCTTCGACGCCAAGGACGGCAAGGAGCTGTGGAAGGCCAACGACGGCAACCAGCATAACGGCGGCATCATCAGCTACGAGGCCGGCGGCAAGCAGTATGTCGCCGTGGTCACGGGCGGCCCGAGCCTGGTCGGCGAGGGCTATGCCGCGCTGTTCGGCGGGCCATACAAGACCATGGAGAAGAATACCGGCTCCCTGGTCGTTTACACGCTGCCGTAGGTAGCGAACGGGGCGGGACTACGGGCGTCCCGCCCCACCCTCTTCAGTTCCACAGCGACGGAGCGCCATGCAGTTCCGATTGGTTGCGGCGGCCCTGTTGGCCGCGGGTTTGTTCGCCGGCATCAGCAGCCGCTTTCCCGTCTCGGGGGCCGACGACGCCTATGCCGGCGGCGACGCCAAGCGGGGCGAGCAGGTCTTCTCCAACAACGGCTGCGGCTGGTGCCACGAGGGCATGGGTCGCGAGGCCGGGCGCGGACCGAAGCTGATGGACACGAAGCGCTCGAACCAGTTCATCGCCACCCGCATCATGAACGGCAAGCTGGGCAGCATGCCGGCCTTCGGGGGCAATCTCGACGACCAGCAACTCAACGACCTGATTGCGTTCATCCACTCGATCAAGCCGGAGGGTACGCAATGATGACGCGGCTGCCGGCCGTGGCGATGATGGCGGCGTTCGCGCTGCTCGCCACGGCCACGAGTCTTTCCGCCCGCCCGCTGTCCTCGATCAAGGAGCGCGGACGCCTGCTGGTCTGCGCCAATCCGAACGCCCTGCCCTTCGCCGCCAAGAAGGGCGAACGGCGCGGCGTGCAGCTCGAGCTGGCGCAGGCCCTCGCCGATCAGCTGGGCGTGGCGCTCGAGGTCGGCTGGGTAGTCTTTCCCAACCAGATCTTCGCCGTCGACTGCGACATCGTGCTCGACTCCATCGTCGACCAGCAGGCCCAGGACGAGCGGCATGTGAAGCTCTCGCGGCCCTACCAGCAGAGCGGCGTGGCGCTCGCCTTCCGGCCGGGCGTGGCGCCGGTCGCGAGCTATGAGCAGCTGCCGCCGGGCCTGCGCATCGGCACCATGGTCAGCTCGCTCGCCCGCGTCTACATGGGCCAGCACGGCATCGCTACCATACCCTTCACCTTCGAGGACGAGATGGTCGAGGCGCTCGGCAGGGGCGAGATCGATGTCGCCGCGGTGTCGCCGGCCACCATCGGCTTCTACAACCTCACCCACCCGCAGGCGCCGCTCGGCACCAGCATGGCCTTCGCCGGCGTGCCCGAGCTCAACTGGGCGGTGGCCGTCGGCATGCGCAAGGCCGACGACGCGCTGGTCGACAGCATCAACGCCGCCCTCGGCAAGCTGCTCGACGACGGCACGGTGCGCCGCATCTACGCCGGCTACGGCATCGAGCAACGCGCTCCGGCGCCGTAGTTCCGAACGGCCATCGCTCGGGCGATCGC
>DATIXH010000028.1:0-3408 GCA_035518775.1 Candidatus Acidiferrum sp.
ACGATGTAGCCGCGGCGCGTGGGGCCATATCCCGCGCGAGTCCAAGAAGCTGAGGCCCCGCCGAACACCCATCGGCGGGGCCTTGCTTGTTCGTTGCGATTGCACCGCAGAAATCTGGCGCGCCCGAGAGGATTCGAACCCCTAACCCCCAGATCCGTAGTCTGGTGCTCTATCCAGTTGAGCTACGGGCGCTTTGGCCGGTCGTCTTGCCGGGCGAAATGCAGGCGGCGGACCCTACACAAAGGCGGCACCCATGGCAAGGATGGGGGCGCCGACGGGGCGAACCGTTGCCACAAGGCAAGGCCGTCACCTCTGCGATACCCTTGTTACCGTACCGTTCGCTGTCTAGGATGGTCGAAAATACAGCCGCCCTCTCGGGAGGCGGCTTGGCCGGTGGGAAGGGTGAATGCAAACGTTTGACGACTCCGCGCTCGGCGCCGCCCGAGCAACTCGCCCTTACCACGCGTCGAAGCCTGTCTGCTTGTGGATGGCGCTGACGGCCGGTCTCGGCTTGGCCGCTTGCGCGGGGCCCTCGGCGCAGGTGCAAGTCGCCGCCGCGGATGCGAGCCAGCCGGCAACGGCGGCCTCCGACGCTGCCGGACAGGCAGCCGCGAACGAGTCGGCGGCGACGGCGAGTCAAGAGGCGAAGCCGGGCTCGGCGGATGCGGCGGCATCCGGAACGGCGCCCCCATCCGCGGCGTCGGCCAGCGACACCGCCTCCGCGCCGCCGCCCTCGACACTTCCGGCCGAGCCGGCCGGGGCATCCGACTCAGCGCCCGCCGCATCGACGGCCTCCGCACCATCGGACGCAACGCAGACGGCAGCCGCCCCGCAGCCCGCACCGTCGTCGCAGGCAGCGGCACCCGGTTCACCATCCGCCACGACGACGCCCTCCGCCCCGGACGCAACGCAGACGGCAGCGGCTCCGCAGCCCGCGTCGTCGCAGACGGCGGCCTCCGATTCAGCGCCGGCCGCTTCGGCCCCCTCTGCCCCAGACGCGACGCAGACGGCGGCGCCCCCGCAGCCCGCACCATCGCAGACGGCGGCTGCGGGCGACGTTTCGCCGCCCGGCTCCGGTCTGGCGACGGGCCGTCCCTACGTCGTCATCCGCTTCACCGAATCGAGCGTCGACTACGAGAAGGCGCTGTCCGAGGCGGTCAAGCGCGCCGTCGAGCGCAAGCCGAATCTGGCCTTCGATCTGGTGGCCGTGACCCCGCGGGCCGGCACCGCTGATGAGCTGGCCGATCTGACCGAGCAGGCCCACGCCGAGGCGGCGGCCGTCATGAAGTCGCTGTCCAACTTGGGCATCGGGCCGGATCGTGTTAGCATCATGACCTGGACCGGTCAGCCGACCGACGTCAACGAGATACGCCTCTACATTCGCTGAACAACCTCAAACGCTCATGCATCCGACGGGCCGGCGCCGCCGCTGCGGCGCCGGCCTCGCCGTTTCTGGCGCACGACAAGGGAATGCGTGGCCGTGCAACCAAAACCCGGTGTCGGGCGTATAATGCTCGGGTCATCCGTCGCGGAGGCTCGGCTATGGGGGCGCTTGTTCGATTGCTGGGCATCGTCTCGGTTCTGGCGGTCTTTGCGGCCGGCCCGGCGCTGGCGCAGGCGAGCGACGCCGATCAGGCTGCGATCCGTCAGGTCATCCAGTCCCAAATGTCGGCGTTCGAGAAGGACGATGGGCCGACGGCCTATGGCTATGCCTCGCCCACCATTCAGCAGAAGTTCGGCAATGCCGATATCTTCATGCAGATGGTGAAGACGGGCTATCCCGCTGTCTACCGCCCGCGCGAGGTCGAGTTCCGCGGGCTGAAGGAGGAGAACGGACGGCTGCTGCAGGAGGTCCTTGTCGTCGGCCCGGACGGCAAGCCCGTGCTTGCCATCTATGAGATGCAGCGCCAGCCCGACGGCAGCTGGCGCATCAATGGCTGCTGGCTCACCGATGCGCCTGACCAGAGCGTCTGACGCTTTCCCGTTGCGGTCAACCCGAGGGGTGGGCTAGACGACTCTCCCGCACGCCGATCGTGGGGGAGGAGCGCCGTGAGCGGGCAATATCAGAAGAACTTTCCGGTCACCTGGGAGGAGCTGCATCGCAACGCCAAGGCCCTGGCGTGGCGGCTGATCGAGAAAGGGCCGTGGAAGGGCATCGTCGCCATCACGCGCGGCGGCCTCGTACCGGCTGCGATCGTCGCCCGCGAGCTCGAGGTTCGGCTGATCGATACCGTCTGCATCGCCAGCTACGACGACCGCAACCAGGGCCAGATCAACGTCCTCAAGGGCGTCGCCGGCGACGGAACTGGCATGCTGATCATCGACGATCTCGTGGACACCGGACGGACCGCCAAGGCGGTGCGCGACATGCTACCCAAGGCCCACTTCGCCACCGTCTATGCCAAGCCGGCTGGCCGGCCGCTCGTCGATACCTTCATCACCGAGGTGAGTCAGGATACCTGGATCCTGTTCCCCTGGGACATCGAGCCCCAGTTCATCCAGCCCATTGCCAAGATGCGCTGAGCGCGGCTGGGGAGTTAGCCCGGAAATTTCGCCCGAAGATTTAGCCCGAAGATTTAGCCCACGGGCCAGTTGTCGATGAGCCGCGTGCGGCCGAGCCAGGCCGCCGCGAACAGCCGCGAGTCCTTGTTCGCGTGCGAGAGCGGTTGCAGCGTGTCGCGGTCGGCGAGCGTCACGTAATCGATCTTGCGAAAGCCGGCGGCACCGAGGCCCTGGCGTATCTTTTCAAGCTCGCCTTCTGCCTCGCGGCCTTCGGCAAGATTTTTTGCCGCGTCGCGCAGCAATCTTGGAAAGGTCGCTGCCTGCCGGCGTTCCGCAGCCGAGAGGTAGCGGTTGCGCGACGACATGGCGAGCCCATCCGCCTCGCGCACCGTCGGCACGCCGACGATTGCCGTGGGAATGTCGAGATCGCGGGCCATGCGGCGGATGACCTGCAATTGCTGGAAGTCCTTTTCGCCAAAATAGGCGCGGTCAGCCTGGGCCTGGTTCAACAGCTTGGAGACGACCGTGGCGACACCGGCGAAATGGCCCGGACGATGCGGGCCGCAGAGATGCTCGGTCAGCCCGGCCACGCTCACGGTCGTTGCGAACCCCTGCGGGTACATCTCGCTCACATCCGGCGCGAACAGCAGATCGCAGCGCGCTTCGCCCAGCAGCCGGCGGTCGGCTCCTTCATCGCGCGGATAGGCAGCGAGATCCTCGGTCGGCGCGAACTGAGTCGGATTGACGAACAGGGTGGCGATCGCCCGATCGTTCTCCTTCTTTGCCGCATGCACCAGGGCCAGATGGCCCTCATGCAGTGCCCCCATGGTGGGAACCAGCCCGATGCTCTCGCCGCTCTTGCGCCAGGCGGCCACGCGAGCGCGCAGATCGGCGAAGCGCCGGGCC